>NZ_JBVJJA010000032.1:19534-83897 GCF_055586005.1 Micromonospora sp. NPDC051924
CCATGTTCTTGGGCGGGGTGGGCGGGGGGGGTGTTTCTCTTTTTCCTCCTCTCCCCCCCCCCCCCCCCCCCCCCCCCCCCCGACAGCGGTCCCGAGGCCTTCCGCACGCTGCTCACCGAGGTTCGCAGCCGCGGCTACGCGGTCGAGGACGAGGAGGAGCAGGCCGAGGTGGCCTGCGTGGCCGCGCCCTTCTTCGACGCCGAGGGGCGGGTCGCCGGCTCGGTCGGCGTGACCGGGTTCTCCCGCGACCTGCGAGGCCGGCGGCGGAAGCAGGCAGCGGTCGGAGTGCTGCGGGTGGCGGCGGAGGTATCCCGGCGGCTCGGATGTCCGCCGGCGGCATTGCCAGCGGCGAAGGCTGTCTCCTAGTATCCGTGAAACGGAAGATTTCTCCCGGATACTGAAGGGTGGCGCCCATGGCGTCCGCCGTGCGCTGGGCCGAGACCGACCGTCAGACCCTCACCAGGCAGCTCCCCGAGGCGATCGTCCTGCTGCCGGTGGGCGCCACCGAACAGCACGGCCCCCACCTGGCCACCGGAACCGACGCGCTGATCGCCGACAGCCTGTGCGCGGCCGCCGCCGGCCAGGCGGCGAACCGTTGCGACCGGCCCCTCCTCGTGGCGCCGACCATCCCGGTCGGCGCCTCCGACCACCATCTCCCGTTCGGCGGGACCCTCTCCCTCACCCCGGAAACCCTCACCGCCGTCCTGGTGGACCTCGCCCGTTCGGTGGCCGTGCAGGGCGGCCGGCGGCTGGTGATCGTCAACGGGCACGGCGGCAACGTGGGCGTCTGCCACGCCGCCGCGGCGGCGGCCAGCACCCGCTACCACCTCGCGGTCGGGCACATCGACTACTGGCACCTGGCCGACGCGGAGCAGCACGTACCGGTGCCCGGCCACGCCGGAGAGTTCGAGACCTCCCTCGTGCTGACGCTGCGTCCCCACCTCGTGGGCGACCCGCCGCCCCGACCCGAGCCGCCGCAGCCGCCCGCCGTGCCCGGCGTCGACCTGCACACGGCGGCGGTGTGGCAGGCCATCGACGGCTACACCGACCGGCCCGGGGCGGCCGACGCCGCAGCCGGGAAACAGCGGTTCGACCGGCTGGTCGCCGGTCTCGCGGACCGGATCGTCGACCTGGCGAGGATCCTGTGATCGACTTCCACACCCACACCCCGGCGTGGCGCACCGCCACCTGGCTGGGCGGCGCCCCGTTCAGCGCGGACGACTTCGTCGCGTTCATGGACACCACCGGCGTGGACCAGGCAGTCGTCCTCAGCCACGACGGCCTGTTCGACCCCCGACCGGAGGCCAACGACGAACTGGCGGCGTTCGTGGCGCGGTACCCGCAGCGGCTGGTCGGCTTCGGCACCGTGGACCCGCGCCACCCGGATGCGGCGGCCGAGGTCGACCGCATGATGACCGTGCTCGGCCTGCGCGGCCTCAAGCTGCACCCGTGGCTGCAGGGCTTCAGCATGCACGAGCCCTCGCTGGACCCGATCTGCGAGATGCTGGCCGCCCACGACGGGATCCTGCTCAGCCACGACGGCACTCCGCCCTACTCCACGCCCGCGCAGATCGCCGCGCTGGCCCGCCGGCACCCGAGCCTGCCGGTCGTGCTCGGTCATGGCGGCCTGCACGACTGCTGGCGGGAAGCGCTCGCCGTGACCCGCGAGACCGCCAACCTCCACCTGTGCATCTGCGGCACCCCGCCCTACGCCGCCCGGCGGATCCTCGCTGAGGCGCCGGCCGACAAGGTGCTGTTCGGCACCGATGCCGGGCTGTCGGACCGCAAGAGCCAGGACTACGCGGTGGCCCGGGTCGCCGAGATCGACGGCTGGGGCATCACCGACGCCCAGCGTCGCGCCATGCTGGTGGACAACCCCCGGCGCCTGCTCGCCCGGACGACCCGATGACCGCGACGATCGCCACGGTTCAGACCCTGCCGGTGAGCCTGCCGGTGCACCCGGGCCTGGTGGTCCGGGGCGCCCGTGGCGTGCACGACCGCTCGGACTTCCTGCTCGTACGGGTCGTCACCAGCGACGACATCGTCGGGTACGGCGAGGTGAGCGGCACGCCACTGTGGAGCGGTGAGGACGGCACCAGCGCCGACCACTTCATCCGCCGCCTCCTCGCACCGGCCCTTGTCGGGCAGCCGCTGACGCCGGTCGGCGCCCTCGAAATGCTGATGGACCGGCTGCTGGCGGGAAACCCCTTCACCAAGGCGGGCGTCGCCACCGCCCTGTGGGACGCCCACGCCCGCGCCCTGGGGGTGCCGCTGGCGGTCGCCCTCGGCGGCTCCTACCGCGACCAGGTCCCGATCAAGCTCTCCCTGTCCGGGGACGGCCCAGCCCTCGACCGGGTGTACGCCACGGCGCACGCCCTCGGGTTCCGCGCCTTCAAGGTCAAGGTGGGACTGGGCGTGGCCGGGGATGTCGCCCGGGTCGCCCGGGCGCGGGAACTCGTCGGCCCGGACGCCTTCCTCGGCGTGGACGCCAACGGCGGCTGGTCACGCGCCGACGCGGCCCGCGCCGTGCGGCAGCTCGTCGACCACGGCGTCCGATTCGTGGAGCAGCCGGTCGCGCCGGCCGACCTGGCGGGCCTCGGCGCATTGCGCGGACAGGGGATACCGGTGGTCGCCGACGAAGCCGTCTTCGGCCTGGCCGACCTCGTCGCCCTGGTCCGGGCGGAGGCCGCCGACTGCGTCAGCCTCTACATCGGCAAGAGCGGCGGGCCGGGCCGGGCGGTCGCCATGGGTCGGCTCGCCGGGGCCTTCGGCGTCGAGACCCTGCTCGGCTCCAACGGCGAATTCGGCATCGGCGCGGCGGCGCAGCTGCACGTCGCCTGCGCGCTGCCCACCCTGTCGGAGTTCCCGTCGGACATCATCGGCGCCCACTACTACCCGCAGGACATCCTGGCCCGCCCCTTGGACAGCGACGGAACGACCGTCCGTCTCGGCGCCGAGCCCGGGCTCGGGGTGGTGCCCCGTCCCGATCTGGTGGACGCCTTTCAGTGAAGGTCTGGTGAAGCCGTGATCATCGACGTACACACGCACACGCCCACGCACCGCGAGGCGGTCCCGCCCGAGCAGCGGCGGATGTTCACCGGATGGCGGACCGACCGGGACGTGGTCACCACGAATTCCTGGGCGGACTACGACGCGGCGACGGCTGCCGCGGACCTCTCCATCGTGTTCAACATCGCCGTGCCGGATCCGCTGGCGGCGACCGGGATTCCGCACCCGCCGGAGCGGACCAACGACGCGACCGCCGAGTTCGTGGCCGCCGATCCCGCCCGCAGGATCGGCTTCATGTCGGTCAACCCCCTGGACCCGGACGTCTTCGAGGAAGCGGAGCGCTGTCGCGAACTGGGCCTCGTCGGGGTCAAGCTCGGCCCCAACTACCAGAACTTCGACCCGCTCTCACCGCCGGCGCTCGCGTTCTACGACTACTGCCAGCGGCTCGGCCTGCCGATCCTGTTCCACCAGGGCGCCTCACCGATCCGGGCCGCACCGCTGCGTTACACGTACCCGCTGGTCACCGACGAGGTCGCGCTGCGCTTCCCGGAGCTGCGCATCGTCATGGCGCACATGGGGCATCCGTGGGGTCGGGAGACGGTGGTGACGATCCGCAAGCACCCGCACGTCTACGCGGACGTGTCCTCGATCTACCTCCGGTCGTGGGTCTGCTACGAGTCACTGCTGGCAGCCGTCGAGTGGGGCTGCACGCACAAGCTGCTGCTCGGATCCGACTTCCCGATCGCCGACACCGCCGAAGCCGTCGCCGGGCTGCGCGGGGTCAACCGGATCCTCGACGGCACCGCGCTGCCGCGCGTGCCCGCGGAGCTGATCGAGCGGATCATCCACGCCGACGCGCTGGACGCGCTCGGGCTGCCCCGCCCGTCGGCGACCGAAGCCGTCCCGGGAAGCGGGGGGAGATCGACGTGATCATCGACGCGCATGTGCGGCTGGGCCAGGGTCGAGAGGTGTCCCTGAGCGTGGCGGAGTTGCTGGCGACCATGGACGAGCTCGGCATCGACCGCGCCCTGGTGGCACCGGACGAGCGGGGCGTGGCGTATCACAACCGGGGCGGCAACCTGGCGGTCGCGGCGGCGGCCGCGCGGTCGGCGGGCCGGCTGGTGCCGTACGCGGTGGCCAATCCGTGGCGGGCCGCGGATGCGGTGGAGGAGTTGGCCCGGGCGCGCGACGCGGGCGCCCGGGCGCTGCACGTGGACAGCGTGCTGCAGGGCTTCGACCTCCTGGACGGGCTGGTCGACCCGCTGCTGGAGTTCGCCGCGGACAACGGGTGGCCGGTCTACGTCCGTACCGGCACCCCACCGAACGCGTTGCCACTGCCGCTGGCCACGCTCGCCCGGCGGTACCCGGACGTGCCGTTCATCATGGGCCGCAGCGGTGCGACGGACTTCTGGATCGACGCCGCGCCGGCGCTGCGACACGCCCCCAACCTGTACGGCGACACGTGTTACGCGCCGTGGGACACGGTGCTCGACGAACTCGGCCGCGATCCCGAGATCGGCCCCGCCCGGCTGGTGTTCTCCACCGACGCGCCCTACGCCGTGCCCCGGGCCGAGCTGCGCCGGGTCCTGGACTGGCCGATCGACGAGGCCGCCCGGCGGGATGTGCTCGGCGGGAACCTCGAACGCCTCCTGGGCTGAGCGCGGCCGGGGGCTTGTTACGGATCGACAGAGGCCATAACCTTATCTGACAATCAGAATACATATTCGACATATCGAAGGGTCGGACTGGTCGGCCGGTTCGGAGAGCGAGGGACGGTGCGCGGACAATGAGTGCTACGCCAGCGACGACCTCCCGGCCCGGGCCCCTACCCGCCGACACCTCGACCGGGGACGACCCCGCCGCCCTGGTACGCGGCGTGTCACCGGTCCTGGCGGTGCCGTTCACGGCCAGCGGCGACATCGACCCCGACGGCTTCCGCCGGGTGGTACGCTACGTCCTCGGCACCGGGGTGAGCAGCATGATGTTTCCCGGCTTCGCCTCCGAGTTCTACAAGCTGGCCGAGCACGAGCGGCGCACCCTGACCGACGTGCTGCTCGCCGAGACCGGTCCGCGGCCGGACGTCGCGGCCATCATCGCGGTCCAGGATCACGCCACTCGGCTCGCGGTGGACCGGGCGCGCGAAGCCATCGCCGCGGGCGCGGACCTGATCAACCTGCTGCCGCCGCACTTCCTGTCGCCGCCACGCCGGGCGCTGGTCGCCCATGTCCGCGCCGTCCTCGACGCGGTCGCCCCGACCCCGGTGGTCCTCCAGTACGCACCCACCGAAACGGGCACCAACCTCGACAGCGCCACTGTGGCCGCGATCGCGGCGGCGCACCCCAACCTTCGACTGGTCAAGGTGGAGTCCAGCCCGCCCGGCCGCCTGATCGCCGAGCTCGCCGCCCTCGACCCGCCGCTGCCGTCCATCGAGGGATACGCCGGGGTGCAGCTGCCCGACGCCATCCGCCGAGGAGCGGTCGGCACCCAGCCCGGCTGCTCCTTCACCGAGATCTACCACGAGATCTGGCGCCGATTCAGCGAGGGTGACCACGCCGGGGGAGAGGACCTGCACCGGCGGCTCCTGCCGTACATCTCCTACTGGATGCTCGACACCGAACTCATCGTCGCCGCCGAGAAGCACATCTCCTTCCGCCGCGGCCTGATCGGCAGCGACCTGTGCCGCGGTCCGGCCCACGAGCTGGACGCCGAGGAACGCCGCATGATCGACCGCTTCCTGCTCGAATTCCAGGACCTTTTGCCCGACCTCTCCGGCTGACCGGACATGCCGGCGGGGCCGGGACAGGCCACCCACCGCCCGAGGTCGAGGCCGCAGGCCGACGCCGCACATCACACGCCACAAGGGAGGCAGCGTCGATGGACCAGCCACCAGCCGACACCGCGTCGCCGTACGCACTGGTCACCGGCGCCGGCAGCGACATCGGCGTGGCCATCGCCCGCGCGCTGGCCGACGCCGGCCTCCACGTCGTCGTCAGCGACCTCGACCCGGACCGGGCCCGGCACGGGGCCGAACAGGTGCCCGGCGGCGTCGCCCTCGAACTCGACGTCCGATCGACCGGCGCGGTCAATCGCGCCGTCGCCGACCTCACCGACCGGCACGGACCCCTGGCGGTCCTGGTCAACTGTGCGGCCGTCTGCGCCAACGAGCAGTTCGAAACCATCACCGAACCGACCTGGACGGCGGACCTCGACGTCGTGCTCGGCGGCGCGATCCGGATGTGCCAGGCGGTCCTGCCCACGATGCGGCAGGCGGGACGGGGAGCGGTGGTCAACGTCGCCTCCGTCAACGGCCACCGCTACTTCGGCAACGACGTGTACAGCGCCGCGAAGGCCGGTCTGCTCAACCTCACCCGCGCCCTCGCCGTCCAGTACGGCCGCTTCGGCGTACGGATCAACTCGGTGTCACCCGGCACCATCGCCACCACCGGCTGGAACGAACGCCTCCGGATCCACGCCGACGCGCTGGAGGCCGCCCGCCGCTGGTACCCGATGGGTCGCGTCGGCACCCCCGAGGACGTCGCGGACGCCGTGGCCTTCCTGGCTTCCGACCGCGCGTCCTGGATCAACGGCACCGACCTCGCGGTGGACGGCGGGCTCCTCGCGGGCGCGCACGCCTTCGCCGCCGACATCGGCGCCAGAACAGTTCACTGACGGAGGTCGCGGTGGCAGCGATCTGCATCGACGCCGGCACCACCATGCTCAAGGCGGTGGGGTACGACGACCGCGGCCGGGAAGCTGTCGTCGTCCGGCAGCCGACGCACGTCCTGCACCCCCGGCCCGGGTGGGCCGAGCAGGACATGGTCCAGGTGCGCGACGCGGCGTTCGGGGCGGTCCGCGCGGTCGCCGACCAGCTGCCCGGTCCGGTCGAGTTCCTCGCCGTCACCGCCCAGGGCGACGGCTGCTGGCTGATCGACCGGCACGGCGCCCCCACCGGTCACGCCGTCCTGTGGAACGACAGCCGGGCCGCGCCCACGGTCCAGCGGTGGGCGGACAGTGGCCTGCTCGGCGAGGCGTACCGCCGCAACGGCTGCGTCACCTTCCCCGGACTGCCCAACGCGATCCTCGCGTGGCTGCGCAGCCACGACCCCGACCGGCTGGCGACCTCCACCGCCATGCTCACCTGCGGCGGCTGGCTCTTCGCCCAACTGACCGGCGCCGTGGTCATGGAGGAGTCCGACGCCTCGGCACCCTTCGGGGACCCGCACCACCCCGACCGGTACGACCACCACCTGCTCGATCTGTTCGACCTGGGCTGGGCCGAGCCGCTCCTGCCCCCGATAGCCGGCGACGGCCGGCGGATCGCCCCGCTGCGCGACGGCGTCGCCGCGGCACTCCACCTGCCCGGCGGCACACCCGTGGTCGCCGCGCCGTACGACATCGCCGCCACCGCGATCGGCGTCGGCGCCGTACGACCCGGCCAGGCGTGCACCATCCTCGGCACCACCCTCTGCACCGAGGTGGTGACCGACCGGTTCACGCCTGGCCCGGAACCACTGGGCCTCACCGTGGCACTGGGCGTGCCGGGACGACGCCTGCGCGCCCTGCCGACCCTGGCCGGCACGCAGATCCTCACCTGGGCCTGTGACCTGCTCGGCCTGGCGCGGCCCAGCCAGCTGATCGACCTCGCCGGTCACACCCCGGCCGGCCCCTCGGGCCTGGTGTTCCTGCCGTACCTGTCCCCGGCGGGCGAACGTGCCCCCTTCCTCGCGCCGCGGGCCCGAGGCGCACTGCTCGGCCTCTGCCTGGACCACGACCGGGAGCACATCGCCCGGGCCGTCGTCGAAGGACTCACCCTGGTCATCCGCGACTGCCTCGCCGCCTCCGGAGTCACCCCCGCCGAGCTGCGCGTCTGCGGCGGCGGCGCCGCCAGCGACACCTGGACCCAGCTGATCGCCGACATCGTCGGCCTGCCCGTACGCCGCTGCACCGACACCGAGATCGGCGCCCGGGGCGCCTTCCTCGTCGGCCGCGCCGCCACCGGCGCGGCGGCACACGTCGAGGCGGCGGTCGCCGAGTACGTGGACCTGGGCGATCCGGTCGAGCCCGACCCCACGCTGACCCACCGCTACGACACCCTGTTCGAGCACTTCGTACTCCTCCGACGGCACGCCGCGGGATCCTGGGCCGACCTCGCCACGCTTCGCCGGGAGGCCGGCCGTGCCGCGTGAGGGTGACGTCTGGGTCGGCATCGACGTCGGCACCCAGAGCGCCCGCGCCGTCGCCGTCACCTCCTCCGGTGCCGTGCTGGGCCGGGCACGCTCGGCGTTGACCAGCCGCCGCCTCGGCAACCGCCACGAGCAGGATCCGCAGCAGTGGTGGACGGCGGTCACCCGCGCCACCCGCCACGCGCTCAGCGCCGTACCGGTGGGGGCGGTCGGGGGAGTGGCGGTCGCCGGCACCTCGGGCACGGTGGTCCTGCTCGGGCCCACGGGCACGCCGGTGACCCCCGGCATCATGTACGACGACGCCCGGGCGGCAGCGGAGGTTTCCCGGGTGAACGAGGCGGGGGCACACCTCTGGGCGGAGCTGGGTTACCAGCGGATGCAACGCACCTGGGCCCTACCCAAGCTGCGCTGGCTGCTCCGGCAACCGTACCGCCCGGAGACCGGCCTGACGCTGGCACACCAGAACGACCTGATCAACCGGCGGCTGGTCGGCCACCAGGTGGCGACCGACCTCAGCAGCGCCCTGAAGACCGGGGCCGATCTCGTGCGGTGCGCCTGGCCGCGGGATGTCTTCGAGGCCCTCGGCATCCCGGAGACCCTGCTGCCCCCGCTCGTTCCACCCGGCACCCGCCTCGGTGCCGTCTGCGCCGCCGCCGCCCGGGAAACCGGCCTCCCCGCCGGCACACCCGTGTACGCCGGCACGACCGACGGCTGCGCCGCGCAGCTCGCGTCCGGCACCCTGCGGCCCGGCAGCTGGAACTCCGTCCTCGGCACCACCCTCGTCCTCAAGGGGGTCACCGAGTCTCCCCTCCGCGATCCCACCGGAGCCGTCTACTCCCACCGCGGACCGCACGGAACCTGGCTGCCGGGCGGCGCCTCCAGCACCGGCGCCGGGGTCATCGCCCGCGAATACCCACCCGACGACCTCCCGGCACTGACCCGCGCCGCCGCCGCGTACGAACCCGCCACCCCCGTGTGCTACCCGCTCCTGGCCGCCGGCGAGCGGTTCCCCTTCGTCGCCCCAGCGGCCCGCGGCTTCCTCGCCAGCACGCCGCGCGACGACGCCGAACGATTCGCCGCCGTGCTGCAGGGCATCGCCTACCTGGAGCGGCTCTGCTTCGACCACCTCGACCTGCTCGGCGCTCCGCTGCACGGGGACATCGCGCTGACCGGCGGCGCCACCCGCAACGGCTACTGGAACCAGATCCGGGCCGACATCCTCGACCGGCCGGTCGTGCTGCCCGACGACGTCGAGCCCGCCCTCGGGATGGCGATCCTCGCGGCGGCCGCGGACCGGGACCTCACCGCGACCGCGGCCGCCATGGTCCGGATCCGCACCGTCGTCGAACCCCGCCCGGGAGCAGCAGACCGGTTCCTGCCGGCATACCTACGGCTGGTCGACACTCTCGAACGACTGGGCTGGCTGCCCACGGCCACCGCCGTCCACGCCCGCAACAGGTCGACCCGATGACGAACCTCGTCCTCGTACGCCACGGCGAGACGGTCTGGCACGCGGAGAACCGGTACGCCGGCAGCAGCGACGTGCCGCTCACGCCACGCGGACACCGGCAGGCCGAACAGCTGGCGGCCTGGGCGGCGACCGCACACCTGGCCGGAGTGTGGACCTCGACGCTGAGCCGCGCCCACCGCACCGCGCAACCGTGCGCGGACGCGGCCGGGGTCCACCTCGCCGTCGACGCGCGCCTGCGCGAGCTGGATTTCGGCGCGGGGGAGGGGCTCACCCGGGCGGAGATGCGCCAACGGTTCCCCGAGGCACTGGACGCCTTCGTCGCCGATCCCGCCGCCCACCACCTGCCCGACGGCGAGGACCCGGTGACCGCGGCGCGCCGGTTCGTCGACTGCCTGCGCGGCATCGCGCATCGGCACCCGGACGGCCGGGTGCTGGTGGTGTCCCACGGCACGGTCATCCGCCTCGCGCTGTGTCACCTGATGGGCCTCCCGCTGGGGCGGTACCGCCAGGTGTTCCCCGTCCTCGACAACTGCGCCGTGACCGAGATCGGGCTGCACGCCGACCTCTTCGCACTGCTCACGTTCAACGCGCGGCTCACCCACCAGACCCCACCGCCGGGAGGTGCCTGATGGCTGTCCGACTGCTCGCCGCCGGCGACCACTTCGTCCTCAACCGCCTCCTGGTCGACGCGCTGCGCGCCGCGGCGCCCGACGAGATCGAGATCCGCCGGTTGGAGCTGCCGTGGCCGATCGAACCGTTCGGGCCCGTCGCGGAGGTCGACGAAGCCTCCGGAACCGAGGACGAGCTGATCGCGGCGCTGCACGGCGTCCAGATCTGCGTGACCCAGATGGCGCCCCTCACCCGGCGGGTGCTGCACGCCGCCGCCGACCTGAAGCTGATCTGCGTCACCCGAGGCGGCCCGGTGAACGTCAACCTCACCGCCGCCACCGAACGTCACGTCGCGGTCTGCTCCGCCCCGGGACGCAACGCCACCGCCACCGCCGAGCACACGATCGCCATGATCCTCGCCGTCCTCCGACGCGTACCCGCGACCCACGCCGACCTCACCCGCGGTCGTTGGCGCGGCGACCACTACCGGTACGACAGCGTCGGGCCGGAACTGAGCGGCAGCACCGTGGGGCTGATCGGATACGGCGCCGTCGGCCGCCGCGTCGCGCAGGCGCTGCGCGGATTCGGCGTCCACCTCCTCGTCCACGACCCCTACCTCCCGCCGCACCAACTCGGCGACGAGGTCGAGCCGACAACCCTCGAGGACCTGCTGTCCCGCGCCGGCATCGTCTCGCTGCACGCCCGCGTCACCCCGGAGACCACCCGCATGATCGGCGCCGCGCAGCTGGCGCTGATGCCGCCGGGCTCGGTCATCGTCAACTGCGCCCGGGGCGCGCTTCTCGACTACGACGCCGTCTGCGACGCACTCGACCGTGGGCACCTGTTCGGCGCAGCCTTCGACGTCTTCCCGCAGGAACCGATCCCCGCCGGGTCGCGCCTGTTCAGGACGTCCGGCGTCGTCCTGACCCCGCACCTCGCCGGAGCCAGTAGGCAGACGGCCGTGAACGCCGCCCGGACAGCCGCCGACGAGGTCGGCCGGTACCTGCGGCGGGAGCCGTTGCGCCACTGCGCGAATCCGCAGGTGTACGGCTGACCGGTCAGGCTGTCGCGGAGATGCCCGCAACGCGCGTCGAGCGGGGGCGGATCAGCAGCAGGATCAGCAGGCCGGCCGCGCACAGCGCGGCCCCGATGCCGTACGCCAGCCGGTAGCCGACGTGCGCGGAGAGCCCCACCAGCGGGCCGGCGATCACCGCGCCGATCGGGAACGTGTTCGTGAACAGCGTCGTGGCCCGGCCGGGCTGCCGCGGCAGCATGTCCTGCACGTATGAGATGCCGAGACCCGACACCGCGGCGATGAAGAGCGCGTTGACGACCTGCGCGAGACCCAGGACCCAGATGTTCGGTGCGCAGGCGGCGATCACGTAGTAGGCCACGCCGCACCCCGCGCCGACGAGCACCGGCAGGTGGAGTCGCACCCGCGTGGTCAGCGCGCCGAGTCCGAGCATCAACGGGATCTCCAGGGCTGCGCACAGCCCGAGGATGAAACCGGCATCCGACGGATCGCCGCCCAACTCTCCGCCGATGAGCAGCGGTAGCGCCTGCACCCCGAGGGTCAGCGGGCACTGCAGCATGGTGAACGCGGCCACCGTCAGCGCCAGTACCCACCGCGACACCTCGGGCGCGCCTCGACCGTCATCGAGGTCGCCGGCCGTGACCGCGGCCGGCCCGGTCACCTCGTCCAGCCGGAGGGTCGCCACCAGGGCCGCCACCGCGTACATCACGGCGGCGAAACCGTAGACCAGCCCGAAGCCCCCTGCCCGCAGCAGGAACGCGGCCAGCGGTGGGCCGGCCACCCAGGCGAGCGAGAAGACGGTACGCATCGTGCTGATGCCCATCGCGGCCCGCTCGGGTCTGTCCCGTTCGAGCACCTGGCGGGCGTAGGCGAACGCCTGTGGGAACAGCGACCCCGCCAGTGCGGTCGCGGTCATCGTCAAGGCCAGCAGGATCCAGTAGTCGCGCACGAACGCGGTCAGGCCGGAGCTGAGCGCGCCGGCCAGGGACGCGCCGATGAGCAGTCTCCGGCGGATCGCCCGCCGGTCGGACAGCCGCCCGACCAGGGTGGCGACGAGGACGCCCGACAGCGGGGCGGCGATCAGGAACACCGTGACCCGGAGCGGGCCGGCGTGTACCGCGGTGCTCAGGAACAGTGAGACGAAGGGCATCACCACCGCGGTGGAGATACCGACCGTCAGAAAGACCAGCCCCAGAGACAGCAGGCCGCGACTGACCGGCCGGGTGGGCGGCCTGGTGTCCAGGGCCATGCGCCGGACTGTACGCGCACGCCCTGCCAGGGTCGATCGGGATTGCGTGGTGCCGCGTGGATCACCGTCACCTGAGAGGCTGGCGCGATGAGCGTGTCGAGGCCCAGCACTCCGGGCCCCCGGGCAGCCGAGCTGGCCGAGCTGGTCACCTCCTGCCCGTGGCTGCGTCATGTGCTGGCCGTGGTACGGGAAGCCGGCCTACCGGACGCGTGGGTCGGGGCCGGCGTGCTTCGCGATCTCGTCTGGGGCACGCGGTACGGAAGCGGCTTCCACCCGCGGGACGTCCGGGACGTCGACGTGGCCTTCTTCGACCCGGACGATCTCACCCCCGGCAACGACGTCGCGGCAACCGAGCTGCTCCGGCGCCGCGAACCGACGGTGCCGTGGGAAGCGACCAACCAGGCCGCCGTGCACACCTGGTACGAGAGTGCGTTCGGCGCGGGACCGGTCGATGCCCTCCGCTCCGTGGCCGATGCCGTGGCGACGTGGCCCGAGACCGCCACCTGTGTCGCGGTGCGTCTCGACCGTGCCGAGGCACTGCACATCTGTGCCCCGCTCGGGCTGGACGACCTGCTCGACGGCGTATGGCGGCGCAACCCACGCCGAATCACCGTCGAGCTGTCCCGAGCCCGCCTGGCCCGCCACCAACCGCACCGACGATGGCCGAAGGTGACGGTCACGCCACCCTAGCCGCCGTCGCACCGGCGATTCCTTGTCAGGCTCGGTCGGCGGTGACCTCGTCGCCGACGCGGATCTCACCGACGGTCAGGGGGATGAGCCGGACGCCGAACCAGGTGCGCCCATGTTCCTTGCGATGGCGGGCGAGGGTGCGGATGGGCTCCTTGCCGGTGGTGAGGGTGTCCGGGTCGATGAGGGTCAGTTGGCAGCGGTCGCAGCGTTCGGCGAAGCGGAAGCTGACATCGCCGATGCGGAGGGTGCTCCAGTTGTCCTCGGCGAAGGGTTCGATCGGCCCGTCGATGACCACGTTGGGCCGGAACCGTGCCATCGGCAGGGCCGGTGGCGCCTGCTCGCCGCCCTCGGCGGCGCCCTCGCGGATCCACTCGTTGAGGCGGCGCAGTGAGGGCAGCGTGGCGGCGAGGAGTGGACCGGCGTCGGACAGGTTCAGCGGGTCGTCAGGGCGGCCGCCGTGGTCGGCCGACACCGGCCGGCGGCGGGGGTCGTCGAGCCAGCCGAGCCGTACCGGGCGGTGGAGCTGAGCCGACAGCCACTCGTGGGCCTCGTCGCCGGCGAGCCGCACCGTGTCCAGCCGGGAGACGGCGGTGGCCACCGGTTGCCCGTCCGCCGGTTCGGCGACGGTGAGGATCGAGCCGTCCAGCCCGGTGAGGGTGATCGAACCGGAGGCCGGCACGGCGGTGACACCGAGCATCCGGTGTTCCTCGCGCGCGGTCAGGTAGCCGCCGTCGGCGGTGAGGACGAGCCAGCGCCGGTCATGGCGCAGCCCCCACGGCTCGACCGCGGCATGGTCGACGCCGACGCCGCCGAGCGATTTGACGGGGTGGAGGTGCACGGCGGTGAGGCGCATGACGTCGACCCTAGGGCGTGGGGGAGGGGGCGCCGAACTCGCCTCAACCGACGTGGACAGCGAAGGGGTCGACCGGCCGCTGGACGCGTCCCGTCAACCCCTTCACCTGCCCACCAGGGGCGTGCCTACCTACTTGCCGCCACCGGCGCGGAAAGCGATCCAGGCGTCGCTCATCCGGTCGGCCTGTCCGGCCGTGAACATGTTCATGCAGGAGTCCTGCGTGTAGTCCATGAAGTTGTGGATCGGGTCCAGCCCGGGCGCCGCGCAGGTGTCCGCGCCCACCGGGCAGTTGAACTGCGGCGCGGCCTCCCGCGGAGTGTCCGCGACGTAGTCGCCGGAGGCGGAGCACCCGTGCGCGAAGGTGTGCTCCAGCATCAGCCAGTGCCCGACCTCGTGCGTCAGCGTGTCACCCAGGGCGTACTTGCCGGCCGTGCCGCCCGGCATCGACTCGTCGAGCATCACCACGCCGTCGATGTAGTCCCGGCCGTTGTTGTAGCCCTTCGGGAAGTACGCCCAGCCGAGGAGCCCGCCGCCGATGTTGGCCGCGTACACGTTGAGGGTGCGGGCGTCGCCGGTGTACAACGCCTTCTTCATGTCCCGCTCGTTCTTGCCCGGCACGACCGTGTACCAGTCGCTGTTCACCGTCCACGTCGTGCTGACGAGGGAGAAGCGGAACGGCGTGTCGGAGGCGTCCGCCGCCGTGTCGCCGGCGAACGAATCGTTGAGCACCGTCATCTGCGCCGCGATCAGGGTGTTCCAGCGGTCCGTCTCGGCCGGGCTGAGCGGGTGGTCCGAGACCATGTGGAAGACCGTGGGGATGGAGACGCTGCCGTCCGGCAGGCGCGGCGAATCCTTGATCACGCCGTAGGCGTTCGCCTCGTTCTCCGAATACAGCTCCGGCTCCTGTGCGGTGGCGCCTTCGGCCACCCGCGCCGCGCTGTTCGCGGCGCCCGGCTCGCACGCCGTGACACCCGCGGAGGCGGTCGCGGGCGCTGCCGTGGCCACCGCCGCGGAAGCTCCCCCGGCCGCCACGAATGTCGCAGCGGTGGCGGTCAGGACCGCCAGTTGGAACGTCGGTCTTTTGCGCATCGTTGCACCTTTCACACAAGGGAGATGTGGGGGACAGAGTGCGGGGTGAACAGATCGCCGCGCCAATGTGACCCACATCCTCGTCCGGCTATAAGACCATGCCAGGGGCGTCGACAACAGACCACGGGATCGGGGGACGTCACCCCCGGAAGATGCCGCTCCCGGTCGCCGGGGGCGGTCAGGCCGTCCGCGGTCCGCGGCCGATCGACAGCAGCAGGCCGGCGGCGGTCAGGGCGGCTCCGGCGACGACGGCGTAGGTCGGAAGGTTGGCGGGGAGGCCCAGGTAGACGGTGATGCCGAGGATGCGGGACAGGCCCCACGGCAGCAGCGCCAGCTGGTCGTTCCACACCGTCAGCGCGCGCTCCAGACCGACCGTCGTGACCAGGGCGGACAGCACGCCGAGCGGAACCCCCGCGGCGGTCAGGGTCAGCCCGACCGCGCGCTGACGCCGCAGGCCGTACCGGTCGCGCAGGACCACGGCGGTGGCCACGAACAGCCAGCAGAACGCCGCGAACGCGACGGTGACGTGGACCGCGCGCAGGGTCGGCGCGGTCCAGAAGGCGAACCAGTATCGTCCCGGCCCGCGTCCGGCGAGCGCCACCAGCAGCAACACGCTGCGCAGCAGCGCGACGCCGCCGACCACGGCCCACAGGTGGAACGGGTCCCGCCGGCCGACGACCAGGCGTACGACCAGGGCGAACAGTGCCCAGCCGCCGAGCGTGACCAGCAGGTGCGCGGGGGCGGCGAACCAGGTGAACACGAGCCGGCTGGCCACCAGCACCACGACCGGGACCAGCCACACCAGCAGCCGGTCCGCCCTCGTCGCGGGCGCCGGCAGCGCGGCGACCCGCCACGGCCGGACCGCTCCGAGCAGTAGCCCGCGCGCGGCCGCGCCGCCGAACCCGCGCCCGCGCAGGCCGAGCAGCACCAGCATCAGCATCAGCACGAGCAGCACCCGGGCCGCCGACGCCATGGCCGGGTCCCGGTCCGCGCGCTGCGCGCCGAGGTCGGCGGCGGTGAAGTTGTACGCGGGCAGGTCCAGGTCGGTGCCGTAGCGCTGCCGGTGCGCGTCGCGCGCGCCGCGGTACGCCGTCTCGGCCTGCCGCCAGCCGTCGTAGGCGGCGGGGGAGCCGCTGTCCAGCCACTGCGCGTGCCGCAGCACCATGCTCCGGTAGGCGCCCAACGTCTCGAAGAGGTTCACCTGGTAGTCGAGCGTGCCGGTGAAGCGCCGGCGCAGTTCGGCGTCGCGCCACGTCGCCGGGTCGGTCGCGGCGACCAGGTCGCGCATCCGCCGGGCCAGCCTGACCGCCTGTTCGCCCTCGTCGATCGCCGCGTCGACACGACCGCCGGTCACCGTGTAGATGCTGTCGAGGGCGGCGGAGTCACCGGTCGGGATGTCCCACTCGAAGATCCACATCATCGGTGGCGGCTCCAGCCCGAGCGCCCGCACCGACTCGTCGGCGTACGGCCCGATGTAGAGACCCGTGGTGACCGCCTGCCGCGACAGCGCCATGGCCTGCCCGATCGCGGCAACGGTGTCCGGGTCCGCGGAGAACGTGCGGTACGCCCAGTCCGCCGTGACCTGCGCCGGGTCGGCGTCCGGATCCCAGGCCAGCCGCCCGACGGCGTACGTGTTGAGGTCGTACAGCTGCCAGAAGCCGGCGCGCAGGTAGAGCGACATCGGTCCGGCGCGTAGCGGGCCGCCGTCCTGGGTCCAGTTCCAGACGCCCTCGACCCTCGGGTTGGCGGCGAGGAACTCCCGCAGCGCCCGGCGGTGCAGCGGGCCGAGGTCGTTGGGCAGCGCGCCGAACCCCTCGAACTCACGCCGGGCCTGGAACTCCACGATCCGGCGCTGCGCACCGGCCAGCAGGGTTGAGTTGAGCGGCAGGTGACTGTAGAAGTCGCCGAGGGTGTACTTGGTGGACACGATCAGGTGCGGGTCGTCGAATCCGCCGAGCACCTGCGCGTACGACTCGGGGTTGGTGTGCAGGTCGCCGACCGCGCCGACGCCGACGGTCCAGGTACGGAAGATGATCTCCCTGCCCGCCCGCCCGGCGGTGTCCAGCAGGGCCCGCAGCATCGCGCGCACGGACACGTCCGTGGTGACCGCGAGCTTCGACGAGTAGTCCCAGCCGTCCCCCGCGTACACCGCGCCGCCCTCACCGATGCGGACGATCAGGCCGTCGACGAACGGCATGCTCTCGAACAGTTCGGCCAGCCCGGCCTGGTAGACCGCCCACAGCCGGGGATCGGTCACGTCGAGCCCGCCGACGGTCCTCGTCAGGTACGCCTCGAGCGGTGGCGACACGGCGAGCATGTCGGTGAGCAGGAAGATCTTCACGCCCATCTCCTCGGCGTACCGGAAGACCGGGCCGAACGCCGCCACCATCGCCTTCGCGCGGTCGACGTGCGGGTCGCCGGGCGGATACACCGCGTGCCCGTCGCCGACCTTCGCGAAGGTGACGTACTCCAGGAAGCCGGGCAGCACCACGGCGTTGTAGCCCTGCGCCACCGAGTGGTCGACGAACTGCCGGAACTGCGCGCCGATGCGGGCCACCGCGTCGGCCTCCACCCACGGCGCCCGTGGCAGCAGCGCCGGCCCGACCACGTCGGTGTTGAGGCTGTAGTCGTCGCCCGCGGCGAAGGCGGCCGGGGCGGGCTCGCGGCCGACCGAGCCCGCGTCGGTGAGCCGCAGGCCCAGCCGGGGCGTGACCAGCCGGCCCGCGTCGGCGGCGGGCAGCGCCTCGGCGCCGGAGCGGATCCGGTCGGCGATCCGGTACAGCCCGGCCGCCGTACCCGCGATGTCGGCCCCCTCGACGGCCAGCTCGGTCCCGCGGACGCTGACCCGGTACGACTCCGGCGTCCTGGTCAGGGTGGCGAGCACGGCGGCCCGCAGGGTTGCCACCGCGGAGAGATCCGGACCCGCCGAGGCGGCGGCGGTACCGGCCCGGCGGGTGCCGGTGGCCGGCCCGGTCGTCGGCTGCGCGGCGGTGGCGGACCGCGCGGCGGTGGTGGCCCGCAGTGTCGGGCCCGGCGTGGCCGGGGTGACGGCCGGGCGGGGCCGGCCGCGGGAGGCGAGCGCGTCGGCGACGGCGGACGCGGCCTTCAGAGTGCGCGGCTCGTCCGGCACGACGACGGCTGCCAACGGCGGCGCGGGTGCCGCCACCCGCCGCGGCGCGGCGGTGGCGTCCTCGCGCGGCACGGCGGCGGGAGTGTGGCTCAGCCCGAGCGCGTCGCCGACGCCCCAGGCCACGCCCGCGCCCAGCAGCAACAGGACGATCGCCGCGGCGAGCAGCGGGTACGGCTTCCGGACCGGAGAAACCTGAGTCACGCTCGCAGCGTAGTGGTGCTTCGGCTGCCGCTCCGGGCCCGTTTTCCGGGCGTCGCCGGCCGTTCGTCTCTTCGGTTTCCTGGGGTCAGGACAGTCCTGACACGAGTTCGGCGACGTCGTCGGCGCAGCCGTAGGACAGCGTGACTCCGGCGCCGCCGTGGCCGTAGCAGTGCACCACCGGACCATGGTCGGTGAACTCGTTCTCCAACCGCACGGCCGGGCGCGCGGGACGCAGGCCCACGCGATGGCCGAGGATGCGGGCCCTGTCGAGCGCGGGCACCAGTGCGGTGCACCGCTTCAGGATGTCCGCGGTCGTCTGCGGTCGGACGGCCAGATCCTCGTCGCCCTCCTCGGCGGTGCCGCCGAGCAGCACCGTGTCGATCCTGGGTACGACGTAGCTCAGTCGTTCGGGGTCGTTCTGGTCGAGCAGCCACCCGGTCAGGCCGAACTGGGCGACGACGATCACCTGCCCCCGCACCGGCCTGAGCGTCTCGTCGTGGACCAGCTCCCGGGAGCCCAGCCCGGTGCAGTTCACCACGGCGTGCACGTCCTCGAAGGCCCGGGCCAGATCGTCCACGTACCCGGTCCGGACGGCGACCCCCGCCGCTTCCATCCGATCCAGCAGCCACGGCAGATGCACCGCCATGTCCACCACCGGAACGCTCAGCTCGTAACCGTCGACGTAGCCGTCCGGCAGTCGCTCGGCGGTGACCCGACCCAGCTCGGGAACCGCATCCCGCCACCACGGGTCAGGGGCGTGCCGGCGGAACAGCTCCTGCCCGACCCGCATCCGCACGCCGGCGGACGGATCGGAGGTCAGGCCGCGCAGCACCTGATAGGTGGCCGCCGACCATCGGGTCACGTCCGCCTCGGGGTACGCGCGGTAGGGGTACCAGAGTGCCGCCGCGACCGACGAGGTGGTGCCCTGCCCCGTCGCCGCGGCCACCACGTCGACCTGATGACCGGCTTCCGCCAGCCGCAGCGCGCTGGTCAACCCCACGACACCGGCACCGACGACCCTGACCCTCATGCCTGAAGATCACACCACATCCCCGTTCCTTCCAGGTGGCAGTCGGAAGACGTGCCAGGCGGGACATGACTGCCTCGGCCTGGGACAAATTCGGCAGAACAGGCGAGCCGGTGACGACCAGCAGGGCGAGCAGGCTGCCGCGTAGGCCGGGAGATCCTCGGGCGAATGACGGCCGCGGCGGCACGACCGATGAGCATGCGGCACCGCCGGCGGTTCCTTCGCGGGTGGCCTTCGCGGATGGCCGGATTCCCGGGCGTGGCCGTGGTACGAGTGCTCAGTGAGTACTGACGGCCGCCGACCGGGCGCCAGCCGGTCACGGCGTGATCGGGTATCGGAGAATGTGAAGGCCACCGCCACCAGGATCCGGGGTCGAGGTGGCCAGGCGGGCCGACTGCGGCTGCATCAGCTCGAGGTGGCCCTCGTGATCTCCCTGCAGGCCGGACTCGCCGCGGCCTTGTCCTGGGCGATCGGGCACGACGTGCTGGGCAACCCCGCGCCGGTCTTCGCGCCCTCCGCCGCGGTGGGCACGATCGTCGCCGCGCTCGGCCAACGCGCCCGCCGTACCGCCGAACTGCTTTTCGGCGTCGGGCTGGGCATCGCCACCACCGACTTCCTGCTGAAGATCCTGGGCACCGGTTTCTGGCAGACCGGGCTCATCGTCGGAGGTGCCATCCTGGCCACGCTCCTGCTGTTCGGCCGCAGCGGGGCGGCCGTCGGCCAGGCCGGCGGCACGGCGGTTCTGCTCGCGACCCTGGCCCCCGCTCAGAAGGACCTGGAATGGCCGCGGATCGTCGAGGCGGCGGTCGGTGGCGTGGTCGGCCTCGTGGTGGTCGCGTTGCTGCTGCCGATCAACCCGATGCGGATCCTCGACCGCGACGCCGCCCCGATCTATCAGTGTCTCGCCGGCCAACTGAGGGAGGTCTCGGCAGCGCTGTCGACCCAGGACCAACAGCGGGCGGTGCGCGCGCTGGACACGCTCCGCGCCATGGGCCCCGAACTCGACCGGATGCACCAGGCGCTCAGCGGCGCCGAGGAGGTCGTCAGCCTGGCACCCGCCCGATGGCGGCGCCGCCAGGACGTGGAACGCTTCGCCCGCGCGACCGTCTACCTGGAACGAGTCATCGAACACAGCCGAGGTCTGGCCCGCCGGTCGGCGATGGCGCTGCAGTACCACGAGCGGATACCCCCCGACCTGTCCGTCGGCGTCGGCCACCTGGCCGACGCGGTGGAGCTCCTGCGCCGTGAGCACCGCGCCGGGCGCCCCACCGAACTCACCCACGAGAAGATACGTGGCGCTGTGCAGCAGGCCGGTCGAGCCCGAGCACGGGGAGTCAGCGACTTCGGCGATGCCGTGGTGACCCAGCTACGCACCGCCGCGAGCGACCTGCTCCGGGCCACCGGCTGCGACCCGACATCGGCGAACCAGGAGGTACGGGACGCGATGCGGCACGGCGCCGACTCCGTCCCGGCAGGTGGCTCGCCCGACTGAGAACAGCCCGCGCGGGGGCGGGTGGTGGTTACGGCTTGCGTGCCACCCCGGCCCAGTAGTAGGCGGCGTAGGGGTCGGCCGGAGCCTCGCCGTCGGGCCGCCAGGCCATTACGGGTGCCATGCCCGGCTCGATGAGCTCCCAGCCGTCGAAGAACCGCTCGATCTCGTCCCGCGTACGCGGAACCAACGTCATGCCCCCGTGGGTGGCCGCCGCGACGGCGGCGCCCATCTCCTCCGGATTGAAGTCCTGGGTGGGGTGACTGATCGCGAGACAGCTGCCGGACGGCAGCGCGTCCATCAGGGTCCGCAGCCTGGCCGCCGGGGCGTCGTCGTCGCTGAGCAGCATGAGTACGGCGATGAGGGTGAGCGCCACCGGCTGGGTGAGATCGAGGGTGTCGACGAGCGTGGCGTCCTCGAGGATCGCCTCCGGTGTGCGGAGGTCGGCGTGGATGTAGCTGCTGCGCCCCTCCTTCGTGCTGATCATCAGGGCCCGGGCGTGGGCCAGCACGATGGGATCGTTGTCGACGTAGACCACCCGGGCCTCGGGCGCGATCGACTGGGCGATCTCGTGCAGGTTGGGGCGGGTGGGGATGCCGGTGCCGATGTCGAGGAACTGCCGGATGCCCCGGTCGGCGACGAGGTGACGAGCGACCCGGTGCACGAAGCGGCGATTCTCGGACGCCATCTGCCGCAGCGTCGGGATCGCCCCGATCATCGCCTCGCCCATAGCCCGGTCGACTGCGAAGTTGTCCTTGCCGCCGAGCCACCAGTCGTAGACCCGGGCGGAGTGGGGGACGCTGGTGTCCACGGTCGGCGGACCGGCCTCCTCGGTCTGCGCACCACTACCCGACACGACGGTCTCCCTTCACCGGCTCGCTCTGCCGGTCCAAGATAGACGGTTCGCGCGTCGCCCGTGGCCCGAGGGAGCACGCGCTCGCGGACCCGCAATCGTCGCAGGCGGCCGCTCGGCCGGTGGTGCCGATCGCGACGGTGGCAGCGTGCCTGATCCGGCTGGTGGTGTCGAGCCGGATGCCGGCTGCGCCTGCTTCGTGGACAACCGGCATGTCTCTCGTGAGGTCACGACGGCACTAACATCGGCCCGTGGTCCAGCTGGAAGGGTGTTTCTGGTGAGCAACCGGCGACCGATCGGTGAGTTGCGGTGGACGGCCCTGCTGTTCGTCTGGGGCATGGCCATGTTCTTCGGCGTCGGCCTGATCGGCGCGGCCGATTCGTTGGGCTGTGCGGACGAATGCGCGAGGGGTGAGGACCGGGCCTGGTCCGGGCTGGCGATCAGCTGCGGTGCCGGCCTGCTCGCGATGCTGCTGTTCGTGCTGCTCGGCGGGGTGATGAAGGACCGGCGGCGTCGTCTCCTCGGCTTCGCGAGCGTCGCCATGCTGGTCGCCAACGTCGTCGGCGTGGCGGCGTTCGTGTCGCTCGACGACGGCCGGGGGCCGTCGCGGGCTGGCGCCGCAACGGCCCCCGGGCCCGTTGACGTCTGGTGGAGTGTGGCTCAGGCGCAGTCGGACGGCGACCGGTCACTCGCCGCAGGTGGCGTCGGTACCGGGTGACCGGGACCGGAGGCGCGTCGCAGGGTCCGGCGCCGCCAGGGAGCTGCCAGCAGCAGGACGGCCAGCACGACGCCGGCGCCGGCGCCGACAGCGGTCCGCAGGGGGACCGCCGACGAGCCTGCGGCCGCGGCGTGGCGTACGCCCTGGACCTGGGCGACGGGACCGTCGTGCTTCTTCTCATCGGGGGTGACCAGGCGGCCGACCGACGCGTCGGGGGAGAGGGCGAAGCCCCAGTCGAGCAGGGCCGCCGCCTCGCCCAGGCTGCCCAGTGGCGCGGTCTCCGCGCCGAGCAGGGTCACGGTGAGCCGCCGGCCGTTACGTTCGGCCACTCCCACGTACGTCTGTCGAGCCAGGTCGGTGAAGCCCGTCTTCCCGCCGATCGTCCCCGGGTAGTGGTCCAGCAGGGTGTTGTCGTGGGTGATGGAGAAGCCGGGCGTTCCCGACCTGGCCGGTATCTCCGCCGCCCGGGTGGCGACGTATCGCCGGAAGTCCGCGCGGGCGTAGGTGGCGCGCGCGATCAGCGCCAGGTCGTACGCGCTGGTGTACTGGCCCGGACCGTCCAGGCCGGACGGCGTCGCGGCGTGTGTCTGGTTCGCGCCCAGCCGGCGTGCCTCGTCGTTCATCGCCTGGACGCCGCCCTGCCGCTCGGTGGCGCCGCCGCCGACGCGGGCCAGTACATTGGCGGCGTCGTTTCCAGATCTGAGCAGCAGTCCCTGCCACAGGCTCTCGATCGAGTAGTGGCCGCCCTCGACCACCCCCATCCGTGAGCTGGCCGGATCGAGATCCTGCAGGTCCGCCCGGGTCACCTCGACCACCTGTGCCGGGTCGAGGTGGGGCATCAGGGCCGCCGCCAGCAGCATCTTCTGCACGCTGGCCGGCGTACGGCGCTCGTGCGGGCCGCATCCGCCCAGCACCGCGCCGCTGTCGAGGTCGGCCACGACCCACGAGGTGGCGGTCACCGCCGGCGCCGGCGGCGCACCGGCGGGAGTGGCCAGCCCCGCCGTCGCCAGCGACTCGCCGCCGACGGCCAGGTCGGCGGCACCGACCGGCGGTGGCGTCGGTGCGGCTGGTGGGGGCACCGGTGGCTTCACGGCCGGGCAGGGCACGTACGACGCGGCCGTTGCCGAGGCCGGTGACGCGGTCACCACGGCCGGCGTGGCCAGAAATGCGCTGAGCGCAGCGGCAGCAATTCGAATGACGGTCACGTTAAAGCACCGTAATCGCCGACAACGCCGCCTCAGCCCGGTTGTAAAAATTCTCCCGGGGCGGCGGGAATTCCGGTCTCGGGTGCGCCGCGTAGGTTCGATCGCCCTTGCTCCGTTTCGGGAAAGTCTTCCGGATGGCGGCCCGGGCGGCGATCCGTGCATTCATGGCGAAGCACCGCGTGGCGGCCGGGTCGAACCCCTGTCCGACTCGCAGGAAGTGGGCGGGTCGTGGGGTTGCGGGCACGGTGGGCGCAACCTGGCCGGTAGCGGATGGGCGAGCAGTGCCCCGCCGGTTTTGTCGCAACAGTAGCGAACAGGATTTCCGGTCTGGTCGGGTCGTAAGGAGCAGGGAAAAGGTTTTCACGCCGGGCCGGGCTCGATGAATCCGAAGAAATGACGCATGGGCCTGGCCGTCGTCGAAAGGTGCGGGAGAGGCGAAAGTCTGAACCGGGGGCAAAAGGCGGTGAGGCGCGCACCGCCCGCGCCCAGGGTGCGGTCCGGTCGCGCGTCGGCGCGGGACCGGTCGGTGGTCAGATCCCCGATCGGGTAGCGGCAGGCCCGCCGAGGTCGTGGCCCGCGGATGGGCGGTGCCGGGGGCACCGCCCACTGTGGTCTCGAATGCCCCTCGTAATTTCACCAGCGATCGCTATTGAAAACCGGGCCGCGAGGGCTCAGGATGGCGACTGAAGCGACGACCACCCGGGAGGACAACGGACGTGACCATCGCACCGGCCCCACGTCGCGTCGACCACCGACCGGCCCGCGACCTGGTCGCCGCCGAAGCGGCCGCCACCCAGTTCCTGACCGCGCTCGGCATCGACCTGGACTCCGAGAGTCTCCGGGACACGCCGGGCCGGATGGCCAGGGCGTACGTCGAACTGCTCACCGCGCGCCCGTTCGACCTGACCACCTTCCCCAACGACGAGGGGTACGACGAACTGGTGCTGGCCCGGTCCATCCCCGTCCGCTCCGTGTGCGAGCACCACCTGTTGCCGTTCGTGGGCGTCGCGCACGTCGGCTACCTGCCTGGTGACCGGATCCTCGGGCTGTCCAAGCTCGCCCGCGTCGTGGAGTACTTCGCCCACCGTCCTCAAGTGCAGGAGCGGTTGACCAAGCAGGTGGCGGACTGGTTGGCCCTCGAACTGGGACCCAGGGGCGTCGGCGTCGTCGTCGAGGCGGAGCATCTGTGCATGTCGCTGCGGGGCGTGCGGGCCACTGGCGCCACCACCGTGACGTCCACCCTGCTCGGGGCCCTGCGCGACGATGCCCGCTCCAGGGCCGAGTTCATCTCCCTCACCGGAGCCCACTGACCGGATTGGAGAGCGGAATGGCACACAGTCCCACGTTCGTCATCGTCGGGGCCGGTCTCGCCGGCGCCAAGGCCGCCCAGACCCTGCGCGAGGAAGGTTTCGACGGCCGGGTGATGCTCCTCGGCGCGGAGCCGGAACGGCCGTACGAGCGGCCACCCTTGTCCAAGGGCCTGCTGCTGGGGGCCACGCCGCGCCGCGACGTGTACGTGCACGATGCCGACTGGTACGCGGCCAACGGCGTCGAGCTGCGTACCGGCACCCGGGTCACGAGCATCGACCGCGATGCCCACCAGGTCGTCCTGGCCGGCGGCGATCGGCTCGGGTACGACAAGCTGCTCCTGACCACCGGCTCGACGCCCCGCCAATTGGAGGTGCCCGGTGCCGACCTCGACGGTGTGCTGTCCCTGCGCACGCTGGCGGACTCCGATCGGATCGCCGAAGCCCTCACCGGCCGGGCGCACCTCGTCCTGATCGGCGCCGGGTGGATCGGTCTGGAGATCGCGGCCGCCGCGCGCCGGCACGGTGCCGCCGTGACCGTGGTGGAGACCGCCGTCCTGCCGTTGCGGCGGGTCCTCGGCGACGAGGTCGCGCGGGTCTTCGCCGACCTGCACCGCCGCCAGGGCGTCACCTTCCATTTCGGCGTCGGGGTCGGGCAACTGCGGGGCCCCGGGCGGGTGTCCTCGGTGGTGCTGACCGACGGCACCGAACTGGCCGCCGACACCGTCGTCGTCGGCGTGGGCGTCCGCCCCGACGTGCAGCTGGCCGAGGCGGCGGGCCTGAAGGTGGAGAACGGCATCGTCACCGACGCCCGGCTGGTCACCGCCGACCCGCGCATCTACGCCGCCGGCGACGTGGCCAACGCCTACCACCCGCTGCTGCGGCGGCACATCCGGGTGGAGCACTGGGCGAACGCGCTCAACAGCGGCCCGGCCGCGGCGCGGTCCATGCTGGGCCAGCAGGTCGAGTACGCCCGGTTGCCGTACTTCTTCTCCGACCAGTACGACCTGGGGATGGAGTACTCGGGGTGGGTTGCCCCGGGCGGTTACGACCGGGTGGTGTTCCGCGGCGATCCCGTCGTGGCAGACGGAGGGGCGCCGGAGTTCCTGGCGTTCTGGATCAAGGACGGTCGGGTGCTGGCCGGGATGAACGCCAACGTGTGGGACGTGACCGACCAGATCCAGGCGCTGGTGCGCGCCGGCCACGGCGGCAGGTCCGTCGACCTGGCCAGGCTTGCCGACCCGGGGGTGCCGCTGAGCGATCTGCTGAGCTGAGCGCCGCGCGGACCCGGCGGGGCGGTGTCAAGCCGGACGGATCTGTACGCAGCAGGCGCCGGGGCTGGGGACCAGCCGTGCGTGGAGATCGGTGCGGCCGAGGCCGTCGAGCAGGCCGGTGAGGAAGGCCTGGTTCAGGCCGCACACCAGCTCGGTCTGCTGGGCGGCCAGTTCGTGGAAGGGGCAGTTCCGCAACCGGATCAGCTCGTCGTCGCCGACCGGTTCGAAGCCGAGCTCGGCCAGGACGGTCCTGACCGCCCCGCCGCCACCGACCTGACGACCGGTGGCGACGCCGCGCTGCCCCGCCAGCCGAAGGGCCGCCGACCGGGCATCGGTGGGTTCGTCGGCGACCGCCTGGGCGAGGATCTGGCCGATCAGGTCGTAGCGGCGCTCCGGGATGGTCAGTGCGATGCAGCCGGGCGCCGGCTCGTAGACCTTCGGGGTTCTGCCCGGGCCGCGCGGCTGGTCGGCCGGCGCCTCGTACCGGGCCTGCAGCAGACCGGCGCCGACCAGCTTGTCGAGGTGGAAGGCCGCGAGGTTGCGCGAGATGTGCTGTGCCTCGGCGGCCTCGTCCCGGGTCACCGGGTGGTCCTGGCTGCGGACGTAGTCGTACAGCGCCCGTCGTACCTGGTCGACGAGGGCGGTCACCGCCTGCCACGGTGCTGTCGCCATGGGGGAGAGTTTATCACCAGCGGATGTTGTACAAATTCGTCCACGAGTGCCGATCGGCCACGCGCCGGCGGGGCTACGCGGGCCGGTCCACGAGGGCGGCCAGCTTCTTCGGCGCCAGCACGCAGTAGCTCTCGGTGAGCAGTTCGGCGACCTCCGCCCAGTCGGTGCCGTCGTCGAGCACCATGCCGACGACGTCCGTGCCCCAGCCCGGTGCGTAGAACGGGGGGCCGCCGCCGATCAGCCCGGCGATCTCGTCGCCGGACGACCGGAACGTCAGCACGCAGAACGGCTGGTCGGTCACGGCGGCTCGGGCGTAGGCCGCCCGGTGGTCGGGGTCGACCGTGAGCACGTGCGCGAACGTGCGCTTGCGGATCCGCCAGCGCGTCCCCACCCAGGCCGGCTCCTCGTAGGTCTCCGGCAGCCCGAGGCAGACGGGCCGGAGCCGGTCGAGGATCTCGGGTGGGACGTCGCCAGGGCCGGTCACGCCCGGGACGCTACCCGGCCCCTCCGACATCCTCGGCCCGCCGGACGGCCCGCCCGTCCGTTCGGGCACGGCGGCGGCCGGCACGGCGTGTCGGCGCGGTCGTCCTCGAGGTACTGCTCGATTGTCGGTTCGCAGGATGCCGGTTCGTCGTACCCGAGGAGTAGGACGGACGGGACCGATGAGTTTCGGCGTGCCGGACGGTCATTCCCGAC
The DNA here is from genome assembly GCF_055586005.1 of Micromonospora sp. NPDC051924. NCBI lineage: Bacteria > Bacillati > Actinomycetota > Actinomycetes > Micromonosporales > Micromonosporaceae > Micromonospora > Micromonospora sp. NPDC051924. The sequence continues at coordinate 47,293 of NZ_JBVJJA010000032.1, forward strand.
GGCATCGTCGAACCGAGCGGAGGGATGAGGACATGACCGGTGTACGGGTGCTGGTAGGCACACGCAAGGGCGCGTTCGTGCTGACGTCGGACGGCCGGCGCGGCGACTGGACGGTCGAGGGGCCGCACTTCGGCGGCTGGGAGATCTACCACCTCACCGGGTCGCCGGCCGACCCGGACCGGCTCTACGCGTCGCAGAGCGGCGGCTGGTTCGGGCAGCTGATCCAGCGCTCCGATGACGGCGGCCGGACCTGGAACACCGTGGGCAACGACTTCGCCTACTCGGGTGAGGTCGGCGAGCACCTGTGGTACGACGGCACCCCGCGCCCCTGGGAGTTCAAGCGCATCTGGCACCTCGAGCCGTCCCGCGACGACCCCGACACGCTGTACGCGGGCGCGGAGGACGCCGCCCTCTACCTCAGCACCGACGGCGGCGGGAAGTGGACCGAGCTCACCGCGCTGCGGACGCACCCGACCGGCCCGAGGTGGCAGCCCGGCGCCGGCGGGATGTGCCTGCACACGATCATCCTCGACCCGGTGCACCAGGGCCGGATCTACGTCGCCATCTCGGCGGCGGGCGCGTTCCGCAGCGACGACGCCGGCGCGAGCTGGCTGCCGATCAACAAGGGCCTGCGCTCGGGCGAGATCCCCGACGAGGACGCCGAGGTGGGCCACTGCGTGCACCACATCACCCAGCACCCGTCCCGGCCGGACACCCTGTTCATGCAGAAGCACTGGGACGTCATGCGCAGCGACGACGCCGGGGCGAACTGGCGCGAGGTCAGCGGCGACCTGCCGTCGGACTTCGGGTTCCCGATCGCCGTGCACGCGCACGAGCCGGAGACCATCTACGTGGTGCCGATCAAGAGCGACTCCGAGCACTACCCGCCGGAGGGCAAGCTGCGGGTCTACCGCAGCCGCACCGGTGGTGACGACTGGGAGCCGCTGACCCGGGGCCTGCCGCAGTCCGACTGCTACGTCAACGTGCTGCGGGACGCCATGGCGGTGGACACGCTCGACCCGTGCGGGATCTACTTCGGCACCACCGGTGGCCAGGTCTACCACTCGGCCGACGGCGGGGACAGCTGGGCGCCGATCGTGCGGGACCTGCCGGCCGTGCTCTCCGTGGAAGCCCAGGTGCTGCCGTGATCCGGGTCGTCCTCCCGGCGCACCTGAAGAACCTCGCGCGCGTCACCGGCGAGGTGCGCCTGGACGTGACCGGCCCGGCCACCGGGCCGGTCACCCAGCGCGTCGTGCTGGACACCCTCGAGGCGCGGTACCCGATGCTGCTCGGCACGATCCGTGACCACCACAGCGGCAAGCGCCGCGCGTTCATCCGCTTCTACGCCTGTGAGGAGGACCTGTCCAACGAGTCGCCCGACGCGCCACTGCCCGAGCGGGTCGTCGTCGGCGAGGAGCCGTACATCATCCTCGGCGCGATGGCCGGCGGATAGGCCGGCCACGCGGTCCATCACCGTGCCAGCCGAGCCGGCGCCAGCGCCGGCCCGCGCGTGGCGGCGCTCTGTCGGCTTGGCGCTTCGTGACTGCGCGACTACGCACCGATATTCTGCGGGCGACGCCGGCGGCGACGTGGTGGCGGTCGGCGGCTGAGGTGCCATCGAGTCCGGTCGACCCTGAGGAGGCGCCCGCATGACCGAAACGGGCATCCCCGGCGAACATCGCACCGTCCCGCGACCGTCCACCCCGGCCTCCGCCGAGTCGGTGCTGCCCGAGTTGCGGGAGATGTGGTGGGAGACGGGGCTGCGTGCCCGGGCGCAAGCCGGCCTCTTCGCCGTCTTCGCCGAGCTGCCCCGACTGGTCCGGGCCGCGTTCCGGATCAGCTGGCGGGCCGACCGGATCCGCACGAGCGTGGTCGCCGCCGCGACCGTCGGCGCGGGCGTGCTGGCCGCCTTCGGGCTGCTGGCCACCCAGCAGGTGCTGGTCGAGCTCTTCGCCGGCGGCCCGACCGCCGACAAGGTGGTAGCCGCGCTGCCCGCCATCCTCGCCCTGGCGGGGGCGACCGCGCTGCGCGCCGGCATGGGCATCGCCACCGGGTACGCGCAGAACGGTCTCACCCCCCGGGTGAGTCGGGAGGTGGAGCGCGGCCTGTTCGAGATGAGCACCGCCGTGCGGCTGGAGGCGTTCGACGCGGACGCCTTCGCCGACGACATGGAACGCGCCTCCCGCGGCAGCGACTCCGCGATCGGGCTGGTCCAGGCCGCGATGAACTTCGCCGCCGGCCTGGCCGGACTGATCGCCGTCGCGGTCGCCGTGCTGGTCATCCACCCGTTGCTGCTGCTGGCGCTGCTGGTCGCCACGCTGCCCAAGGCCTGGGCGGCGCTGCGCGCGGGCCACCTGCGCTACCAGACCTACACCGCCGGCTCGGTACGGCGGCGTCGACTGTGGCTGCTGCACCGCCTGATGGCCGACCGGGTCTCGGCGCCGGAGCTGCGCTCGTACGGGCTGCGCCGGTTCCTGCTGGACCAGTACGACCGGGTGATGGGGGTGGAGACCGACATCCAGCTCGCGCTCGCCCGCCGGGTCACCACGACCACCACCGTCGGCTCGGTGATCGGCGGACTCGCCACCGGGGCGGTGTACGCGCTGCTCGGGCTGCTGCTCGTCAACGGGCAGATCCCGCTCGCCGCCGCGGCGACCTGCGTGATCGCCCTGCAGTCCGCGCAACGGTCACTGGGCATCGTCACGTTCCAGGTCGACCAGGTCTACACCGAGGGTCAGCACTTCGGCGACTACACCGGGTTCATGACCCGCGCCGCCGCCTACCTGCCCGAGCGGGCCGACCGTGCCGCACCCGTGGAGCCGTTGCGCGAGCTGACCGTCCACCAGGTCAGCCTCCGCTATCCCGACCGCGAGACCCCCGCCGTCGACGGCGTGACGCTGCGCATCCAGGCCGGGCAGACGGTGGCCTTCGTCGGGGAGAACGGCTCCGGCAAGAGCAGTCTCGCCGCCGTGATCGGCGCCCTGCGCGCCCCCACCGACGGCGTCGTCAGCTGGAACGGCCGGCCGCTGGCCGACTGGGACACCGACGGCCTGCGGGCCCGGACCGCCGTAGTCACCCAGGAGTACCACAAGTGGCCGTTCACCGCCGCCACCAACATCGCCATCGGCGACGTCGACAGCGACGCCCGCCAGGACCGCATCGAGGCCGCCGCCGTCCGGGCCGTCGCCCACGACATGATCCAGAACCTGCCGCACGGATACGAGACGCTGCTCGACCGGACCTTCGCCCACGGTCAGGACCTCTCCGGCGGGCAATGGCAGCGGATCACCGCGGCCCGCGGCTTCCTCCGCGACGCCGACCTGCTGATCATGGACGAGCCGTCCTCCGCCCTCGACCCGCGCGCCGAGGACGCCCTGTTCCAGGCCATCCGGGACCGGCAGGGACGGGCCACCACCATCCTCATCACGCACCGGCTGGCCAACGTCCGCCACGCCGACCGGATCTTCGTCCTGCACGACGGCGCCCTGGTCGAGGCCGGCAGCCACGACGAGCTGATGGCCGCCGGTGGCCGCTACGCCGAGCTGTTCACGCTCCAGGCCGCCGGTTACGACGCCGCCCCCGGCGCGACCCCGCGGCAGCGCCCGCTCACCACGCCCTGACGACGGCACGGCTGATCGTCACCCGAACGGGCGCCCGCGGGCGACCAGGCTGGTCACCCGCGGACCTTGGGCACTACTGATCGATGGAGTTGGTCGCCACCCCGCGCCCGGTCTCGAGCGCGTCGAGCAGCATCGGCAGCGCCCGGTGCAGTTCGCGCTCCCAGTACGGCCAACTGTGGGTGCCCGGGCCGTAGAAGTCGGTCTCCACCGCGACGCCCTCCGCGCGCAGCTGCGCGACGAAGTCGACGTTCTCCTGGTAGATGAGCGCCTCCAAGCTGTTGGTCCGCCCCGGCGGATCGAACGGACCGCCGGCGGTGCCGTCGCCGCTGGCGACGAAGAGCGCCGTGTGCCGCAACTGCTTCACCAGGTGGTACGGGTCGTGCGCGGCCCAGATGTCCCGCTGCGCCACGGGGTCGCCCCACAGCGCGTACGGGTCCGACCCGGTGCGCCCGAAGAACGGCAGCCAGTAGGACGGGTCCCGCATCGGGTGCACGACCCCGCTGAACGACGCCGCCGCACGGAACATGCCCGGGTTGCGGGCCGCGTACGACATCGCCCCGAAGCCGCCCATCGACAGGCCGGCCACCACGCGCTTCGGTCCCGCGCCGTACCCCCGCTCGGTGATCTGGCGTACCTCGGTGAGGTGGAACGTCTCCCATGCCGGGGTGCCGCCCTGGCCGCCGTTCCACCAGTCGCTGTACCAACCGGCGGCACCCGCCTCGGGCATGACGACCAGGACGTCCCGCAGCTCCGGGATGCTCGCCACGTCCGTCGACCGGGTCCAGCTCACGTACGAGTCGCAGCAGCCGTGCAGCAGGTAGAGCACGGGCCAGTGGTCCCCGGGCGCCCGCTGCTCCCACCCGACCGGCGTCAGCAGGCGGACGTTGGCCGTCCGGCCCAGCGCCGGCGACTCGATGGTGAGATCGAACAGCCGGGGGCCGACGACCGTCTCCTGGACCACGTACGCGCCGTCGGACGCCCGGACGGTGGCGGGGTCGGCGACACCCGCGCGCGCTGCGCCGGCCGGGCCTACCGGCGCGGAGAGTCCGGCCAACGCGAGCCCGACCGCGACCACAATGCCTCGTACCAACGATCTCCTCATGACTCCTCCTGACCGCGGTGACCGGATGGCCGTCATGGTTCATGTCGAAACACGCCGATCGTTGCGTTCCGACCCGATGAGGCACAGTGGTCCACTCCGGACCAGCGGTGAGCGAACAGGCGTGAGCGGCGACCGGCCGCTGTCACTCGACGAATGGTCCGGGCGGAACCCCAGTGCTGCTTCGGCGGCCAGCCTCCGTGGTGGCCCGACGGGTGCGAGGGCGGCCGGACAGGTCAGGACGACCGCAGCGTGAGGAGGACCCGGGCGCCGTGCCGGCCGATCTCGAGGACGGCCCGGTCCGCCATGGTGCCCACCAGCATGAGTCCCCGGCCGCGCCCGTCCACGGAGCTCGGATGGTGGTGCCAGGTCCCCGGCGCAGCACCTCCGCGTCATGGCGCAGGCTGGCCCGACCGCGCAGCCGGAGGCGGAAGCCGCCGCCGCGTCGAACGGCCTGGGGGAGCGGCGGCGGATAGGGTCGGAACCCGTGCGGAGCAAACAGGAGCTGACCGAGGCCATCCGGAGCGACCGGCGCGCCGCGCTGGTGGTCAACGCCCACTCCCGTCGCGGCCGCCGGCTCTACCAGGCCGTCCACGACCGGCTCCGCGCCGCCGGCGTCACCCTGCTGCGCGCGTACCCGGTCGAGCGGGCCGGCGACCTCGACCGGGTGCTGGCCGAGGCCGCCGACCTGGGCCCGGACCTGCTGGTCGTGGGCGGCGGCGACGGCACGATCGGCGCCGCCGCGCGACTGCTCGCCCACCGCGACATCGCGCTCGGCCTGTTGCCGCTGGGCACCACCAACAACTTCGCCCGTACGGTCGGGATCCCGCTCGACCTCGACGCCGCCGTCGGCGTGCTCACCGCCGGCAAGGTGATCGACGTCGACCTGGGCCTGGTGGGCGACACCCGGTTCACCAACCACGTGGGTATCGGGCTCTCCGCCGACATCATGCTCAGCGCGCCGCCCCAGCTGAAGCGGGTCGTCGGCCGGCTCGCGTACCCGGCGACCGCCCTGGGACTGCTCGCCCGGCACCGGCCCCTGCGGGTCACCGTCCGCGCGGAGGGTCGCGAGCACGCCTTCACCACCCACCAGGTGTACGTCGCCAACGGCGGCTTCCACGCCGGCCGGCCGATCACCGCCGACGCCAACGCCGACGACCGGCTGCTGGTCGCGTACCCGGTGGGCGGCCCGACCCGGCGTGGCCTGCTGCGCGCGACGGCGCGCAACGCCGCGACCGGGCACCGCCGCACGCTCGGGGACGAGCCGTTCCTCGCCGTCGGTCAGCTCTGGCTGGAGACCGACCGGCCGGCCCGGATCGAGGTGGACGGTGAGCCGTACGGGGAGACCCCGGTGCGGATCGGGCTGGACCCGAACGCGCTGCGCATCATGGCCCCGGCGGACAGCCCCGACCGGTAGTCCTCCGGTCCGGGCGGCCGGGCCGCCGCGGGGCGACCCGGCGTTCGGTCCCGTGGGTCGCCGGTCCGGGGTGGTTGTCCGATCGGCCGCGTGGCGTCAGTCGCGGCGGTCCTCGTCGGGCAGGGGGATCTCCTGGTTCTGCTCCACCGCGTCGGCCGGGGTGAGGTCGTCGCGCACCGCGTGGGCAAGGTCGGTGCGGTCGCTCGGCGGCGCCAGCACGCCCTGTTCCGCCAGGTCGGCCTCGGACGCCTCGGGGACCGCGTCCGAGGCCCGGTCCGGCGGCCCGACCACGGTCTCGTCCTGCCGCTGTTCCTGGGCGTCGGCTTCCGGCGGTCGACGCAGCGGATCGCCCTGCTCGTCCCAGTCGGTCATCGCGGCTCCCTGCGGGTCCGGTCACGTACGCGGACGCCCTGCGTACCCGCCGCCGTGCCGGTCATGCCGGCGCGGGCCCGGTCAGGGGCGGGCGCGGACCGGGCGGCCGTAGCCGGGCCGGTCGGAGTGGTCGATCCCGTGCGTCGCCCAGGTGTAGAGGTGCAGTTCGAGGCCGTCGGGGTCGGCGAAGACCAGCAGCCAGCCGAGCGACGCCTCGATCACCGGTGAGTGCCCGATCCCGAGCCGGTCGAGGTGACCGGCCCAGGCCTCCAGGTCGGCGCGGTCGTCGACGGCGAAACCGATCGGGTCGAAGCCCTGGCAGCCCTCGGCGGCCCGCGGGTTGACCCGCAGGGCCACCAGCGTGCCGTCCAGGCCGGGCAGGTCACCGGCCACGCCGCGCACCACCCCGTCGGCGTCGGGGAACTCGACGGTGGTCCGGAGGCCGAAGACCCGCCCGTACCAGTCGAGGGCGCGGTCGAGGTCGGTGACCGGGATCTTCACGTGGTGGACGCCGGCCAGGGCACGTACTGGGCTGGGTTGGGCACGTACCGGATCTCACCTGCCGAGTCGGCCATCACGGCGAGCCACTTCACGCCGAGGTCCACGCCGGCGGCCATTTCGGGCCGGCTCGGCGTGCGCTGGGCGCGTTCGATCTCCACCTGGAAGGACACGAACCAGCGGCCACGTTCCAGCCGCACCGTGGCGGACAGGATGCGGGCGGTGCCGTTATTCACGCGGCGCTCAAGCTTGCGGGTGGTCTCGTGCGTGCGGATCGTCCCGAGCCGGGGCAGGGTGATGTGCCGCCGGTCCGCCTCGACACGGATGGTGCCGGTGGTGAACCGGCAAGACATGCGCGCCCGGTGCTTCGACTTGCGGCGAGGAACGCCCATACGCCGGCCTTTGCGCTGCCCACGCTTGGACTTGGCGTAGTTGTCAAACGCGGCAGCTGCGGCTGCCAGCCCGGTGTTGTATGCCTCCTTGGAGTTCTCCTGCCACCATCGGCAAAAACGCGGGTCGGTTTTCTTGACCTGGTTGAACTCCTTGCGCAGCGCGGGCAGCGACCACGGCCGCCACGGCGTCAGATCCTGCCCCGAAACGCCGTAGGACTCCTCCGCCCCGCGCTGCCACCACGGTGCCGAAACCCACGACACGGCCCAGTTGTAGGCCGCACGCGCTGCACCGCAGTGCGACCGCAGCGCCTGCTGCTGACTGGCGTTTGGGTCGAGCGCGAAGCGGAACGCCTACACCACGCAGCCGGGGCGCGGTTCGAACTTCTTCACCGCCCGCAGTCTCCACGATGCACTACCCACGTCGAGTGGTTGCACGGATCAACACCGGCCCATCGCAGGGCGGCGATGTCCAGGTCGCTCAACAGCTGCGGGTCGATCTCCCCGCAGGTATCGGTGTGGGCACGCACCAGCTCCTTACTGGCACGAAATGCCATGTCGGAGGCGATCAACTCTTCCTCCGGGCTCCGCAAGTGCTTGGCCCCCGCCAGGAGCCGGCGGGTGACCTTCTCCTCGGCGATGACCAACTTGTGGCGCCGCTCCAGCTGTTCACGTTCCTCGCGGGCGATCCGCTGCGCCTGCCGCGCCGCACTCTCAGCCAGCAGTCCGATGAACCACTGCGGCGCAGCGGCCGGATCCTTCATCCACTCCCTGGCGTGCTGCGGAGTGAGCTGCTCGATCACATCAGCGGCACGCATTGCCGCCGCAACATCATGCACCTTCAACTGCATGATGTTTGCCACCTGCACCGGACACAGGGCGCGGTCGGCCTTCTTCTGCGGGCTGATCTTCTTACCCACGGCCTTCTTCCCCGGTTGCGGCGGCAACAGCGCGGGCGGCACGGCTCTTCGCCGCCCGCTGGCCGTAGAGACGTGCACACATCGAGGTGAGCACGTCAGTCATGTCTTTCACCAGGTCGTCCGTGGACTCCTCCGGGTCGAGGATCAGCAACTCCCGGCCGGCACCGGTCAGAGCGGCTTGCAGGTGCTCGACGCCGAAGCGCGCCAGCCGGTCCTTGTGCTCCACCACAATCACTCTCGCCGACGCATCCGAGAGGATGCGATGCAACTTGCGCCGCTTGCCATTCAGGCCAGAGCCGATCTCGGTGACAACCTCGCCCACGGCCAGACCGTGCGCGGTCGCTCCCTGCACAACGCGGGCAACCTGCCGGTCAAGATCGGGCTCCTGGTCAGCGGAGGACACCCGGCAGTACACCACCACACGGCCGTTCGACGCCGGTTTCGGCTCCAGCACCAGCCACGAGCCGGAGGGCGTCTTGACCACAGGAACCGGCATCTTGCCGTCCCGCGCCCATTCCCAAGCGGTCTGATAGTGCACACCAGCCCGCTTCGCCCACTCGGACAACTTCACAAGATGAAGAATACCGGAAAAAGACTGAGGTTCAGTGATGAATCGCGCAACAGGTGGCATCCCCCCGGGGAAACTTGACCGCAGTGACGCTGCGGCGAATATGGGTATGATGCGCCCCATGGCCGAGAGCGTCAAGAGGTCCTACCGGTCCCCGGCCCGGGCGGCGTCCGCGGCGGCGACCCGCGCCCGGATCCGCGCGGCCGCCGCCCACCTGTTCGTCGACCGTGGCTACGTCGCCACCACCATGCGGGAGATCGCCCGGGCCGCCGGGGTGGGCGAGCGCACCCTCTACGACGCCTTCCCCACCAAGGCGGACCTGTTCGGGCACGTCCTCGGCGTCGCCACCGTCGGCGACGAGGAGCCGGTCCGCGTCGCCGACCGTCCCGAGATCACCGCGCTGGGGGAGGAGCCCGACCCCCGGACGGCGATCGCCCGACTCGTGGCCTACTCCACGGCGCTGCTGGAACGCGCCGGTGACCTGATCATGGTCAGCGTCGAGGCCGCCGGCGCCGACCCGGACATGCGGGCCGCCGCCGACGCCGGAGCCGAGGCCACCCATCAGGTCCATCTCGCGCTCACCCGGCGGCTGCACGCCCGTGGCGCGCTGCGCGACGACCTGGACGCCCGCGCCGCCGCCGACATCCTCTACGCGCTCGGATCGCCGCACCTGCACCAGCTGCTGCGCCGCCAGCGTGGCTGGACCGTCGACCGCTACCGGACCTGGCTGGAGGAGGCAGCCGTCCGGGAGCTGCTGGGCTGAACCGCACCCGGTGAGTCCGGGCCGACGGCGAGCAGCCGCGTCAGCGGGTGCGTTCCACGAACGGCGCGGTCTGGTCGGCGACCTCGCCGTACTCGGCGGGAAGCTGGGTCACGACCTGCCCGTACGCCTCCGGCGACACGGCCTCGCGGAGCACGTCGAACACGGCCGTCACCCCGTCCTTCGCCTGGTCCACGTCCACGTCGGCGCGCCCGCTGACCCGTTCCACGAAGACGTCGAGCCCGAACCGCTCGGCGGTCTCCCCGGAGGCGAACGCGTACGGCCGCAGACCGGTGGGCAGCTGGCCGGCCAAATCCCGCGCCTCGCCGCCGTCGATCCGTTCCGCCAGGGTGGTCAGCGTGGCCCGGGCGAGGGCGGTCGCCTGTTCCGACGACGTCCCGGTACGCTTCGCCACCAGGCCGATGAACTGGTTGTCGTCCATCGTCAGGGCCCTTCTCTCGGCTGGATGCCCGGTCTTCCCCCTCAGCGCCCCGGCAAACGGCACCAGCGCGTGCAGCGCCACCAGCGGCAGCACGCCCACCGGGTACCAGAGCAGGTCGACCGGGTCGAACTGCACCCCGAGCACCAGCCGGGCCAGCAGGCTGCGCGCCGACAGCGCGGCCGGCACCCCGGTCAGCTGGCAGACCTCCATCGCCCAGCACCAGGCGAGGGTCAGCGTCCCCGCCGGCACCGGCCGCATCCGCGGCCACAGGAAGAGCACCCCCGCGTACGCCATCGAGGCGTAGAGGGCGGTGCCGGAGAACTGCTCCGGCCGCCCGTCGGTGAGCGCCCGCACGGTGAGCGCCACGGCCAGGAAGAACCCCGCCGCCACCAGCATCAGCAGCCGGAACCGGATCATCCGGCCGATCCTATGGCGACGGCGGCCCCCGGGACGCCCCGGAAGCCGCCGCAGCGCGAGGATCAGCGGTAGATGTGCACCGGCACGCCGATGCCGATCTTCGACCAGAGCCGGTTCATCGCCGGGATCGGCACCCGGACACACCCATGGCTGGCCGGGTAGGCCGGCACCGAGGTGGCGCCGTGCACCGCGTATCCCCGGTAGAAGTAGTTCGGCCGCCACAGCAGGCCCAGGTCGCTCTGCCGCCAGCCGTCGATCCGTCGTTGGATCGTGTAGTTGCCGGTCGGCGTGGGGGTGCTGGCCTTGCCGCTGGAGGCGTCCAGGATCCGTACCACTGACCCCCCGCGGGCCAGGTACAGCACCTGCTTGCTCAGGTTGGCCTCCAGCGAGTAGCCGGTGTGCGAGTACTTCGGCTTCGGGATGACGGGGTGGTCGAGGGCCGCCCAGGTGCGCGGGCCCACGATGCCGTCCCGGACCAGGCCGTTGATCTTCTGGAAGGCGACCACGGCGTGGAAGGTCGACGGGCCGAAGATGCCGTCGACGCCGCCGACGTCGTAGTGCAGGGCGGTGAGCCGCTGTTGCAGGGTGGTCACCGCGGCGCCCCGGGACCCCTGCTGGATGGTCGGCTGGCTGGTGGCGGCGACCAGCGTCACGGTGGTGAGCGTGCCGGTCGTCGACCCGGCGACCGGCGGTGCGGTGGCCGGCACGGACAGGCCGGCGGCAATCAGAAGGGCCATCCCGAGCGCGGCGCGGGCACCGGGACGGCGGGTGGTGGGTGGTGAGACGGGAAGCATGGCCCCTCCCTTCGCGAACTCCTGACTCGACGGTAGTTCGCGGAATCGAGGGTGTCTGCCCCTCTTCGGCTCGATTGTGGAGGGCGCTCAGGCGACCCGGGGCGTCGGCAGGATCGCCGCGCGGTGCGCCGTACCCGTGATGTCGCCCGTGCGCTCCACCGACGGCGACGGGACCTCCACCGTGCCCTCGGCGGTGGCCGTGCCGTCGTCGCCGGCCGGTGGGCTGGCCTGCCGCACCTCGCCGAGCAGGACCAGGAGCCGGTCCACGTCGTCGACCGGCATCCGGAAGGAGCCGCGGCAGATCGTGCCGCTCCACAGTGACAGCACCACCGCGCCGCGGTCGGGGTGGTAGCTGACCCGCATCGTCCGGTCCTCGCCGCGCAGGTCGGTGAACAGGTCACCGAAGCTGGGCATCGGTCGCACCTCTCCCATCCACCCAGCATGCCCGGTCGCCGCGCCGACGGGAAGGCCTCGACGTGCCGGCCGCCACGGGCGGGAGTAGCGTGCGGTGCGGTACGCGCAGCGCAAGGAGGGCCAGAGTGCGGACGACGACCGTGGACGTGCCGACCGGCGACGGGGCGGCCGACGCCTACCTCGTCCGGCCCGACGGCGACGGCCCCTTCCCGGGGGTGCTGATGTTCATGGACGCGTTCGGGCTGCGCCCCCGCATGGCGGAGATGGCCGAAACCGTCGCCGCCCGCGGCTACCTGGTGCTGGTGCCCAACCTGTTCCACCGGTTCGGCCGCGCGCCGCTGGTCGACCTGTCCGGGCTCGGTGACGACGCGCAGCGCGGGGCGCTGTTCCAGCAGCTCACCCCGATGATCAGGTCGCTGACCCCCGAAGTGGTGGCCCGCGACACGGCCGCCTACCTGGACTTCCTGACCGGGCAGCCGGACGCCGCGCCCGGCCCGGTCGCCATCACCGGCTACTGCATGGGTGGCACGAACGCGCTGCGGGCGATCGAGGCGCACCCGGACCGGATCGCCGCGGCGGCCGCCTTCCACGCCGGGCGGGTGGTCACCGACGCCTCGGACAGCCCGCACCTGGGCGTCGGCGCGGTCACCGGGGAGCTGTACTTCGGCCACGCCGACCAGGACCAGTCGATGACCGCCGAGCAGATCGCCACCCTGGAGAAGGCCCTCGACGCGGCCGGGGTCACCTACACCTCCGAGGTCTACGCCGGGGCGCGGCACGGCTACACCCAGGCGGACACCCCGATGTACGACGAGCAGGCCACCGAGCGGCACTGGGCCGCTCTGTTCGACCTGCTCGATCGCACCTTCGGCCGCTGACCCGCGGCGACCGGCCCGCGTCGTCGATCATGGGCGCGCTGCGCACCTCGTGATCTCTCCCTCTCCTATTTCACGGCTCGTCCGGTGGAGCGCTCCTCGGGCCGCCGTCGCCAGCTGCCTCCCTGTCCGGGGCACGTCGGGGCACAGGATGAGTACAACCGGACGATTCACCCGCCCCGCGCGGGGTAACCGCCGCCATGGCCGACGACCGCCACATTGCCGACACCGTCCGCTCGCCGCTGGACCGGGCCGCCCGGCGGGGCGGCCGGGCGGTGGCGCGGGCGCGCAGCCAGGGTGGTCAGGCCGGCCGGCTGCGGCTGCGCCAGTTGGAGATCACCGCCGTGATCGCCGTGCAGTCCGGGCTCGCCGCCGGGCTCGCCGCACTGCTCGCCCAGCGGGTCCTCGGCCCGGGCGCGCACGTCTTCGCGCCCGCCGCCGCGGTCGGCACCATCGCCACCGCCATCGGCCAGCGGGCCCGGCGCACCTTCGAACTGCTCATCGGCGTCGGCCTCGGCATCGTCGTGGGTGACCTGCTGCGGTTCCTGCTCGGCTCGGGTACGTGGCAGACCGGGGTGGTGGTCGCCCTGGCCATCGCGACCGCCCTGCTGGTCGCCGGCCGCGGCGGCGCCCTGGTCGGCCAGGCCGGCGGTACGGCGGTCCTGATCGCCACCCTCGCCCCGGTCCAACCCGGCCTGGAGCTGCCCCGGATCTTCGACGCCCTGGTGGGCGGCGTGGTCGGCCTGGCCGTGGTGGCCCTGCTGCTGCCGGTGAACCCGCAGCGGGTGCTGGACCGTGCGGCCGAGCCGGTGTTCGCCGGCCTCACCGCGCGGCTCGACGCGGTCGCGCACGCCCTGACCTACCGGGACGCCGACGCCGCGATCCGGGCCCTGGACGACCTGCGCGCGCTCGACCCGGACGTGAGCCGGCTCAACGACGCGATCAGCGGCGCCGAGGAGGTGGTCACCATCGCGCCGGCCCGCTGGCGGCGCCGCGCCCAGTTCCACCGGTACGCGAACGCCACCGACCACCTCGAGCGCCTGATCCTCTACGCCCGGTCGGTGGCCCGGCGCTCGGCGACCGCCCTGCAGTACGGCGAGCCGGTGCCGGCTGAGCTGGCCGACGCCGTCGCCCGGCTCAGCGCGGCGGTCCGCGAGCTGCAGCGGGAGTGCCGCACCGGCGGCGACGACATGTCCGCCACCCACCGGCTTGTGCAGGAGAGCGCCCAGCTGGCCGGCCGGGCCTGGGCCCGCGGCGTCCGCTCCTACGGCGACGGGATCATCACCGACCTGCGGACGGCCGACAGTGAGCTGATGCGGGCCACCGGGTGCGAGCCGACGGACGCCAACCAGGCGGTGCGGCGGGCGGCCGGCGCGGGGGAGGCGCAGCTGCGCCCGCCCGCGCGGGCACAGATGGTCCGGCCCGAGCGGCACACCCCGCGGGCGCGGCGCCGGACCCGGATCATGCGGCGGACCCACGACCGGCGGCACGGGGAATTCCGACCGTCGCACGGTCCCGGACGAAACGTCGCGCCATCGTCGTACGACGCCGGCCCAGCCGACCGCCGGACGGTGCGCCCGGACTGAGCGCCGACCGCCGGACGGCCGGACATTCGGGGCCGCGCCGCGTCGTCCGTACCCGGCGGCTGTCGTATCGGTGACAGCCGGCGGTCTTGTGCGCTCCGTAGTGGTCACCGATACTCGTGCGGACACCAAGGTCCACACAGGAGCCCGCGCATGGCCGCACCGCCAGCCGTCGATCAGCTTCGGGCGATGGCGCAGCTGCTGCCCGCGACGCCGGTCTCCGACCCGCTGACCGCAGCCGTGCAGGCGGCGCTCGCCGACGCCGTCGACGCTGTCGACCGGCCGATGCGCCTCGCCGTCACCGGTCAGATCAAGCGCGGGAAGTCCACCCTCATCAACGCGCTGACCCGGGCGCCGATCGCGCAGACCGGGGTGGACGAGGTCACCGCCGACTTCCACGAGTTCCACTTCGCCGCCGGGTCACCCCCGGCCGGGGAGACGCCGGCGAGTGCCCCGGCTCGCCGTGGTTCGCGACGCCGGACGCCCGCGCACGTCGTCACCACGGTCCCCGCCGCGCTCCCGAGCGACCTGCGCCTGATCGACACCCCCGGGCTGGGCAGTCCGGTCAACGACACGCAGGGCAATGCCGGCCTGCGCGCCGACTGCGCGGTGCATCTGTTCCACCGCAGCGTGCACCAGGCGGACGTCGGCTACCTTCGCGGCCTGCTCGCCCGGGACGGGACGCAACCCCTACCGACCAGGGTGTTGGCGGTGATCAGCGCGTGCGACCTGTCCTGGCCGCCCGGGCCCGACCACGGCGGGGCCCGGGATCCGCTCCGCTTCCATCCGCTGCGGGACCACGCCGGGGCGATCATCCGGCAGATCGACCGCAACCCGGTCAATCACGAGCTGTTCTACGCCGTGCTGCCGGTCGCCGCGCTCGTCGCCGAGGGCGGGTGGACTCTCCCGACCGCTCAGCTCGAGGTGCTGGCCGGGCTGGCGAAGCGGTGCGACGCGCGCGCCCTCGCCGGCCACCTGGAGAGCCAGGCCAGGTTCGTGGAGGCGGATCTGGTGGCCGGCCCGACGGAGCGGCGCGCGCTGGTCGAGCGGCTCGGCCTGTGGGGCGTGCAGTTGGCCTGCGACTACCTGCGGGACCCGACCGGAGACGAGGACGGGCTCCGGGTGCACCTCGACGAGGAGAGCGGCGTCGCGCGGCTGCGGACGGCCATCCTCGACCACTTCGTCCGGCGTGGCACCTACCTCAAGCTCGAACAGCACCTGCGGTCGCTGGAGAGGGTCCTCGCGGACGGACGTACCCGGCGGCAGCTCGGTGGCGCGGCGATGCCCACGCAGGTGGTCGAGGTGGACCGGCGGATCGAACGGCTGCGGGCCACCAGCCTCGGGCTGGACGAGCTGACCCTGGTCGGACTGATCCACCGGCACGAGCACCGGCTGACCGCGGCGGAGATCGCGCAGCTCGCCGAACTCACCGGCGCGTGCGGCGCGACCTGCATGGAGCGCCTGGGACTGCCGGTGAACACGGGGGTCCGGGAGCTGAGGCGCAGGGCGTTCGAGCGGCAGCGGCACTGGAGCCGGCGCGAGATGGCCCTGCCGGCGCTCGGGCCGACGGTCGTCCGTGCCTACGAACGGCTGATCGCTCGAATCAGCGAAGCCACGTCATTGCTGGACAATGTCGACTGAGAAAGGCCGCCATGCAGGGTCGTGAGGCAGAGCGGACACTGGCCGCGCTGCGGGAATCGGTGCTCGCCCTGACCGACGACGTCGCCGGCCTCGCGCAGGACCAGGTGGGGCCCGACGCCGCCGAGGCGGTACGCGCGGTCGCCGCCTCGGTGCGCAGCCAGGCCTACCAGGTCGTGGTGTGCGGGGAGTTCAAACGCGGCAAGTCGAGCCTGCTCAACGCGATCGTCGGCCGGCAGCAGCTGTTCCCGACCGGGCAGGAGCTGACCACCGCCACCGTGATGACCCTCCGGTGGGGGCCGGCACCCCGGGCGGTCGTCCGCACGGCGACCAAGGATGGCACGGTCGAGGAGACCGAGGTGCCCTTCGACGACCTCGCCCGCTACGTCTCGGCGGCCGAGGGCACGCAGGCGTGGCGGGTGAGCCAGGTCGACGTGGAGCTGCCGCACGATCGGCTGGCCTCCGGCGTCGTCCTGGTGGACACCCCGGGTCTCGGCGGCGTCGACGAAGTCCACTCGACGATCACCCTGGGCTTTCTGCCGAACGCCGACGCCACGGTCGTGGTGCTGTCGGCGGTGCAACCAGCCACGGTCAGCGAACTCGAATTCGCCAGACGCGCGGTGGCCGAGAATCCGGCGGCCATCTTCGCGCTGGCGATGGCCGACCGTACGCTCGACATCGGCCGGCGGGTCGAGGCGACGCGTACGCGCCTGGCGTCGCATCTGGGGCGGCCTCCCCAGGGGATCAACGTCCTGCCGGTCTCGTCGACCGAGGCGTGGTACGCCATGCGGGCGGGCGACCAGCAGCGCCTGGCCGCCTCCGGCCTGCCCGCGCTGGAGAACGAGATCTGGACGACCCTGCTGACGCAGGCCGCGGCCCACCGGCTGCGAGCGGCGGTCGCCATGCTGACCCGCCTCACCGAGGACGCCACCGCGCCGATCGCCAGCGAGCTCGCCGCGCTCGGCGGCCCGGACGCGCTCGCGGCGGTCCTCGCGGAACTCGACGAGAACGAGCGGGCCGCGCTCGCCGTCGGGTCCGAACTGGCCGACCGCGGCCGGCTCGAACAGGACTTCTCCGCCCGTGTCCGCGGGATCGAGCAAGGGTTCCGCGACAGCGTCGACCGGGTGCTGCGGGAGGTCCGCGAGGCCGCGGCGGAGGACGCCGAACCGGTGACGCCAGAGGCCCTCGCCGAACTCGCGCGCACCGTCGCGGAGGCCGGGCCCACGGCGTTCGCGCAACTGCGCCGTAGCGCACTCACCGTCGCCGCCGAGTGGGAACGCCGGACCGCTCAACCGCTGCGGGTGCTCGACCTCAGCGCCGACGACCCGCTGCAGCTGCCGAGTCCGCCCCGGCCCACCCGGCAGCGGGTGGAGTTCACGCCCGCCGTCACCGGCGGTGGACAGGGGGCGCTCGCACTGGGGGCGCCGCTGGCCGCACTGGGAGGGCTGGTCGGTGGGCTGTTCACCGGTCCCGGGGCGGCGCTCGGCACGACGATCGGCGGGCTGATCGGCCATGTCGTCGGCTTCTTCGGTGGTCTCCTCGACCACGTGCGGCAGACCAACGCCAAGGCCCGGGCCCGGGCGCTGCGCACGTACGCCGACGAGCTGATCACCCGGCTGCAGGACCACCGCGGCGACACCGCCGCCCGGATCGAGAGCACCCAGCAGGACCTGCTCCAGCACCTGAAGCTGCAGATGCGGACGCTCAACCAGGCCCAGCTGTCCACCATCGAGCAGGCCCGACACCGGGCGCGGGAGGCGGCGCGGGCCGACGCCGACCACCGGGCCGCCCGCGCCGCCGAGCTGCGGCGGCAGCGCGACGTCATCGCCGGGTACGCCGCCCGGCTGCACGAGATCGGCCGGCGGCTGTCCACGGTGGAAGCGGGATCCGGGACCACGACGGGAGCCGTCGGCGATGAGTGACCACACGGAAGAAGCTGCCGACCTGGTATACGGGATCGACATCGGCGACTGGAACTGCGTGGTGGCCGTCGGTCGCCACCGGGCCTCCCTCGACCTGCTGGCGGCGCAGGTGATCCCGTCGGCGGTGGCCGTCACCGACGACGGCAGCTACCTGGCCGGCTGGTCCGCCCAGCGGGAGCTGCGCCACGATCCCTCGCGCTACCGCCGCGGACTCAACCGGGCGTTCGGGCAGGATGAGCAGATCTGGCTCGGCGAGCTCCCGGCCGATCCCGGGCTGCTCATGTCGCAGTTGCTGCGCGAGCTGCGGCTTGCCGCGGAAGCGACGGTCCCGGGCGCGGTGGCGCGGGTGGCTCTCGCGGTGCCGTCCGACTGGGGCGACGGCCGGCGTCGGGCGATCCTCGAGGCCGCCGCCAGTGGCGGGTTCGACCCGCTGCGGCTGGTGCTGATCGACCGGCCCGTCGCGGCGGCTTCGACCGCCGCCGAGCGGCTGACCGGCCACAAGCCGCAGCACCTGCTCGTCTACCACCTCGGCGGCGCCACCTTCGGCTGCAGCCTGGTACGCCGCACCGGGGCCGGCCGGTTGATCCCGGTGGGGCAGCCGGCCACCCGGGCCGACCTCGGTGCCGCCCTGTTCGATCACGAGCTCCTCGCCGCCATGGCGGCCTGCTCACCGGCCGCCCGCGAACTGCTCGACGCCCCGTCGCCCGACGCCGATCAGCGGCACCGCATCGCCGGCCTGCAGGCACTCGCCGAAAGCGTCAAGATCCTGCTCAGCACCAAGCCGCGCGTGCGCACCTACGTGACGCTCGTGCAGCCGGGGTTCACCTTCGAGGTGGACCGCGACGGCTTCCAGGAGGCGATCCGGCTCAGCGTCGACGCCACCGTGGCGACCTGCGACGGACTGCTTGCCCGGCACGACCTGACCTGGGGCGACGTGGACGTCGTCGTGCTCGCCGGTGGCGGATCGAATCTGCCGCCGGTCGCGCAGGCGGTCGCGGCGGCGTCCGGTCATCCGGTCGACCCGCCGCAGGAGCCCGAACTGCTGGTGGCGCGGGGCGCGGCGCGCCAGGCGGCGCACGAGCACCGGGCGCTCGACCACGAGCGGCGTGCGGCCGCCGCCCGCGAGGCGGACCGCGTACCGGTGACGGGCCGACTGACCCCACCGGCGGTCGCCCCGGGACCCTTCTCGTTCGCGCTGGTGTCGTGGCTGATGTGGGCGACCACCGGCGGTTGGTTCACCCTGACGCGCTGGCACGACCTCGGGATGTGGGCGTCGCTCGCCACCGGCGCGCTCATGCTGGTCTTCCTCGTCGCCGGTTACGGACTGCGCCGCTACCCGCTGGCGGCGACGACCGTCGGTCTGGCCTGCGCGGTCGGCGGGATCCATCTGGTGACCCTGTTGTTCTGCGCGTACCGGGCCATCTTCACCGACGCGGTGGTGGGCTGGACACCGTTCGTCGGCACGGCCGGGGGCATCCTGGCCGTCGTACTGCTCGGTGCCGCGGTCTTCGAACTCGCCGATCCGATCGGCACCGCCCGGACGATCAGGACGTGGGCCGACGGACGGCGGACGATCGCCGAGAAGGTGCAACGGGACAAGGAGATCGGCGCCTCCGCCCTGCCCCCGTTCGTGAGTCGTCTGGTCCAGGAGTTCGCTGCGGCCCGGGGCTTCGCACCGGCGGAGGGCCCGTTCGACTTCGCCGTCGTCATGGGCCGAACGCTGCTGCTCGGGGCGACGAAACCGGGAAGGCTGCCGGAGCCCGAGAGCATCCGGTCGGCCGTGGCCGCCTATCTCGGCAGGCCTCCCTCCGCGCCGCGGGACATCCGGCACATCGCCGCCCGGTACGCCGAGCGCGCGATCAACGTCCACTGCTTCCTGGCCGGGGACGTGGACGCGGGGTCGGAGGCGTACGTGGCCCGGGCGCGCAGATCGCTCACGAACACCGGCTCGGGCGACCCGACCACCGGGCGGCCGGCGGTGTCGACCACGCTGGCCGTGGTCGACGGCGGTGACCTGGACACCCGGTTGCGGCGCCTGCTCGACCGTGCCGACCGTGAGCTCTATCTGCCGCTGCTCGAGCGCGCCGCCGAGGCCGCCGGCGTCACGGCCTGAGGGCCCTCGTCCGCCCGACGGTGGGCCGGTGCCGCGCCGCACCAGAGCCCGCCCCAGCAGGCCACGGACCGGAAACTGGCCCCTCCCACGGCCGGCCCGGCTGATTAGCGTCGGGCCATGACCACGGACCCGGACAAGCTGACCCAGCGGTTCGCCGCCCTCACCACCGCCCACGTCGCCGACGCCTGCCTGCGGGCGGGCGTCGCGGTGCGCTGCGCCCCCGCCGAGGTCCGCCCGGTGTTGCCCGGCGGGCGGATGGCCGGGCGGGTGCTGCCCACCCGGCACGTCGGCAGCGTGGACATCTTCCTCGAGGCCATCGACCGGGCCGCGCCCGGCGACGTGCTGGTGGTGGACAACGGCGGGCGCACCGACGAGGCCTGCGTCGGCGACCTGGTGGTGCTGGAGGCGCGCGCCGCCGGCCTGGCCGGCCTGGTGGTCTGGGGGCTGCACCGCGACACCGTGGACATCCGGGCGGTCGGCCTGCCGGTGTTCAGCCTCGGGGCCACTCCAACCGGGCCGCAGCGCCTCGATCCCCGACCCGCCGAGGCGCTGGCGTCCGCGCGGGTCGGCGCGTGGACGGTGAATCCCACCGACGTCGCCCTGGCCGACGAGGACGGGGTGCTGTTCGTGCCGGTTGACCGGGCGGGGGAGCTGTTCGACCTGGCCGAGTCGATCCGGGACACCGAGCGGCGGCAGGCCGACCGGATCCGGGCCGGCGAGCCGCTGCGCGCGCAGGTCGGGTTCGGCGCGTACCTGGCCGGCCGGGCGGAGAACCCGGCGCTGACCTTCCGCGAGCACCTGCGCGCCGTCGGCGGCGCGATCGAGGAGTAGTCAGCCGGCGTCGCCTGCCGGCGGATGTCGTCAAGGATCGGCACGGGCGCCGCCTCCTTCCGGACGGTTCAGGCCCCCCGGGCGTACAGGGCCAGCCGTACCCGGTTGGAGCTGTCGGTCTTGGTCATCAGGCTGGTGATGTGGGTCTTCACCGTGGTGACGCCGATGTGCAGCCGCTCGGCGATCTCCGTGTTGGACAGTCCCTCGGCGACCAGGTTCAGCACGTCCTGTTCCCGGGCGGTGAGGCCGTCGACCGGGCGGGGCGTCTCGGCGCGGGCGTGCACCGCCCGCTGGACCAGGCGGCGCAGCACCTCCTGGCTGAACGGGCTGTCGCCGCCGGCGGCCCGGCGGATGCCGTCGAGGAGGTCGGCGGGCGGCGCGTCCTTGAGCAGGAAGCCGCAGGCGCCCGCGGTCAGCGCCGGGTAGAGGTGGTCGTCGTCGCCGAACGTGGTGAGCACCAGCACCCGGGTGGCGGGACGGTCGGCCAGGATGCGACTGGTGGCGGTGATCCCGTCGACGCCGGGC
Organism: Micromonospora sp. NPDC051924; assembly: GCF_055586005.1. NCBI lineage: Bacteria > Bacillati > Actinomycetota > Actinomycetes > Micromonosporales > Micromonosporaceae > Micromonospora > Micromonospora sp. NPDC051924. The sequence goes on from NZ_JBVJJA010000032.1 coordinate 68,490, forward strand.
ATCCGCAGGTCCATCACCACCACGTCGGGCAGTAGCCGGGCGGCCAGCGAGATCGCGTCCCGCCCGTTGTCGGCCTCGCCGACCACCTCGATGTCGGGCTGGGCGTCGCAGAGCATGCGCAGGCCCGCGCGGATGAGGTGCTGGTCGTCGACCAGCAGGACCCGGATCATGCCGGCTCCGGGGCGGCCGTCGCCGCCCGTTGGCCCGGCGCCGGAGCGGCCGGCGACTCCGCGGCGACCGCGGCCGGCAGGACCGTGCGGACCCGCCAGCCCGCGCCGGTCGGCCCGGCCTCGAGTACGCCGCCGAGCACCTCGACCCGCTCCCGCATGCCGATGATGCCGTGGCCCCCGCCGGACGGCACCGCCGCCGGCACCCCGCGGCCGTTGTCCGAGACCTCCCAGTGGACCGCCCCGTCGACCACGGACACCGCCAGCCGGGCCCGCGCCGAGGTGCCGGCGTGCTTTGCGACGTTGGTCAGCGCCTCCTGGGTCAGCCGCAACACCGCCATGCCGCGTACCGCGTCGAGCGCGCCGGCCGCCGCGTCGACGTCAGCCTCCACAGTGACGCCAGCCTGCCGGGCCCGGTCCACCGCGGCGTCCAGCGCGGCCGGCAGCGCGGACGGCTCGATCGCGGTCAGCGCCGCGTCCCCGCGTACCCCGTCGGGGTCGCGCAGCACCGCGACCAGCCGGCGCAGGTCCGTCAGGGCCGCGCTCCCGGTGGCGTGCACGTCGTCGAACACCGCACTTACCCGTGGATCCAGATCCGTGAGCACGTGCCGGGCCACGCCGACCCGCAGCACCATCGACGCCACGTGGTGCGCGACCACGTCGTGCAGCTCGCGAGCGATGGCGCTGCGCTCGTCGGCGCGCGCGGCCCGGCTCTCCGACTCGGCCCGGCGCCGCTCCGCCTCCGCCCGCTCGGCGGCCTGCCGGCCCAGCTCCCGGGTGGTCCGGATGACCAGGCCGAGCAGCAACGGCAGGCCCACATCGACGGTCAACCCGAAGAATCCGGAGGCGACCCGGCCCAGCGGGTCGCCGATCGAGTCGGTCAGGTCGACGGCGGCCAGCAGGCCGGCGGCCAGCCAGATGGTGCGTGGCCGCCGGGCCCACATGGCCAGCTCCAGCAACGCGTAGCCGGCGCCCACCTGGTTGATCGTCGTGTCATCGATCAGCCAGAAGGCGATCCCCAGCAGCGCGGCCTGGCCGAGCAGGTTGAGCAGCGGCCGCCGGTGCAGCAGCAGCACGAGAGTGAAGGCGAGTCCGGCCAGAATCAACTGCGTCACCGTCGGCGACCGGCCGTCCTGGTGGCCGAAGACCAGATAGCCCACGCCACTGAGGTCGAGCAGCAGCATCCGGGCGAGGGTGTCCCGCGCGTCGAACAGCCGCCCCATCCAGCCCACGGCCTTAGCCTAGGGGTTGCGGCGCGGCGGCAGGTGCCGCCACCACGGGCGCCCACCGGACCCGCACTCCCAGGTGGACGGCCAGCCCGAGCGGCCCGAGCAGGATCGTCAGCAGCAGCACCGGAGCCAGGACCAGCGCCGGCACGGCCCGCTCCCGGCCGTCGAGCCAGATCCAGCGGCCGACGAACAGGTCGAACCCCACCATGTGCGCCCAGGCCGCCGCCGCGCCGTCCGGCGTGCCGAGCAGCGCCCGGACGCCGTCCAGGGTCGGCGAGATCACCGCCGGCAGCACCTCGCCGAGCGCCGGGAGCACCAGCAGCGCGTAGATCGCCAGGACCGGGACCACGATCAGCGGCGAGCCGACGATCCTGGCGGTCACCGACCAGCGGGGCGCCAGGATCATCAGGGCCCAGAACGGCGCCGCCAGGGCGAACGTCAGGCCGAACAGCGTGCCGGTCATGCCGCCAGCGCCATTTCCGCTCGGCGCCGTCGGGCCAGCACCAGGCCGGCGGCGGCCGCGGTGCCGACGAGCAGGAGCGACGCCACGGTCAGGGTGAGCGCGTCGGGCCGCAGCAGCGGCTGCCCGCGCAGCGCCTGCCAGGTGAACAGCACGGTGAGCGCACCGTACGCGGCGCCCGCGACGACCAGCAGCCGCACCCGGGTCGCCTCGTCCAGCCGGACGCCCCACCGGTTCAGCAGGATCGCCAGGATCGGCAGCGCCTGCAGGGCGTGCAGCCCCACGAAGTGCCCGATCCGCAGGTCCCCGCCGGTGGTGCTCCAGCCGACCAGGGGCAGACCCGGACCGCCGTCCGCCACGCCGACGCTGTGCGCCCCGGCGACGCCCTCGATCCCGGTGTCCGCGGCGGCCACCATCGGGATCGCCGCCGCCATGCCGAGCAGCGTCAGGCCGAGCCCCCACCCGACCGCGTGCCGGGCGGTCCGGTCGGCGATCCGCTGGCGCAGCACCGCGATGCCGAGCACGAGGTGGCCGGTGAACAGCACCATCACCGCCGCCCCCATCACCTGCCACAGGGCGGCGTTCAGCGGGGTCGTCTCGTTGAAGTGGCTGGTCGTGCCGCGCAACACCTGCCCGACGATGATCACCATCTCCACCACCGACATGGCGACGACCACCGTGGCCGCCCGCTCCGCGAGCCGGCTGCGCCGGGGCAGCAGGGAGAGCATCCAGGCCAGGGTGGTGCCGTACAGCACGAAGGAGATGGCGAACTTCAACGGCTTGAGCCAGATCGGCACACCGGTGAGCACGCGCGGGTCGGTGAACACACCGACAGCGGCGACGACGGCGAGCACCGCCATCGCGGCGACGAAGAGCATCAGGGGGCGGTGCCAGTGGGCCGCCCGGCGCAAAGTGGAGGTAGCAGTCATGCCTGTAGATGCTCGTGACCGATCACCCCGATCGCGCCCGACCCGAGGCCCCGGTTGCGGCCGCCGGTCGGAACGCCGCCTCCTACCCAGGGAGGAGACGGGCCGCGAACGCCGTGTACGTGGGGCCGCCGTTCTTGTCGAGGACCGCGAAGGTGACCTGGTCGAACCAGCCCGCCGCGTCGGCCAGGGCGAGGTCGAACGCCTCCGCGACGGTCGCCGGGTCGTTGCGGAACACCCCGCAGCCCCACGCACCGAGCACCAGCCGCCGGTGCCCGTACGCGGCCGCGACGGCGAGCACCCGGCGGGCCCGGGCCCGCAACGCCGGCGCCACCCGGTCGACGTCGGCGGGCTGGTTGCGTCGCACCGCCCCGAGGTTGGGCGCGGCGGCGGTCAGGAAGGACACCTGGTGGGCGGCGTCGAGCAGCCGTCCCTTGTCGTCGCGGAACACCGGCACCCGCGGCGAGTGGATCACCCGGTCGCTGTAGAGCAGGTCCCCCTGCTGCCGGTGGAACTCGTAGAACTCGGGCACAGCGGTCAGACAGGGATAGAGCGCGGAGGCCCGGGCGACGCTCTCCTCCTGCGCCTGTGCCCCGGTGCGGAAGCCGCCACCCGGGTTCTTCGCCGAGGCGAAGACCAGCGCGGCGACCTCCCCGTCGGCAGCGAGCCGGCGGGCGGCCAACAGGGTGCTCTCGCCGGTCACCTCGATCCGGGCCGGTGGCCCGCCGACCGGCGGGGTGTCCAGCGGCTCGTCGGGCAGGTGCAGGCGGGTGCCGGCCACCGCGGCGCGGACCGCTTGGGCCAGCAGCACGGTCTCGCCCCGGCCGTTGACGTACGCGCCGGCGTCGAGGATGTCCAGGGTGTGGCGGGCGATCGCCCGCAGTCGGGTGCTCATGACGGGCCGATTGTCCGGCGGCGGTCGGGCCTGGGGCGACCCGTTATTCGGCGGCCAGGTGCTGCACGAGCTGGATCGGGTTGCCGTCCGGGTCGGCAGTCCAGGCGATGAGCAGCCGGTCCAGCCAGACGTGCGGGGCCGCGACGGCCGGCGCACCGCCGGCAATCAGCTTCTCGTACGCGGCGGCGGTGTCGTCGGTCCACAGGATGACCGCCGCCCGCTGCCCGGACGGCACCGGGTCCAGCCCGTGGTCGTCCCGGGTGGACGCCACCGACGCGATCCCGATCCGGTAGTCGTCCAGGACCAGGTCGACGTGGATCGGCTCGCCCTCGGTGGGCACCCGGAAGACCTCGGTGAAGCCGAGCCCGCTGTAGAAGGCGGCGGCCCGGGTCACGTCCTCGCTGAACAGGATCACCTGCGGGGTCCGGAACATCGACATCGTCGGACCGTATCAGTCCGGCAGGCGCGGCATCTCCAGCCCTGAATCGCGGCCGAGCAGCACCGCCCGGGTCAGCGCCGCCGAGCCGAACCGGTCACGGACCGCGTCGACGGCGGCGTCCAGCTCCACCCCGGGGTCGCCGGTGAACGGCAGCGTCAACTGCACGTGCCCCTCGTCCAGGTTGCCCACCGACACCCCGAGCAGCGTGACGCCCCGGTCCTCGATCTCCGGCAACGCCGCCCGCAGCAGCACCCGCGCCGCGCCCAGCAGCGGAGCGGTCTGCGCGGTCGGCTTGCCGAGGGTGTGCGCGCGGGTGGCCCGGGCGTAGTCGCCGAACCGCAGCCGCAGCGTCACGGTGCGCCCGGTGCGGCGGGCCGCCCGCATCCGCCCGGTGACCCGGTCGACCAGCCCGGCCAGCACGGCGTCCAGCTCGGCGGGGGAGTGCGGCCCGCCGCCGAGGGCGTGCTGGGCGCCCATCGAGGAGCGCCGCCGCCCGACCTGCACCGCGCGCGGATCGCGGTTGTGCGCCAGCGCGTGCAGGTGCCGGCCCGCCCCCGGCCCGAGCAGCGACACCAGGGTCGGCTCGTCCAGCCGGGCCACCTGCCCCACCGTCCGGATGCCCCGCTCCCGCAGCTTCGCCGCGGTCACCGGGCCGACGCCCCACAGCCGTTCCACCGGCAGCGGGTGCAGGAACGCCAGCTCCCGTTCCGGCGCGACCACCAGCAGCCCGTCCGGCTTGGCCACCCCGCTGGCCACCTTGGCGAGGAACTTCGTCCGCGCCACGCCCACGGTGATCGGCAGGCCGACGTGTGCGCGTACCTCCCGGCGCAGCGTCGCCGCGATGTCGGCGGGCGGCCCGACCAGGCGGCGCAGCCCACCCACGTCGAGGAACGCCTCGTCGATGGAGAGCCCCTCGACCAGCGGCGTGGTCTGCCGGAAGATCTCGAACACCGCCCGGCTCGCCGCCGTGTACGCGGCCATCCGCGGTGGCACCACCACCGCGTCCGGGCAGAGCCGGCGCGCCTGCCGGCCCCCCATCGCGCTGCGCACCCCGCGCGCCTTCGCCTCGTAGCTGGCGGCGAGGACCACGCCGCCGCCGACGATCACCGGCCGGCCGCGCAGCCGCGGGTCGTCGCGCTGCTCGACGGAGGCGTAGAACGCGTCCAGGTCGGCGTGCAGGATGGTCGCGTCGCTCGACACCGGCACATCTTCGCACAGTTGTTCGAGAAATGGGCCTTGACCTGCCCGACGGTCGCTCAGCCCGGGGTCAGCCGGGCCGCGATCCGCTCGGCCACCACGATCGTGGACAGCTGGGTGTTCGCCGACGGGATGGTCGGCATCACGGAGGCGTCGGCCACCCACAGGCCCCGAAGGCCGTGCACCGCGCCGCACGCGTCGACCACCGCGCCCCGACCCGGGTCGGGCCCCATCGCGCAGGTGCCGACCGGGTGATGGTACGAGCCGACCCGGCTCCTGATCGCCCTAACCAGCCCGACGGCGTCTCCGTCCTCGACCGCGCCACCGGGCGCCAGCTCAACCCCCCGCACGAACCGGGCCAGCGGCGGCGTACGACTGAGGCGGCGGGCGTGCCGGACCGCCTCGACCATCCGCGCCAGGTCCTCGGGGTGCCGCAGGTGGCCGACGTCGATCCGCGGCGGGTCGGCCGGGTCCGCGGACCGCAGGCGTACCGACCCGCGCGACCGCACCGCCACCAGTCCGGCGACGACGCCGAACACCCGGCCGCTGGGGCTGCCACTGTCCTCGAACGGCCCGACCGCGAACAGGTGCAGGTCCGGTGGGCCGTCGGGCGACGCGCGGATCGAGCGCAGCGTGAGCATCACCTGGAAGCCGGGCCCCGCATCGTCCGCCGGTGCCGGCAGGTCCACGGCGACCAGCGGGTGGTCGACGAGGTTCTCGCCGACGCCGGCGAGGTCGACCGCCACCGGGATGCCGAGCGCACGCAGGTGAGCGGCCGGACCGATGCCGGAGCGCAGGAGGACGGCCGGGCTGCCGTACGAACCGGCTGTCACGACGACCGTCTCCGCTTCGATGAGCTCGCCGCCGGCGAGCCGGACCCCGCGCACCGCGGACCCGGCCAGCTCCACCCGGTCGACCACGGCACCCGGTCGGACGGTCAGGTTGGGTCGGTCCCGTGCCGCCGCCAGATGGGTCAGCGCCGTGCTCATCCGAAGCGCGCCGCGGACGTTGCGGGGCGCCGCGCCGACGCCGATCGCGCCCGGCCGGTTGTGGTCCTCGATCAGGGGATGACCGACGGCGACGGCGGCGTCGAGGAACGCCCGTTGCAGGGGCGACAGGTCCTTCGGCCGGCGGATCGGGACGGGACCGGTCTGCCCGTGCCACGCCCCGCCGACGTCACCGTCGGCCTCGACGGCCCGGAACTGCGGCAGCAACTCCCGGAACGACCAGCCGGCATTGCCCCGGGCCGCCCACCCGTCGTAGTCCGCGGGCCAGCCGCGCAGCGCGAAGCAGGCATTGGTCGCCGAACAGCCACCCACCAACCGCGCACGCGGCAGCGGGATCACCCGCCCCAGCTCGTCGGGCTCCGACACGAAACCCCAGTCGTGGTCGATGGTCGGTCCGGCCGCGTCCGCGACGTCTGCCGGGAGGTCCGGCACCGTCGGGTAGTCCGGCCCCGCCTCCAGCAGCAGTACGCGACGACCGCCGTCCTCGCTGAGCCGGGCCGCGCACACGCAGCCGGCGGTGCCGCCGCCCGCCACGATCACGTCGTACGACCCGGACCCGTCAGTCACGCATCGTGACGCTACCGCCGGCGATCACCCGGTGCAGGCCGGACGGTGGACCATTTCGGGTCGTCAGGGCACCGTGACGGCCAGCTTGCCGAGCGCGCCGCTGAAGTCGGCGAGCGCCCGGGGCACCTCGGCCAGGTCGTACCGCCGGCTGACCGGCACCCGGACCCGCCCGGCCACGACGTCACCGGCGAGCCGGTCCAGGGTCTCCCTGGTCGGGCTGCCCATGACGGACGTCGCGGCCGGGTGCTGCTCCGGGCCGAAGCCGATGGTGGACGCCAGCCGGCCGTCCGCCGCGAGCAGCCCGGCGAGTCGCGCCCCGTCACCGGCCAGGTGCACCACCGCGGACACGCCGTCCGGGGCGACCGTCCGGACCTGGGCGGCCAGGTCGCCGGTGTAGTCCACCACCTCGTCGGCGCCCAGGTCCCGGACGAAGTCGGTGGCGGCGCCGGGCCGGGCGGTTGCGATCACCCGGGCCCCGGCCGCCCGGGCGTACTGGACGGCGAACGCGCCGACCCCGCCGGTGGCGCCGGCGATGAGCACGGTGTCCCCCGGGCCGGGGGCGACGGCGGCCAGCGCGTCCAGCGCGGTGGTGCCGGCCAGCCCGAGCGCGCCCGCGGCCGGCGGGTCGAGCCCCGGCGGGAGCCGGGTGATCGCGTACCCGTCGCCGGCCGTCAGGTACTCCGACCACGCCCCGTCGCCCAGGTAGGAGCGCATCACCACCCCGAACACCGGATCCCCGACGCGGAACGGGCTGGTGTTCCCGCCGATCGCCTCGACCTCGCCGGCGAAGTCCTTGCCGAGCACGACCGGGAACCGGTACTCCATCGCGCCGCGCATCATCCCGGCGGCGGCCTTCCGGTCGAAGCCGTTGATCGAGGACGCCCGCACCCGGACCAGCACCTCGCCGGGACCGGGGCTGGGCCGGGCCAGGTCGTCGCGCAGCGCCGGGGCGGCACCCTCCGCGTCGAGCGTGATCGCCCACATGGGCTCCCTCTCCTTCCCGCCGCCGCGCGCCGTCAGACGCCGCGGGCGCGGGGCCGGCCGGCGGACCGGCGCAGCGAGTTGGGCGCGTTCACGCCCGCCTCGTCGCTCACGCTCACCCCGAGCCGCTCGACCAGCTCACCGCCGAGCCAGCCGGTCACCCCGGCCAGGATGATCCCGGCGAAACTGCAGATCAGCGCCAGCGCGTTCGGGTCCCAGTTGTCGGCGGCCCGGCGCAGCAGCCAGCTCACCGCGAACAGCAGCAGCACCACGACGTTGCCGATGCCGTGCGCCGCGCCGACCCGCTTGGCGCGGGTGCGGGCCGGGATGGCACTCCAGTCGATCAGGCCGAACAACCCGGCGACCAGGCCGCCGATGATGCCCGCGCCCATCGTGTACGCGGCGGAGATCTGGAACCCTGTCCGGTCGGTGACCAGGTACAGGATGTCGAAGATCACCGCGGTGGCCAACAGTCCCAACGGGAACACGATCAGGATGGGGTGGATTCCGTGCCCCATCGCCTTCGCGCGACTCTCCATGCCGGTCCTCCTGTCTCCCGCCCCAGGCCGGGGCCGGGTTCCCCGCCGCAGACGGACTACACCTGCACCCTCAGATCGCCTGCCGCGGAGCCCGGCGGATCACCGCCAGCCGGTCACCGCGCACGCTCACCGAGGTCCGCCCGCCGCGCCGCCGCCGGACCGTCAGGTCGACGGTCGCGCTGCCCACCCGGACGCCCTCCAGCCGCAGGTCCGGCAGCCAGTCGGGCAGGTGCGGGTCGATGAAGATCGTCCGCAGCGGCGCGGCCGGCCGCAGCGCCAGCAGCGCCTGGACCAGCGCGACTACCGCGCTGGCCGACCAGGCCTGCGGGGAGCACGAATTCGGATAGACCCCCGGGTGCGGGTGGGCCGGGTCGCGGGGCAGCCCGCTGAGCACCTCGGGCAGCCGGTGCTCCTCGAACAGCGCCGCCGCGGCGAACATCCCCTCGGCCAGCCGGTGCAGGTGCGGCCAGCAGCCGTACCGGGCCAGGCCCAGGCCGATGGTGCCGGCCTCCACCGGCCAGACACTGCCCCGGTGGTAGCTGAATGGGTTGTACGCCGGATGCTCGGCAGACAACGTCCGCACCCCCCACCCGCTGAACATGTCTGGCGCGAGCAGCCGCTCGGCCACCCGTACGGCGGCCCGGGCCGGCACGATCCCGGTGGTCAGCAGGTGCCCGTCGTTGGAGTTGGTCGAGCGCACCGGCCGCTTGTCCGGCCCGAGCGCCATTGCGTAGCAGCCCCGCTCGGGCAGCCAGTACGCCCGGTGGAACCGGCGGCGCAGCGCCCGCGCCCGGGCCAGCAGGGCCGCACCCCGGGCGGGGTGACCGGTCAGGGTGAACACCGCCGCGGCGTGCCGCAGGGCCGCGTACCAGTAGGCCTGCAGCTCGCTGGTGGCGATCGGGTTGGGCACGACCTGCCCGTCCTCGTCGACGATCGCCGTGTCGGAGTCCTTCCAGCCCTGGTTCTTCAGTCCGCCCCGCGACCGGCAGTGGTACTCCAGGAAGCCGTCGCCGTCCGGGTCGCCGTACCGCTCGATCCAGCCGAGCGCCCGCCGGGCGGTGGGCAGCAGCTCCCGCACGAGGTCCAGGTCCCCGGTCCAGGCCAGGTACTGCCCGAGGAAGACCAGGAAGTCCGGGGCGGTCGACCAGTCGCCGTAGTAGCCGTCGAACGGGTTCAGCCTTAGCAGCGAGACCGGCCCCTGCCGCGCCTCGTGCAGCGGCTTGCCCGGCTCCTCGTCCCGCCAGTCATCCAGCCGCCGTCCGAGGTGCTGCGCGTTGAGCCGCAGGCTGTCGGCCAGCATGGTCGGCCCAGCCAGCAGCGCCTGCCAGGACGAGGTCATCGTGTCCCGGCCGAAGATCTCCTGATAGATGGGCAGCCCGGCGATCGGCGCCGCCGGGCCGGCCGGCTCGCCCAGCGGCAGCACGGCCAGGTCGTCCACAGCGCACCGCCACGCCGCCGTCACGTCGAAGTTGCTGCTGCTCAACCGGGTCAGCTCCGCGGCCAGCCGGGCCCGGGCCCGGGCGGCGGGGTCGTCCGGCTCGGTGAACGCCGCCGGGGGAGCGGCCAGCCGCGCCCCGTCGAAGACCGGTTCGACCAGCAGCTCCACCCGCGCGCTGCCGCGCGGCGGCACCGCCAGCTCAACCCGGAACGCGCCGTCGTCGTACGTCACGGGGGTGTCGGCCCGGATCCGGACCGCGACCGCCCGGTCGAGGTCGTCGCGCAGGTAGGTCAGGCGCAACTCGCCCGCCGCCGGGTCCCACCCCGCGCCGACCTCGCCGGTCTGCAACCGGCGGCCCGTCTCCGCCTCGCTGGTGTCGGCGAAGTCCGCCGCGAGGCGGATCTCCAGCCGGTACCGCAGCGGGCGGGCGGCGTAGCTGACCACGGTGAGCCGGGTGCGCAGCCCCGGGCCGACGAACCGCTCGGTCAGCAGGTACGCCGCCCGCGACGGCAGCTCCTCCCCGTCGCCCAGCTCCGCGTACGACAGCTGGGCGTGGCCCTGCACGTTCGCGCTGGCGAACGGGACCGGCTCCCGGCCGTCGACGGTGACCCGCTCCCGGCTGAGCACCCGGGTGTTGCGGGCGAAGAAGCCCTGCGGGTCGATGCCGCCGATCCGGCCGCGCACGTCGGTGACCAGGGTGCTCCACCCGCTCGCCACGTAGAGCAGGTCGGGCCGGACGCGCAGGTTGTGGACCCTGGTCATCGGGCGGCCTGTACCCCTTCGCCGTCCCGGTACACCCGGGAGCGCCCGTCAGTCGGCGGCCCGGTCCCGGACGATCAGCTCGACCACCACGGCGATCGCCGCCGCCTCCACGGCGAGCAGGGTCAGCAGAATGAGCAGCTGGGTGGCGCCGGCGCGGATCGGGCCGGCACCGCCGAGCAGGACACCGACGAACGCCCCCGGCAGGGTCACCAGGCCGACCGTCCGGGTCTGGTCCAGCGCCGGGACGAGGGCCTGCCCGGCGGCGGGCCGGCAGATCTCCAGCGCGGCGTCGCGGGGGAGCAGCCCCAAGGCCAGACCGGCCTCGTACTCGCCGTGCCGGGTGCGCAGCTCGTCGAGGGTACGCCGGCCGGCGAGGCTGGTCGCGGTCATCGCCCCGCCGATCAGGATGCCCGCCGTCGGCAGCACCACCAGCGGCGTCGCCGGCAACGCCCGGCTGGCCAGAAGTACGCCGAGGCTCGGCGCCACCCCGGCGGCGATGGCGAGCGGGGCGACCCGACGTGGCCCGGCCGGGCCGATCCGCCGGTGCGCGGTGACGCTGGCGACGACGTACATGAGCAGGACGAACAGCGCGGTGCTCCACCAGGCGCGCAGTACCGCCACGATGACCAGGGACACGGCGCCGAGTTGAACGGTGGCGCGGGCCGCCGCGGTCAGGACGGTCCGTGCGCGGCCCAGCCCGCTGAACCGCAGCACCACCGCGCCGGCCAGGGTGAGCGCGGTGAGGGCGACGACCAGGGTCGGGCCGATCGGTACGGTGCCGCCGTTCACCCGATGATCGTATTCGTCATGGCAGCCGGGTGCCCGTTGGAAGCCGCGCCGCCGGGGTATCCGCCGACGGCTCCGCAGACCGCAGAGCACGGAAGGAAGGCCGGCAATGACCAGAATCGGCATCATCATCGGCAGCACCCGCCCCGGCCGCAACGGGGAGACGGTGGCCCGCTGGGTCCACGACATCGCCTCCAGGCGCGACGACGCCGTGTACGAACTCGTCGACATCAAGGATTTCAACCTGCCGCATCTCGACGAGATGACGCCCCCGTCGCTCGGGCAGTACACCCAACCGCACACCCTGCGGTGGGCCGAGAAGATCGCTTCGTACGACGGATACGTCTTCGTCACGCCGGAGTACAACCACTCCACCTCCGGGGCATTGAAGAACGCCATCGACTTCCTCTACGCGGAGTGGAACAACAAGGCGGCGGGGTTCGTCAGTTACGGCAGCGTCGGTGGTACCCGGGCGGTGGAGCACCTGCGCCTGGTGGTGGCCGAGTTGCAGATGGCGGACGTCCGCGCGCAGGTGGCCCTCTCGCTCTTCACCGACTTCGAGAACTTCAGCGTCTTCAAGCCCGGCGCACATCAGGTGGACGCGGTGAACACGATGCTCGACCAACTGGCGGCCTGGAGCGGCGCGTTGGCAAATCTCCGGGCCGGCACGACGATGGCAACACCGCAGTCCGCCACCTGACGCGCACCGGACTGCGGGTGTCGCGAGGGCGTGGTCGGGCGCCGACGGGGGTGTCGGAACGGCGTCCCGACGCCCCCGTCCGGCGCCCTCGTCACCTGGCGTACGCCTCGAACTCGTAGAGCGAGAAGCCGTACGAGGTGGCCCGTTTGACCCCGTACATCCGCACGTAGCGGGCGGTGACCGGGGTGAAGGTCACGTTGTCCACGCCGCCGTTGCCGACCGTGGTGCTGAACACGGTCTGCCACGTGCTGCCGTCGCCGGAGACCTCGATCCGGTACGCGCTGCCGTACGCCGACTCCCAGCGCAGCACGGCCCGCCCGACGGTCCGGGCGGTGCCGAGGTCGACCCGGATCCACTGGTTGTCGTTGTAGCTGCTGCCCCACCGGCTGCTCAGGCTGCCGTCGACCGCCTTGTCCGGGGTGTAGCTGGTGAGGAACTGGGTGCTCGACGCGGTCGCGGTCCGCCCCTGGGCCAGGTTGGTGACGTCGTCGCCCCGGCGCGCCGGGAAGGAGACGACCTGCTGATAGGTGGGGCGGTTCTGCCAGGCGATCAGCGGGTGGCTGATGCCGCCCAGCCCGGACTGGGCGATCGTGTCGGCACACCACTGGTCGCCGGCCCCGCAGTGCGAGTCGCCGGGGTAGACCGTGGTGGCCGGCAGCGCGGCCGCCTGGCCGAGCGCGTCGAGCAGCGCCTGCCGGCAGGCGCTCAGGCTGCCGTCGCCGCAGTACGTGCGGCCGAGGCCGCCGGCCACCGGGTCACCGAGCACGGCGCGGATGTCCTTGTCGACGTAACCCCACCAGCCGTACTGGAAGGACGAGCCCTTGTGCGGCTGGCCCTGCAGCGCCCAGACGGCGGTTCCGTCGCGGCCGCCGTTCTGCCCGCCGGACGGCGCCTCGTTAACTTCGATGGCGTCGACCAGGGCGCCGTAGAGGTCGCCGCCGAGGCCGGGCCGGAACTGCGCGGCGGCCAACAGCGGCCACCACGCGTCGAAGATCCGGATGGCGTCGGCGTGCTGGTAGACCTTCGACCCGGCGCCGGTCTCCACCCGGCGGGCGCCGGCCTGCTGCCAGGCCTGGAGCTTGCTCACCGCGTCGGCCAGGGTCGGGTCGGTGACCGCCTGGCTGGTCAGCACCCGCAGGAGGTTGCCCAGCACCTGCTCGCCGCGCAGGTCGGTGACGGCCGCGTCCGCCATGATCCGGACGACCGCGGCCCGGTCGAGCTTGCCCCGGGCGAGCGCCGCCCGCACCCGGCCGTCGAGCAGGTCGCCGCGGTGCACCGCGCCGTAGCTGAAGTTGCCGTCGGCGGCGCCGTAGTCCTTCGCCTGCTTGTTGTTCCAGCTGACGTAGTAGTCCTGGTTGACCGACTGCGGGTGGGCGCTGGTCGGGGTGTAGGTGGCGGTGTTCGTGTCCGGGTTCCAGCCCTGCCACTCGTACGCCGCGTCGGCCCGGGTGGGCAGGTTCGGGTCGGTGCCGGACGGGCGGGCCGGGTTGGCTCCGGAGTTGTAGTAGGCCGCCTCGGTGGAGTTGACGTAGAACCAGTTGAAGGCGTACCCGACGGTGGCGGCGGACTGCTGGAACGCCGCCGCGGAGCCCATCGCCGCCGGGTCGTTGTACGCCTGGAAGCCGATCGCCGAGTCGGCCTCGTGCCGGTACGTCGAGCGCAGCTTGGTGAAGGCGACCGGCTGCCCGTTCACCAGGCCCCGGTAGGAGACGAGGCCGTACTTCGTGCGCAGCGCGCGCAGGGTGTACGAGCCGGACGGGGTGGAGTCGGCCAGGGTGGGCGACCAGGAGTTGGTGTGCTCGATGACCTCCATGGCCAGGCACTGGCCGTGGTAGAGGTAGCGGTTCGACTGGAGGGTCGGGGCGCTGCCGTCGGTGGTGCACAGTGGCACCGCGTACGTGTCGGTGAGGTCCTGGCTGGCGGAGGTGGCGCTCCAGGCGTAGTCCTGGCCGCGGCCGAGCAGGACGTAGAGGTTGAGGCCGGCGAAGGCGGCGCCGCGGGCGCTGACGCCCGGACCCTGCAACTCCTGCAGCATCAGCAGTTGCGGGGCGAAGTACCCGGTCTGCGGGCCGAACACGGCGATCGGGTTGCCGCTGGTGGTGTTCCGTCCGGAGATCACCACGGCGTTGGACATGCCATGTGCCTTCACCCCGGCGAGTCCGCTGAGCAGGCCGTCGGTCGTCGTGCTGGTGCTCGTCAGGGTGGCGGAGGTGCCGGCGGAGCCGGTCCGGTTGTAGACCAGCGGCTCGGCGTTGACCGTGCCGGCGTCCGGCAGGGCCACGCTGGGCGCGTTGTCGGTGGCGGTGCCGTACGGGAAGCTCTGTCCGTCGTGCAGGGTCAGCACGGTCTCCGGGTCGTTCTGCTCCCGGAACGCCTGCCAGACCTGGTCGCCGGCGGTGGCGCCGTACTTGGCCCGGGCGGCGACCCGGACCAACGCGGACTGGATCTCGGAGCCGCCGCCACCACCGAAGAGGCCGCCGACGACGCCGGCGGTGGCGATCAGATCGGTCATGGTGAAGTGCTTCGGGCTGCCGTTGCTGGTGAGGTTGTACTCGCCGGGGCAGTTGTCGGCGGCGACGCACTGGTCGATGTAGGCGTTGACGCCGGCGATGTAGTCGGTGACGTCAGTGTAGAGCTGCTGACCCCGGGTGCCCTTCTGGCGCAGCGCGTCGACCTGGGTCTGGAGGTCGGCCTCGGTGTAGGGGGAGTTGGCCCAGATGCTCTGCTCCAGGTCGCGGTTGCCGGGGGCGCCACCGGCGAACGAGGTGAGGGTGCCGCGTCCGGCGTGCCGGAGCAGGTCCATCACCCAGAGCCGGTCCTGGGGGCCGGCGAAGCCGGCGCCGTACATGGTGCCGGAGCGGGTGGTGCCGGTGATGTGCGGTACGCCGGTGGCGGAGTCGCGCACGATGGTCACGTCGGAGCGGGGCTGGATCCGGCTCTCCACCTGCGCGTCGGGTACGCCGAACGAGGCGTCGTTGTAGAACCTGGCGATCTGTTCGTCGGTGAGCCCGGCGTAGTTGTAGACCAGGTTGGCGTACTCGTCGAGCTGGTCGCTGGAGTGGGCGGGCCGGGTGCCGAAGGCCTGGTGGGCCAGGATCGCGGTAAGGGTGGCGTTGCCGTTCTCGCCCGGCGGCAGGATGTCGGCGCACTGGCCGAGGCAGTAGTCGTTGGGGGCGAAGGTGGTGGGGGGGGGGGGGGGGGGGGGGGGGGGGGGGGGGGGGGGGGGGGGGGGGGGGGGGGGGGGGGGGGGGGGGGAGGGGGGGGGGGGAGGGGGAGGGGGGGGGGGTGGTGGGCTGGGCGCTCCGGTGGCGCGTC
>NZ_JBVJJA010000033.1:0-28536 GCF_055586005.1 Micromonospora sp. NPDC051924
CGCGTGAGTGCGGGCCCTTCCGGCTCCTACCCCCCCCCCCCCCCCCCCCGTCCCCCCCCCCCCCCCCCCCCCCCCCCCCCCCCCCCCCCCCCCCCCCCCCCCCCCCCCCCCCCCCCCCCCCCCCCGGTTCCGTTTTCCGCGACCGACGCGCTGGCCCGCTGCGTGGCGGTGGAACCGGCCAAGTTCGCCGCCGACCACTGGGGTCGCAGCCCGCTGCTGTGCCGGGCCGCCGAGCTGCCCAACCCCGCCGGCTTCACCGACCTGCTCAGCCCCGCCGACGCCGACGAGCTGCTCAGCCGGCGCGGCCTGCGTACCCCGTTCCTGCGGGTGGCGAAGGACGGCCAGCTGGTGCCGGCGGCGCGGTACATCGGCGGAGGCGGCGCGGGCGCCGAGATCGGCGACCAGGTCCTCGACGAGAAGGTCCTGGCGCTGTACGCCGACGGCGCGACCCTGGTCCTGCAGGGTCTGCACCGGATCTGGCCGGCGCTGGTCGACTTCGCCCGCGACCTGGGCGCCGCCCTGGCCCAGCCCTTGCAGGTCAACGCCTACCTGACCCCGGCCGGCAGCCAGGGCTTCGCCACCCACTACGACACCCACGACGTCTTCGTGCTCCAGGTCGACGGCCGCAAGCACTGGCGGATCCACCCGCCCGTGCTGCCCGACCCGCTGGAGAAGCAGCCCTGGGGCGGCCGGGCCGACGAGGTGTCGGCCGTCGCCGAGGGGCGGCCCGCGCTGGACGTGGTGCTCGAACCGGGTGACGCGCTGTATCTGCCGCGCGGCTGGCTGCACAGCGCGCAGGCGCAGGAGTCCAGCTCCCTGCACCTGACCGTGGGCATCCGCGCGCTGACCCGGTACGCCCTGGTCGAAGAGCTGCTGGCGCTCGCCGCCGAGGACCCCCGGCTGCGCGCCGGCCTGCCCTTCGGCATCGACGTCGCTGACCCGGACGCGATCGAGCCGGAACTGACCGAGACCGTCGAGGCGCTGCGTGACTGGCTGCTGCGGGCCGACCCGGCCGCAGTGGCCGCCCGGTTGCGCGGACGGGCCTGGCCGGCCGCCCGACCCGCGCCGATCCGCCCGCTCGCCCAGGCCGCCGCCCTCGCCGCGCTCGACGCGGAGAGCCGGGTCGCGCCGCGGGCCGGACTGCGCTGGCAGCTCACCGCGACCGGGGACGGCCGGGTGGCGCTGCGGCTCTTCGACCGCACCATCACCCTGCCCGGCACCTGCGAGCCGGCGCTGCGGGCCGTGCTCGCCGGCGAGGTCACCCGGGTCGGCGATCTGCCCGGCCTGGACGACGACGCGGACCGGCTCGTCCTGGCCCGCCGCCTGCTCAAGGAGGCCGTGCTCACGCCGGCCTGACCCTTCTTCGGGAGGTAGACGGATGCAGGTGGCGGTCTGCGGCCCGGCGCGGGCCACCCCGGCCGAAGTGGCGCACGCCCGGCGGGTGGGGGAGTTGCTGGCCGAGCGCGGGGTCACCGTGCTCTGCGGCGGCGGGGGCGGCGTGATGGCCGCCGTCGCCGCCGGCGCCCGCGCCCGCGACGGCCTGGTCATCGGGGTACGCCCCGACGACGGCAGCGACCCGGGCCCGGCCGAGGTCTCCGCGCACCTGGTCACCAACATGGGGCAGGCCCGCAACGCGATCCTGGTGTGGAGCGCGGACGCGGTGATCGCGATCGGCGGCTCCTGGGGCACGCTCAGCGAGGTGGCGCTGGCGATGCGCCGGGGCGACATCCCGGTGGTGGTGCTCGGCGGCTGGCGGATCGTCGACGCCCACGGCGAGCCGGTCCCCGGTCCGATCCACGTCGACACCCCGGAGGCGGCGGTCCGCGCCGCCGGCGGGGCCCCGGCGTGATCGACTCAAGTTGCGGCAATCCGGGGTTGTGGCTGCCCCGCTCGGTGGTCTCGGGCAGGGCGAGCGCGATCCGACGTACGTCGTCCCAGGTCGCCATGGGCCGACCCTACGCCGATCCGGCGACTACAGTGCCCGGATGGATCTTGCCGAGTTGCAGGCCCGGGCGCGGGCCGTCGCCGAGCGGTACGACCGGCACCACGTGGCCGAGGGCCGCGAGCCGTGGCGTGCCGAGGATCTGATGCTCGGCTTCGTCGGGGACGTGGGCGACCTGGCGAAGCTGGTGCTGGCGGTGGAGGGGCGGCGGGAGCTGCCGGACGCGCGGGAGCGCCTCGAGCACGAGCTGGCCGACTGCCTCTGGTCGGTGCTGGTCCTCGCCGACCGGTACGAGGTGAACCTGGTGAACGAGTTCGCGCGGATGGTCGTCGGGGTCGAACGACACGTGGACCAGCTCGCCGAGCAGGGCGCCGCGCGAACCTTGCCGGAGTAGGTCTCGTACCGCCGGCGGCGGCTAGGCCGGTGCGGACACCGCCGGCTCCGGCGCCGGGCGGCCCACCCACGACCCGGTCAGCAGCAGCGGGCCGACCGTGAACACCAGGCAGACCACGGCCATCACCAGCAGCGCCGGGGTCAGCCCCAGCAGCGCCACCGACCAGCCGCCGAGCAACGCCCCCACCGGCAGGCCGAGGAACGCCACCGATCCGGCGATGCCCAGTACCCGGGTCTGCAACGACTCCGGCACCCGCTCGTAGAGGGCCGCGCCGAGCAGCGGGTTCACCGCCGCGATCGCGATGCCGGACAGGAACGTCACGGTGAGCACCACCGCCAGGTGGTCGCTGAGGGCGAGCGCGAGCAGCCGGGGCGTGCCGCTGAGCGTGACGCCCAGCGCGAAGGTGAGCCGGCGGGGCAGCCGCGCGCCGGCCACGGTGAAGAGCAGGTTGCCCAGCAGCGCCCCGCCGGAGAACACCCCGAGCAGCAGGCCGAAGCCGGCCGGGTCGCCGAGCACCCGGTCGACCCAGAGCGGGATCCACACGGCGACGCTCGCGTTGGCGAACATGTTCGACACCGAGACCACGATCAGCATGCTCAGCAGCACCCGGTCGGTACGCAGGTGGCCGAAGCCGCCGCGCAGCGCGCGCAGGTAGCTCTCCCGAGGGGCGGGCTGCGTCGGCGCGGGCGGGCGGACCAGCACGCCGATCAGCAGCGCGCAGACCGCGAACGTGGCCGCGTCGAGCCAGATCGCCCGGGTCACCCCGACCCAGTCGATGAGCAGCCCGCCGAGCACCGCGCCGAACAGCGTCATGCCTCGGGTCAGCCCGTCGTACGCGGAGGTGAGCCGGATCAGCGGCACCCCGGCCCGCTCGGCGGCCGGCTTGAACAGCACATGCTTGACCCGATCGCCGATGCCGCGCAGGCCACCGGCCACCGCGACCAGCACCAGCAGCGCGCCGAACCCGAGCCACGGGGCGAGCGCCACCACGGCCATCGCCGCCGCGCTGGCCGCGTCCACCGTGACCGCCGTGCGGCGCACCCCGAACCGGTCCGCCCACGGGGTCGCCAGGGCGCTGGAGAGCATGTACGGCAGCGTCTCGGCCGCCGCGACCAGACCCATCCGGGTCGGGCTGCCGGTGGTTTCCAGCACCAGCCAGGGGATGGCCACCACCGAGATCCGGGTGCCCAGGTTGGACAGCAGGTCCGCCCCGACCAAGCTGTACAGCTCCCGGCGCGGGGTCACGCCGAACTCCCGAGCACGGTGCCCACCGACTCCGCGTCGGCCGGGTGGGCGGCCGCGTACCGGGCGCGCAGGGCGCGCTTGTCGATCTTGGCCGAGCGGTTCAGCGGCAGCGCGTCGACGAACTCCACCGCGCCGGGCGCCCAGGTGTCGCTCAGCTCCCCGGTCACCAGCGCGATCAGCTCGTCGCCGGTCACCGCCGCCCCCGGCGCCGGCACCACGTACGCGTACGGCAGCTCCCCGGCGACCGGGTCCGGCACGCCGATCACCGCGGCGGCGCGTACCCCGGGGTGGGCGGCGAGCACGTCCTCGATCGGGCGGGAGTAGATCGGCCAGCTGCGCCGCCGGGTGAGGATCCGGTCCTGGAGCCGGTCGACCAGGTAGAGGTAGCCGTCGTCGTCCAGGTGGCCGATGTCGCGGGTGCGGACCCAGTCGTCGACCAGCGTCTCGGCGGTCAGCCCCGGCTGGCCGTGGTAGCCGGCGAAGCTGAGCTTCGTCCGGACCCACACCTCGCCGTCCGCGCCCGCCGGCAGCACCCGGCCCTCGGCGTCGCGGATCTCCACCGCCACGTCCCCGTACGGCCGGCCGCAGGAGCGCAGCCGCTCCGGGTGCGCCGGGTCCTCGGTCAACCCCGGCAACGCGCAGATCACCACCGCCTCGCTGAGCCCGTACACGATCCGCAGGCACGGGCCGAAGCGGGCGATCGCCTGCCGCAGCCGGGCCGGCGCGGCGGGCCCGGCGCCCACGTTGAACATGAACATGGCGGAGAAGTCGGCCCCGTCCAGCGCCGGGTGGTCGAGCACCTCGTAGAGCATCGGCGGGGTGACGAAGGTGGAGGTGAGCCGCTCGGCGTCCACGGTCCGGATGAACACCGCCGGGTCCCACCGGTCGCGCAGGAACAGCACCCCGCCGGTGAACAGGTTGAACAGGGTGGTGATCTGGCCGCTGGCCAGCCACATCGGGGAGTGCGACAGGTGCCGCAGCAGCGGGAAGCCGGCCGCCCGGAAGTCCGCGGCCAGCGCGAGCACCTGCCGGTAGAAGCTCTCCCGGTGGTGCACCAGCTTGGGCGTGCCGGTGGTCCCGCTGGTCTGCAGGAACGATTCGGGAGCGGGCACGTCGGCGGGCAGGTCGACCGCCGCGGCCAGGTCGGTGGTGAGGTCCGGTCCGGCGCCGCCGGGGCCGAGGCAGAGCACCGGTACGCCCGACAGCCCGGCGGCGATCTCCGGTCCGAGCGAGTCGCCGTCGCGGGCGTCGTACACGAAGGCGTCCGGGCGGGCGAGGGCGACGAACTCGTCGACCTCCCGTCGGGAGGTGACCGGGGCGACCCACATGGTCCGGCAGCCGAGCAGGTGCAGGGCGAGCTGGAGCAGCGGGCCCTCGACGGCGTTGCCGAGCATCACCAGCACCGCGTCGCCGGGCCGTACGCCGTGCCGCAGCAACGCACCAGCCAGGCCGCGTACCTCACCGGCGACCTGTGGGTAGGTCAGCCGCCGGCCGCCGCCGACGAGCGCCTCGCGGTCGCCGAAGCCGGCGAACAGCTCCAGCGCCCGGTGCACATAGGACGTCGGTCGGTCGGCGCCGTCAGTCATCGCAGAGCTCCCATCGTGATCGGGCGGCGGCCGGCGGGGATCCGCCCGCGCAGGCCGCCGGGAACGGCGTCCGGGCAGGTCAGGGCCGGGACGCGACGACAGGTGCCAGGGTCGGCGACCGCACCGCCGCCGGTTCCGAGGGTAGGCACCTCGCGTCCGGACAGGACAGAGCCGAACGGTGCCCGCCGGCACCCCGAAGGCATTCGATCATGTCGATCAGGTTGATTGACGCTCGTCTTCGTGGACGGCTAGTTTCCGGTCCATCACCCAGGCATCGTTGTCGATCCGACCGTGCCCGGGGCTGCCGACGATGGAGGATCAATGCCGACCCCGAAGAGATGGCACGTCATAGCTTCCGCCGCCACGCTGCTGATCGCCGGCACCCCGGCGGTCACCGCGAGCGCCGGCCCCGCCGACACCGACAGCGCCCTGCGTGGGCGCAGCGAATGGGCGGCGAGCTGGGCCGCGGCGGTGACCCGCGGCAACACCGTGGGCCTGACCAACACCGGCCTGAACAACCAGAGCATCCGGATGACCGTGCAGACCACCGTCGGCGGCGACCGGCTCCGGGTCCGGCTGACCAACCTCTACGGCGAGCAGGCCGTGAAGGTCGGCCACGCCACCGTCGCCCGGCCCGACACCGGCACCGAGGACCGGTCCGACATCGACCCGGCCACCGTCCGGGAGCTCACCTTCTCCGGCGCCACCTCGGCCACCATCAACAAGGGCGCCGAGCTGCTCAGCGACCCGCTGGACTTCCCGGTCGACGAGCAGGAGGACCTGGTCGTCACGGTGTACTTCCCGGTGCTCACCGGCCCGGTGTCGTTCCACGGCCAGTCCCGGGTCACCAACTTCATCGGCGCCACCGACCTGACCACCGCCGCCGGCGGCGCGGGCTTCACCATCAAGCCGAACTGCTGCTGGATGTTCCTCTCGGGCGTCGACGTGGAACGCCGGATGAGCCCCGGCGCGGTGGTCGTCCTCGGCGACTCCATCGGCGACGGCAACGGCAGCACCGTCAACGAGGACCGGCGCTGGCCGGACCTCCTCGCCAAGCGGCTCATCGACGCCCGGCCCGAGGTCCGCACCCCCGGCGTGCTGAACATGAGCCTCTCCGGCAACCGGCTCAACCACGAGGGCACCGAGCCCGGGGCGGGCGGCTTCCCCGGCTACTACGAACTCGGCCCGAACGCCCTGGCCCGGCTCAACGAGGACGTCTTCCCGCAGACCGGGGTGCGCACCCTCATCACCCATCTGGGCATCAACGACATCTGGATGAACGGCGACAGTGCCGAGAGCATCATCGCCACCCTGCGGCAGATCAACCAGCAGGCCAGGGAGCGCGGCCTGACCAGCCTGGTCGGCACCGTCACCCCGTACGAGGGCAACGGCGGACCGGGGGTGTGGACGGAGGAGAAGGAGGCCACCCGGCAGGCGGTGAACGCCTGGCTGCGTGGCGCGGGCACGGCGGAGTTCGACGGCGTGCTCGACTTCGACGCCGTGCTGCGCGACCCGGCGCACCCGAGCCGGCTGCTGCCGGCGTACGACGCCGGGGACCACATCCACCCGAACGACAGCGGCGCCCAGGCCATGGCGGACGCCGTACCGCTGCGACTGCTCGGCCTGTGACACCAGGCGGGGGCGGCGTCGGCACCACGCCGCCCCCGCCGCCTATTCCTGGGGAGGAACCACCGCCGTGGACGTCGACGAGATCCTGACCGGCCTGTACAGCGAGCAGGGCCGGCAGAACCCCTACCCGTGGTACGCGGCCCTGCACGAGCACGGGCCGGTCCACGCGATCCCGATCCGCGCCGAGCACAGCACCATCACCGCCGTCGCCGGCGGCTACGACCTGGTCGACCAGGTGCTGCGCGACCCGGAGTGGTACAAGGGCTTCCCGCCGGGCTGGGAGCAGCAGGATATCCTGCGTACCTTCCTCAGCTCGATGATGTTCATCAACCCGCCGGACCACACCCGGATGCGGTCGGTCTTCGCGAAGACCTTCACCCCGCGCCGGCTGGGCGCGCTGGAGCCGGTGATCGTCCGGGTCGTCGACGAGCGGCTGGACCGGATGGCCGAGGCCGGCGCCGGCGGGGCCGAGGTGGACTTCGTCGCCGACTTCGCGTACCCGGTCCCGGCCCTGGTGATGGCCGAGTTCATCGGCCTGCCGCAGGCGGACCTGGCCTGGTACCGGCAGCGGGTCGACTGGATCGACGAGTACATGGACGTCGCGGGCAAGACCCCGGAACGGCTGGCCCGGGCCAACCAGGCCGCCGAGGAGCTGCGCGCCTACTACCGGGACCTGATCGCCCACCGGCGGCGGCAGCCCGGCGCGGACCTGATCAGCGGGCTGGTCGAGGTGCTCGACGCCGGCGGGGTGGAGCTGACCGAGGAGGAGCTGATCAGCAACCTGATCGTGCTCTTCAACGCCAGCTTCGTCACCACCGTCTACATGTTCAGCAACGGCCTGCCGCTGCTGCTGGCCCACCCCGAGGTGGTCGCCGCGCTGCCCGGCGACGACGCGCTGGCCCGCGGCTGCGTGGACGAGATCCTGCGGATGGAGAGCCCGGTGCACTTCCTGGCCCGCTCCGCGCCGCGCGACACCGAGCTGGGCGGCGTGCCGGTCAGGGCGGACGAGAACGTGCTGCTGCTGATCGCCGCCGCCAACCGCGACCCGGCCCGCTTCCCCGACCCGGACCGGTTCGACCCGCACCGGGACGGCCCGCCGTCGCTCGCCTTCGGCGTGGGGCTGCACTTCTGCCTCGGCTCGGCGGTGTCCAAGCTGGAGGGCCGGCTCGCCCTGCCCCGCCTCTTCGCCCGCTTCCCCCGCCTGCAGGTCACCCGGGACTTCACGTACAGCGGCAGCCTCTTCCTGCGCGGCATCGACAAGCTCTTCGTCACCACCGGCAGCTAGGAGTCCACCATGGCCCTCGACCCGCAGGTGGTCGCGTGGCGGGCCGCCCGCGCCGCCGCCGGCACCGCACCGCTCTACACCCAGACCCTGGCCGAGGCCCGCGCCGCCGACCTCGCCGCGATCCGTGCCGGCTCCGGCGCGGTCGAGCCCGTCGCAGCGGTACGCGACACGCAGGTCCCCGGCCCGGACGGGCCGCTGCCGGTACGGATCCACCGGCCGGCCGGAGACGGCCCGCTGCCCACCCTGGTCTGGTTCTTCGGTGGCGGCTGGACGCTCGGCAGCGTGGACACCGCCGACGGGATCTGCCGACGGCTGGTCAACGCCACCGGCTGCCAGACCGTGACCGTCGGCTACCGGCTGGCCCCCGAGCACCGCTTCCCGGCCGCCGTCGACGACTGCTACTCCGCGCTGCGCTGGCTCGCCGCGCACCCCGACGAGGCCGGTGTCGACCGGGACCGGCTCGCGGTCGGCGGGGACAGCGCCGGCGGCAACCTCGCCGCCGCGGTCACCCTGCTGGCCCGCGCCGACGGCGCTCCCCGGCTCGTCGCCCAGCTGCTGGTCTACCCGAACACCGACCAGCGGCCCGGTCCGGCCGCGGCCGACGAGGACCCGCTGCTGTTCAACCGGCACTCCGTCGCCTGGTACCGGCAGCACTACCTCGCCGACCCGGCCGACGCGGCCCACCCGCTCGCCTCGCCGCTGCTTGCCGAGGACCTCGCCGGGTTGCCCCCGGCGCTGGTCATCACCGCCGAGCACGACCCGCTGCGCGACGAGGGGGAGCGGTACGCCGCCCGGCTGCGGGAGGCGGGCGTCCCCACTGCGGCGACCCGGTACGCCGGCATGGTCCATGGCTTCTTCGCCATGCCCGGGGTGTTCGACGCCGGCCGGCGGGCCCAGGAGCAGGCGGCGTCCTTCCTGCGCGACCGGTTCGGCCTGACGTCGGTCGGGACCGCCGGCCCGGTGGCGGACGGGGCCGAGCATGGCTGAACCGGCAGTCACCGACCCGCCCGTTCCGCCGCCGGCCGCCGAGCCCCCGGAGCCGGCGGGGTTCGTCCCGCCCGCCAGCCTGGCCGAGTTCGCCGAGTTGGCCCGGGCGGTGCTGCCGGCGGCGGTGTGGGACTTCGTCGAGGGCGGCAGCGGCGCGGAGACCACCCTCGCCGCCAACCGGGCCGCCCTGGACCGGGTGGCGGTGCTGCCCCGGGTGCTGACCGGCGTGGACACCCCGCGTACCGGGGCGGCACTGCCCGGCGGGACGTCCGCCCTGCCGGCCGCGGTCGCGCCGATGGCGTACCAGAAACTGCTGCACCCGGACGGCGAGGTGGCCCTGGCGGCCGCCGCCCGGATCGCCGGCGTGCCCTACGTGGCCAGCACCGTGGCCAGCACGCCGCTGGAGGAGGTGGCGGCGGCCGGCGGCGCGGTGTGGTTCCAGCTCTACTGGCTGCGCGACCGGGGCCGGGTGGCCGATCTGGTGGACCGGGCGCAGGCGGCCGGCTGCGCCGCGCTGATGGTCACCGTGGACGTGCCGGTCCTCGGCCGGCGGCTGCGGGACGTGCGCAACGGCTTCGCGCTGCCGGCGCACGTCAGCGCGGCCAACCTGGCGGGCGGCCGGGACGACCTGGCCCACCGGGGCGCGCCCGGGAGGTCCGCGGTGGCGGCGCACACCGGCGCCGTCTTCCACCCCGCGATGAGCTGGGCGGACCTGGCCTGGCTGCGGGAGCGTACGCCGCTGCCGCTGGTGGTGAAGGGCGTGCTCGACCCGCGCGACGCGGTGCGCGCGGCGGAGGCCGGCGCGGACGCCGTGGTGGTCTCCAACCACGGCGGCCGGCAGCTCGACGGCGCCCCGGCGTCGGCGACGGTGCTGCCCGAGGTGGCGGCGGCGGTGGGGGAGCGGTGCGCGGTGCTCTTCGACGGCGGGGTGCGCAGCGGCACCGACGTGCTGCGCGCGCTCGCCCTCGGCGCGGCCGGCGTGCTGGTCGGCCGGCCCCTGCTCTGGGCCCTGGCGGCCGGCGGCCGGGTCGGCGCCGAGGCGGCGCTGGCGCTGCTCGCCGCCGAGCTGCGGGACGCGCTCACCCTCGCCGGCTGTGCCGACCCGGCCGCAGCGCGGCACCTGCGCACCCTGATTGGAGGCTGACCGTGGAGCCGGTGGACCTGACTGTGGCGGCGCTGCACGCAAGCGTCGACGACCCCGCGCTGAACTCGATGAACTTCCTCAACGAGGTGGCGCAGCACTACCCGGACGCGGTGTCGTTCGCCGCCGGGCGGCCGTACGAGGAGTTCTTCGACGCGGGCGTGCTGCCCGCGCACCTGGACCGGTTCCGCCGGCACCTCGCCGACGACCTCGGGCTGCGCCCGGTCCAGGTGGACCGGACCCTGCTCCAGTACGGCCGGACCAAGGGCATCGTGCACCACCTGATCGCCCGCAACCTCGCGGTGGACGAGGGGATCACCGTCGACCCGGAGACCATCGTGGTGACCGTCGGCTGCCAGGAGGCGATGTTCCTGGTGCTGCGGGCGTTGCGCGCCGGGCCGGCGGACGTGCTGCTCGCCGTCGCGCCCACGTACGTGGGGCTGACCGGGGCCGCCCGACTGGTCGACCTGCCGGTGCGCCCGGTCACCGGCGGCCCGGCCGGGATCGACCTGGCCGACCTGCGGGAGCAGCTGCGCCGCGCCCGGGCCGAGGGGCTGCGCCCGCGCGCCTGCTACGTGATGCCCGACTTCGCCAACCCGTCCGGGGTCAGCATGGACCTGGCCCAGCGGCGGCAGCTGCTCGACCTCGCCGCCGAGGAGGAGCTGCTGCTGATCGAGGACAACCCGTACGGCCTCTTCCCGGCCGGCAGCGCCGAGCGGTTGCCCACCCTCAAGGCGCTGGACACCCGGCGCCGGGTGGTCTACCTGGGCTCGTTCGCCAAGACCGTGCTGCCCGGCGCCCGGGTCGGGTACGTGGTCGCCGACCAGCGGGTGGCCGGTTCGGACGGGACGGCCGGGCCGCTCGCCGACCAGCTCGCCAAGATCAAGAGCATGGTCACCGTGAACACCTCGCCGATCGCGCAGGCGGTGATCGGCGGGGCGCTGCTGGCGCACGACTGCTCGCTGGTGGCGGCGAATGTCCGGGAGCGGGCCGCGTACGCCCGCAACCTGCGGCACCTGGTGGACGGCCTGGCGCGCCGCTTCCCGGCCGGCGGTCCGGTGCGCTGGAACGTCCCGGCCGGCGGCTTCTTCGTGGTGGTGACCGTGCCGTTCGAGGTGGACGACGGGTTGCTGCACCGTTCCGCCCGCGAGTACGGGGTGCTCTGGACCCCGATGGCCCACTTCTACGACGACGGCGCGCCGGTGAACGCGCTGCGGCTGTCGGTCAGCGCGGTCACGCCGGACCGGATCGACCTCGGGCTGGACCGGCTCGCCGCGTTGATCACCGACGAGCTGGCCGCCATCCGGCCGATGGTCCGTCCGTAGATAATGGACCGATGGTTGCCTGGGAGTACGCGTTGCTGGTCCGCCGCTATCAGGGGCAGGGCCGCAACTTCCACGTCTCGTTCGTCTGGTACGCCCCGGACGGGTCGCGCACCGACGTGACCGCGTACGGCGACACGGCCATCGCGCACCTCAACCGGGTCGGCCGCGAGGGCTGGGAGCTCGTTTCCGCCGCCGAGGACGTGAACAACGTGCAGGGCAGCACCGAGGTGCACCGCTACCACCTGAAGCGGCCCCTGCGCTGACCGACTAGCCTGGCCCCCCGGCGGTGGGGGAGGGAGCCACGGTGGGTCGGTACGTCGTCGGGTTGGACTTCGGGACGCTCTCCGGGCGGGCCGTCGTGGTGGACGTGGCCACCGGTGCGGAGCTGGGCAGCGCGGTCCACGAGTACCCGAGCGGGGTGCTCACCGAGTGGCTGCCGGACGGGTCGCCGCTGCCACCCGACTGGGCCTTGCAGGACCCGGCCGACCACCGCGAGGTGCTGCGCCGCGCGGTGCCCGCCGCCGTCCGCGCCGCCGGGATCGAGCCGGCCGACGTGGTCGGCATCGGCCTCGACGCGACCTCGTGCACGCTGCTGCCCACCCGCGCCGACGGCACCCCGCTCGCGGAGCTGACCGTGCTGCGCGCGCGGCCGCACGCCTGGCCGAAGCTCTGGAAGCACCACGCCGCGCAGCGGCAGGCCGGCCGGATCACCTCGCTGGCCGCCGCCCGGGGCGACTCCTGGCTGCCCCGCTACGGGGGCCGGGTGTCCGCCGAGTGGCAGCTCGCCAAGGTGCTCCAGGTGCTGGAGGAGGACCCGGAGGTCTTCCACCGGGCCGAGCGGTGGATCGAGACCGCCGACTGGCTGGTCTGGCAGCTCTGCGGACGGGTGACCCGCAACGCCTCCGCCGCCGGCTTCAAGGGCCTGCGCCAGGACGGGCGGTACCCGGGCCCGGAGTTCCTCGCCGCGCTCCACCCCGAGCTGCCCGCGCTGCTGCCGAAGATCGACGGGCCGGTGCTGCCGCCCGGCACCCGGGCGGGTGGTCTCACCCCTCGGGCGGCCCGGTGGACCGGACTGCCGGAGGGCGTCGCGGTGGCCGTCGGCGGCATCGACGCCCACGTCACCGCGGCGGCGGCCGGCGCGGTCGCGCCGGGCCGGATGCTCGCCGTGCTCGGCACCTCCACCTGCCTGATCATGAATGCGGACGCCTGCCGGGAGGTCCCCGGCGTCTGCGGTGTCGTCGAGGACGGGGTGACCGCCGGCCGCTGGGGCTACGAGGCCGGACAGAGCGGGGTCGGGGACATCTTCGCCTGGTACCTGGACCGCGCCCTGTCCGCCGGGTACGTCGAGCAGGCCCGGCGGCGCGGCGTGCCGGTGCCCGAGCTGCTGGACGCCCTCGCCGCCGACCAGCCGGTGGGCGGGCACGGGCTGCTCGCGCTGGACTGGCACAGCGGCAACCGCTCGGTGCTGATGGACCACGAGCTGAGCGGGGTGCTGGTCGGGCTGACCCTGGCCACCCGGCCGGAAGAGATCTGGCGGGCCCTGCTCGAGGCGACCGCGTTCGGCGCCCGCACGGTCGTCGAGGCGTTCGAATCCGCCGGGGTACGCGTCGACGAGCTGACCGCCGCCGGTGGGCTGACCGCCAACCGGCTGCTGCTGCGTATCTACGCCGACGTGCTGCGCCGCCCGCTGCACGTGGTCGACGCCGCGCACCCGGCCGCCCTGGGCTCGGCGATCCACGCGGCAGCGGCCGCCGGGGCGTACCCCGACGTGGAGACGGCCTCGGCGGCGATGGCCGCGCCGCGCCGCGAGACCTGGTACCCGGATCCGGCCCGCGCCGCCGCCTACGACGAGCTGTACGCCGAGTACCGTGCCCTGCACGACCACTTCGGCCGCGGCGGCACCGAGGTCCTGCACCGCCTCCGCGCGCTCCGCCGCCGCGCCACGTCCTGACCGCCGCCGTCCGCCCACGGCCGGTGCCCACCTCGTCTGCGTCATCAAGTTTGCAGATGGAGAGAACCTGTTCCTGTCCTCCGGCGAGCACGCGCAGGGGCGAAAGCAGGCGCCCCGCGCCGGCCGGTGGGCCGGGCGGGGCGCCGGGAGAGGTTGTCAGCCGAGGTCGACGGCGGAGTAGAGGGGGAAGCCGGCCAACAGCTCGCTGGCCTGCTTGTTCACCTTGTCGGCCAGGGCTGGGTCGAGCACGTACTTCGCCTTGGACTCGCCTGGGGTGGTCTGGCTGAGCACGGTGTGGATCAGCTCGGCCGTGGTGTCCATCTCGGCGGTGCCCAGGCCCCGGGTGGTCAGCGCCGGGGTGCCGATCCGGATGCCGGAGGTGTACCAGGCGCCGTTCGGGTCCTGCGGCACCGCGTTGCGGTTGGTCACGATGCCCGAGTCGAGCAGCGCCTGTTCGGCCTGCCGGCCGGTCAGGCCGTACCCGGAGACGTCGATCAGCACCAGGTGGTTGTCGGTGCCGCCGGTGACCAGCTTCGCGCCCCGGCGCAGCAGCCCCTCGGCGAGCGCCTGGGCGTTGGCGACGATGCGCTGCGCGTAGTCGGCGAAGTCGGGGCGGCGCGCCTCGGCCAGGGCCACCGCCTTGGCGGCCATCACATGCGGCAGCGGGCCGCCGAGCACCATCGGGCAGCCCCGGTCGACCTGGTCGGCCAGCTCCGGGCCGCAGAGCACGAGGCCGCCGCGCGGGCCGCGCAGCGACTTGTGGGTGGTGGTGGTGACGATGTGCGCGTGCGGCACCGGGTCGAAGTCGCCGGTGAAGACCTTGCCCGCGACCAGGCCGGCGAAGTGCGCCATGTCGACCATGAAGGTGGCGCCGACCGAGTCGGCGATCTCCCGCATGATCCGGAAGTTGACCTTACGGGGGTACGCCGAGTAGCCGGCGACCAGGATCAGCGGCTTGAACTCGCGGGCCGCCTCGGCGACCTTGTCGTAGTCGATCAGGCCGGTGGCCGGGTCGGTGCCGTAGCTGCGCTGGTCGAACATCTTGCCGGAGATGTTCGGGCGGAAGCCGTGGGTGAGGTGGCCGCCGGCGTCCAGCGACATGCCCAGCATCCGCTGGTTGCCCAGCTCGCGGCGGAGCGCGAACCAGTCTGCCTCGGTGAGCTCGTTGACCTGCCGTACCTGGGCCTTCTTCAGGGCCGGCGACTCGATCCGGTCGGCCAGGACCGCCCAGAAGGCGACCAGGTTGGCGTCGATGCCCGAGTGCGGCTGCACGTACGCGTGGGCGGCGCCGAACAGCTCCTTCGCGTGCTCGGCGGCGAGCGCCTCGACGGTGTCGACGTTCTGGCAGCCGGCGTAGAACCGGCGGCCGACGGTGCCCTCCGCGTACTTGTCGCTGAACCAGTTGCCCATGGCCAGCAGGGTCGCGGGGGAGGCGTAGTTCTCGCTGGCGATGAGCTTGAGCGACTCGCGCTGGTCGGCCAGCTCCTGCCCGATGGCGTCCGCCACCCGCGGCTCGACGGCGCGGATCACCTCCAGCGCGCTGCGGAAGGCGGTGGACTCGGCGTTCGGCGACATGCGACCTCCTGATGACGTGCGGAAGGCCCAGGCGCTCGGCGTGCGTCCTTGCGACGGGACCGCTTCCCGATGGTGCTCCATCCCCACGCGCCAGTCACGGCCCGCGCCGATCCTACCGGGTACATCCCGGCGGGCGACACGTGACGGGCCCGACCGCGCAGGTCGGGCCCGTCAGGGGGTGGAGGTCAGGCGGTGGCGGCGTCGCGGGCGCTCCTGCGCGCCTTCGGGTCCTCGGGGCTGCGCGGGGCGTCGGGGCGCAGGGCGATCATCCGCTCGCCGATCTCCTGGAGCTGGTTACGGCCGAGCGCCTCGCGGACCTTCGGGAACCACTCCTGCTCCTCCTCCTCGACGTGATGCTCGACGTTCTCGATCAGCACCGTGGTCTTGGCGACGAACCGCTCGTCGGTGGCGTCCAGGCCGGCGAGTTCGGCGCAGAGCAGGTCCGCCACGTGGTGCTCCTCGTACGACTCGAGGATGTCGTCCTCCAGGTCGGGCAGGAGCCGGCGGATCTCCGGGTACATCACCTCGTTCTCGAGGTACGTGTGCACGGTGAGGGCGGCCAGGATCTCGTTCACCAGTTCCTGCCGGCGGGCGGCCGGGCCGTCCTCCGCCTTCTCGAACTCGCGGAACAGGCGGCGCATCTCCTTGTGGTCCTCTTTGAGCAGGACGATCGCGTCGGTGGACACCGGCACCTCCTCGTACGGGCTGTCGACGGTGATCCACTACCCGAGCGATGAGCGGCGAAACGGATGGGGCCCGGCGACGTGTCGCCGGGCCCCACCAGGGTTTCGCTACCGCCTACCTCACCACGTTGTACGCGTCGACCATGCCGGCGCCGTAGAACGAGTTACGCGCGCCGCCGGAGCAGGTCGCGTCGTACGCGTGCGGGCCCGACGAGATCAGCGGCACCGGGTTGTAGACGCCCTCCGGGCAGGACTGCGCCACCGACGTACCCTCCAGGAACGCCGCCAGCGCGCCCGGGGTCAGCCCGGGGTGCGCGGACAGCGCCAGCGCCGCGACGCCGGTGGCGTGCGGGCCAGACATCGAGGTGCCCTGCTTGTAACCCCACCCGTTGGTCTTGGTGGCGGTGTTGAAGGTCGTCGACAGGATGGCGTCGGTGAGGGTCGAGCGCACACCCTGGGTCCGGTACCGGGTGTCGCCACCCGGCGCCGTCACGTCCACCACGCCCAGACCGTACGAGGAGTAGTAGCTCTTCGCGCCGGTCGGCCCGACCGCGGAGACGGTCACCACGCCCGGAGCCTCCGCAGGGAGGTCCATGCAGGCGCTGGTCAGGTTCTCGCGCGCCTCCGGCGTCCCGTCGTCCGGGCTGCCGTAGTCGGAGATCTTGTGGGCCAGGTCGTAGTTGGAGTTGCCCGCGGACGCCACGTTGAGCACGCCCTTGGACTGCGAGAAGCGGATGGCCCGCTGCACGGCCTGCCACACCGGACGCTGGCGCGCGTCGTTGCGGCAGTTCAGCTCCCACGGGTCGATGTAGTAGCTGTTGTTGGTCAGCTGCATCCCGTGGGTGGCGGCCCACATGAACCCGCAGACCGCAGCCTCCGGGTAGATGTAGCCGTCGTCGTTGACCACCTTGACGGCGGCGACCTTGACGCCCGGCGCGATGCCGGTCACGCCGACGCCGTTGACGGCGGCGGCGATGGTGCCGGCCACGTGGGTGCCGTGGTCGCTGGTGGTCGGGTTCCACGCCGCCTCGGTGGTGTCGACGACACCGCCCAGGCAGGAGGTGCTCTTGTCCTTGGCGATCTGGGTCGCCAGGTCCGGGTGGCTGCTGGAGATACCGCTGTCCAGCACGCCGACGACGACGTTCGAGCTGCCGGTGGTCACCGCGTGGGCCTGCGGCAGGCGGATCATGTTCATGTCCCACTGCTGCCCGTAGAGCGGCTCCATGGCCGGGTCGCCGGTGGCGTTGGCGACGTCGGCCGCGGAGACCTCCACGGTCTCGCCCTCGTCGAGGGCGGTGCCCAGGCCGGTGGTGGCGGCGACCGACTCGACGCCCGCGCCCGCCACCTGGGTGGCGAATTCCGGGTTGGTCGAGCGGACGACGAGCACACCGATCTGGTCGTAGGTGGCCACGACGGTGCCGTTGGCGGCCGCCACGCGGGCGGCGGCCTGGCTGGTGTTGGCGCCCTGCGGGGCGAGGACCAGATACGAGGTGTCCGGTCCGGCGGCCGCCGCCGGAGCCAGCCCGCCGGTGAGGGCGAGGCCGACGCCGAGCGTCAGGGCGGACGCGGCGGCCAGTGTCTTGCGACGGAGGTTCTTCACACAGACTCCCAGGGGGCCGATCCGGCCGTGCCCCACTCCCTGGTGGGAAGCGGGCCGGCGGAAGACGAGCAGGTTGCTCACCTTCGATGGACCAGCGTAGGGAGGCCAATGTGGTGTTACACACATCCGAACGGACGAACAACAACCGTCAGACGGTGGCCAACGTGTATGGGATCTCGTCCAGCAGCTCACGGGCGAGGAAGCCGATCCGGCCGTACCGGGGGACCAGGCGTTGTCCGCTCACCGCGTGCGCGAACGCGGCCCAGCACGCGGCCTGCGCCGGCTCGGCGCCCCGGGACAGCAGGCCGGCGAGGAGTCCGGCGCGGACGTCGCCGCTGCCGGAGGTGCCGAGCCCGGCGTCGCCGCTCTCCTCCCGCCAGCACCGCCCGGCCGAGGTGGCGATGTGGCCGTAGAGGGAGACCACCGCGTCGTACCGGCGGGCCAGCTCGACCGCCTCCGCGTCCAGGTCGTCGCCCGGTTCGCGGTCGAGCAGGTGCCGGGCCTCGGTGAGGTTCGGCGTGAGCACCACCCTGCGGCCCGAGCCGACCAGCAGGTCCGGCTCGTGGCTGAGCGCGCCGAGCGCGTACGCGTCGAGCACCAGTGAGGCCTGGGGGCCGGCCGCGTCGAGCACCAGGTGCAGCAGGCCCCGGGTGGCGTCGATGTCCTTGAGGCCGGGGCCGACCGCCACCACGTCCGCCTCGGCCACCAGGCCGTCGAGCAGGTCGCGCGGGTCGCCCCGCACCGCGCCGTCGTCCGTCTCGGGCAGGCCGACCACCAGCGCCTCCGGCACCTGGATGCTCAGCGCGGCGGCGGTGGACTCGGCGGCGGCCAGTTGCAGCACGCCGGCGCCGGCGCGCAGCGCGGCCACCCCGGCGAGCAGCACCGCCCCGGGGGTGAACCGGGACCCGCCGACCACCAGCACCGTCCCGCGGGCCTCCTTGCCGCCGGTCGGCACGGGCAGCGCCCAGTCGCGCAGCAGTGCGGGGGTGATGACCTCAGACCGGCTCGGCATGGACCTCGTCCTCCCGGGTCGGGCGCGCGCCCTGCCGGTGCAGGTGGGCGACGTCATTGAACAGGTCCGGCGTCAACCGGCCGGCGTCGTCGGCGGACCAGCCGGTGACCGAGCAGTTGGCGATGACCTGCTGGCGGGTGAGCCCCATCAACTCCTCTTCGGTCAGCCCCTCCACCAGGTAGCGGAGCAGGAAGACCAGCGCGTCGTGGCCGAACAGCAGCACCCGCCGTCCGGCGTGGTCGCGGCGCAGGTCGCCGAGGAGGGCGCGCAGCCGCAGTGCCACATCGGTCCAGGACTCGCCGCCGGGCGGCCGGTAGTAGAACTTGCCCAGCCGGGCCCGGCGTTCCGCCTCGGCCGGGTAGCGGCCCCGCACCCCGTGGGGGGTGAGCCCGTCGAGGATGCCCAGCTCCCGGTCGCGCAACCGCTCGTCCCGGCTGACCGGCACGTCGGTGCCGGCCAGGGCCAGCTCGGCGGTCTGCACCGCGCGCAGGTACGGCGACACCACCGCGACGTCCGGGCGGCGCTGCTCCGGCAGCCCGGCCAGCCACCGGCCCGTCGCCCGGGCCTGCTCCTCGCCGGTGGACGAGAGCGGCACGTCGGCGTCCCGGTGGGTGAGGTCGATCAGTTCGGCGCCCGACGCCTCCGCGGCGGTCGCCGCGACGTTCGCCGTGCTCTCCCCGTGCCGGACGATCCAGAGCGCTGCCAGTTCCGCCATGCGGCCTCCCCTACCCGGGGCCCGCCGCAGGTAACCGTGCCGGTCGGGGGCCACCGGACGCGGGACGGGGGCGTGAACCGGCCCCGGACGGGTAAGCGCGGGGCTCCGGAAGTCGACGCAGGGGGAGGTGCGCCGTGGCGACCATGGTCCGAGAGCCGATGAGCCCGGTGAAGGACAAGAACTACGACCTGATCCACGCCGTGCAGATGTCACTCCAGCACATCTGGCAAATGGAGACGTACATCGCGGACGCGGAGGATCGGGGCGACACCGAGCTGGCGACCTGGTTCCGCAAGATCCAGGAGAACAATCGCAAGGCCGGCGACCAGGGCAAGAAGTTGCTGATGAGCCGGCTCCAGAAGGAGAACGGCTGACCCGTACGCGACGGGCCGGACGGGCGGAGCGCGCCCGTCCGGCCGCCGCGCGCCCGTCGGTGGTGACCGTCCGACGGGCGCCGGACTGCGTCCGGTGGCATCGACCGGGCAGAATGTCGTCCGGCGTACCGGGGCGGGCCCGGTGCGCGGGGAGGGCGGCACATGTCGACGGTCATCAAGGGGCTGCGGGAAGCCCTGGTGCTCTTCGTGATCGCGGTGGTCGTGATCGGCGTCGCGGTGGGCGTCTGGGTCGCGGTCAGCGGCGGCGAGTTCACCCACCGGCTCGGCGTGGCGTTCATGCTGGTCGGCGCGCTGCTGGGGATGACCGGTGATCTGACGTTGAGCCGGATCGGCATGCTGCCGGCCCGGTCGACCTTCGGCCTAGCCCCGGAGCGGGAGGGCGCAGGCGGCGGCCGAGTGCTCACCGGTGTCGGCATCTTCCTCTTCGTCTCCGTGCCGCTGATCGCCGTCGGGGTCCTGCTCATCGCCTGACGACATCCCCGCGTGGCGCGCCGCCGCGTCGTACGGTGTGAGGCGTGGCGACCACGGCGGCGGAGGAGATCCGGGTGGGGGAGCGGGTGGTCCGCGTCTCCAGCCCGGACAAGCCGTACTTCCCGGAGCGCGGGCTGACCAAGCTGGACGTGGTCAGCTACTTCCTGTCGGTCGGCGACGGCATCCTGCGCGCCCTGCGGGACCGTCCGACCATGCTGGAGCGCTGGCCGCGCGGGGTGTTCGAGGGCGCGAAGATCGCCACCCGGCAGAGCAAC
Organism: Micromonospora sp. NPDC051924; assembly: GCF_055586005.1. Lineage (NCBI taxonomy): Bacteria > Bacillati > Actinomycetota > Actinomycetes > Micromonosporales > Micromonosporaceae > Micromonospora > Micromonospora sp. NPDC051924. The sequence continues at coordinate 20,212 of NZ_JBVJJA010000033.1, forward strand.
AAGGGCGACGCGTTCTACCAGAAGCGGCTGCCGGCGGGCGCGCCCGACTGGGTGCGCACCGCGCACATCACCTTCCCCAGCGGCCGGACTGCCGACGAGGTCGCGCCGTCCGAGCTGGCCGTGGTGGCCTGGGCGGCCAACCTGGGCACCCTGCGGTTCCACCCGTGGCCGGTGTCCAAGGACGACGTCGAGCACCCCGACCAGCTCCGGATCGACCTCGACCCGATGCCCGGGGTGGACTTCGGCCAGGTGGTGCCGGTCGCCCACGAGGTACGGGCGTTCCTCGACGAGTTGGGCCTGGTCGGTCACCCGAAGACCACCGGCGGCCGGGGCATCCACGTCTACCTGTCCATCGAGCCCCGGTGGAGCTTCGGCGACTGCCGGCGGGCGGTGCTGGCCCTGGGCCGTGAGATGCAGCGCCGGCTGCCCGATCTGGTCACCACCACCTGGTGGCGGGAGCAGCGGGACCGGCCGGTCTTCGTCGACTACAACCAGATGGCCCGCGACCACACCATGACCTCGGCGTACTCCATCCGGCCCACCCCGCGGGCGCTGGTGTCCGCGCCGCTGGACTGGGCGGAGCTGGACGACGCGCGGCCGGAGGACTTCGACGTGGTGAGCATGCCGGCCCGGTTCGCCGAGCGGGGTGACCCGCACGCCGGCCTGGACGGGCGGCGTTTCTCTCTCGAACCGCTGCTGGAGCTGGCCGATCGGGAGGGCCTGGAGTCCCCGCCGGAGCGCTGAGTCACGGCCAGGGGCTCTGCGTCCCGTCGAACTCCCCGAAGACCAGCCAGGTCCGGGTCGACAGCACCCCGGCGATGCTCTGCACCCGGTCGAGCACCACGTCCCGCAGGGTGGCGTTGTCCGGCGCGCGGACCAGGGCCAGCACGTCGTGCTCGCCGCTGAGCAGCGCCGCGTGCTCGATGTAGCGCACCTGGGCCAGCTCCGCCGACACCTCTCGCCAGGTGTTCTGCTCGATGGTCAGCGCGATGTACGCCGACGTGCCCAGCCCGGCGGGCTCCGGGGCGACCCGCGCCTGGAACCCGGTGACCACCCCGTCGCGGACCAGCCGCTCCAGCCGGGCGTACGCGTTGGTGCGCGAGACGTGCACCCGTTCGGCGAGCGTACGGATCGAGAGCCGGCCGTCCCGGACCAGTTCGTGCAGGATCCGCCGGTCCACCTCGTCGAGCGGCCCGGCCGAACGTCCCGTTCCACCCGCCGTGCCCGGTGTGGTGCCGGTCTCCTGGCTCATCAAGGCCTCCTCCCAGCGCCATTCGTCCCGCGTTCATCCGCGACGTTGAGTCAATCATCCGACAGCAGGAGCATAGGGCCACCACACGTCCAGGAGGTCCCCGCCGTGACGACCACACCAGAGGCGGTCCGCAGGGCATCCCCCCGCACCCGCCGGCCGGCCACCCCGGCCGCCCCCGATCCGTCGGCCGGCCTGCTGCCGGCCACCGAGCCGGTCCGGCTGCTGAACCCGGACGGCACGCCGCTGCCCGCCCGGGACGACTACCCGGAGCCGTCGGTCGAGGCGCTGCGGGAGATGTACCGCCGGATGGTCGTCGGCCGCCGCTTCGACGTGCAGGCCACCGCGCTGACCAAGCAGGGCCGCCTCGCCGTCTACCCGTCCTCCCGAGGCCAGGAGGCGTGCCAGGTCGGCGCGGTCCTCGCCCTGCGGGACACCGACTGGGTCTTCCCGACCTACCGCGAGTCGATGGCGCTGACCTCCCGGGGCATCGACCCGGTCGAGGTGCTCACCCTGCTGCGGGGCGACTGGCACTGCGGCTACGACCCGGCCGCGACGCACACCGCGCCGCAGTGCACCCCGCTCGCCACCCAGTGCGTGCACGCCGCCGGCCTGGCCTACGGCGAGTCGTACCAGGGGCGGGACACCGTGGCGCTGGCCTTCATCGGCGACGGCGCCACCAGCGAGGGTGACTTCCACGAGGGGGTCAACTTCGCGGCCGTGTTCAAGGCCCCGGTCGTCTACTTCGTGCAGAACAACAAGTACGCCATCAGCGTCCCGCTCTCCCGGCAGACCGCCGCGCCGAGCCTGGCGTACAAGGGCGTCGGCTACGGCGTGCCCAGCGAGCAGGTGGACGGCAACGACCCGGTGGCCGTCCTGGCGGTGCTCACCCGCGCGGTCGAGCACGCCCGGTCCGGCAGGGGGCCGTTCCTGGTCGAGGCGCACACCTACCGGATGGAGCCGCACACCAACGCCGACGACCAGACCCGCTACCGGGACGCCGAGGAGGTCGAGGCGTGGCGGGACCGCGACCCGGTCGCCCGGCTGGAGGCGTACCTGCACGACCGCGGGGTGCTGGACGACGTTGCGGTCGCGGCGATCGCCGACGAGGCCGAGGCGTACGCCGCCGCGCTGCGCGACCAGATGAACGTCCAGCCGCAGGTCGACCCGCTCAGCCTGTTCGAGCACGTGTACGCGGAGCCGACCCCGCAGCTGGTCGAGCAGCGCGAGCAGGTCCGCGCCGAGCTGGCCGCCGCCCGGGACGAGGAGGGGGACGCCTGATGGCCACCATGACCATGGCGAAGGCGCTCAACGCGGCGCTCGCCGACGCGATGCTCGACGACGAGCGGGTGGTCGTCTTCGGCGAGGACGTCGGCCAGCTCGGCGGCGTCTTCCGGATCACCGACGGGCTCCAGGCCCGGTTCGGTGACAAGCGCTGCTTCGACACCCCGCTCGCCGAGGCCGGCATCGTCGGCTTCGCGGTCGGCCTGGCCATGTCCGGGCTGCGGCCGGTGGTCGAGATGCAGTTCGACGCGTTCGCGTACCCGGCGTTCGAGCAGATCGCCTCGCACGTGGCGAAGCTGCGCAACCGCACCCGGGGCGCGCTCAGCGTGCCGATCGTCATCCGGGTCCCGTACGCCGGTGGCATCGGCGGGGTGGAGCACCACTGCGACTCCTCCGAGGCGTACTACGCGCACACCCCCGGGCTGAAGGTGGTCACCCCGGCGACGGTCGAGGACGCGTACTCGCTGCTGCGCGAGGCGATCGACGACCCGGACCCGGTCGTGTTCATGGAGCCGAAGAAGCTCTACTTCTCCAGCGCCGAGGCGGAGCTGCCGGCCCGTACCGCGCCGTTCGGCAAGGCCGTCGTGCGCCGCGCCGGCACCGACGCCACCCTGGTCGCGTACGGCCCGGCCGTGCCGGTCGCGCTCGAGGCGGCCGAGGCGGCCCGCGAGGAGGGCTGGGACCTGGAGGTCGTGGACGTGCGCACCATCGTGCCGTTCGACGACGCCACGGTCGTCGCGTCGGTGCGCAGGACCGGCCGGTGCGTGGTGATCCAGGAGGCGCAGGGCTTCGCCGGGGTCGGCGCGGAGATCGCCGCCCGGGTGCAGGAGCGCTGCTTCCACGCCCTGCACGCCCCGGTGCTGCGGGTGTCCGGCCTGGACATCCCGTACCCGGCGCCGATGCTGGAGCACACCCACCTGCCCTCGGTGGACCGGGTGCTGGACACCGTCGCCCGGCTGCAGTGGGACGACCAGCCCGACACCCGGTGGGTGGCGGCATGACCACCGCCGTCGGAACCCGGGACTTCCTCCTGCCCGACCTCGGGGAGGGGCTGACCGAGGCGGAGATCGTCGAGTGGCGGGTCGCCGTCGGCGACGTGGTCAGCGTCGACCAGACCGTGGTCGAGGTGGAGACCGCCAAGGCCGTCGTCGACGTGCCCTGCCCGTACGCCGGACGGGTCGTCGCCCTGCACGGCGCGGCGGGTGAGGTCCGCCCGGTGGGCCAGCCGCTGATCACGATCGCGCCGCTCGACGGCGCGGGCGGGGACGACCCGCACGCCACCTACCGGGAGGAGGAGCGGGCCGGCTCCGGCAACGTGCTGATCGGGTACGGCACCGGGCACGGTGGCTCCGGCCGCCGCCGGCGGCCCCGGCTGGCGCTCGCGCCCGAGCCCGGCGCGGCGGCGGACGGCACGCCGGCGCAGCCGGTCCCGACCGGGGTGGACGCCTCGGCCGCTGCGGCGCCCGCCGGGGCGGAGGTCGCCGGCCGGACGGCGACGACCGGCCCTGGATCGCCGGCTCAGGGCGCGCCGGCCGGCGCCCCGCTGGTCATCTCGCCGATCGTCCGGCGACTGGCGCGGGAGCGCGGCCTGGACCTGGCGGACCTGACCGGCACCGGGCCCGGCGGCGTGATCCGCCGCGCGGACGTCGAGGCGGCGTCGGCCGCGCCGGCCGCGAAGCTCGCCGCCGTGCCGGAGACGTCCGAGCCGCACGTCGGGCTCGCGCCCACCGGTGACGGCGACGTGGTCATCCCGCTCACCGGCATCCGCAAGGCGATCGCCGACAAGCTCTCCCGCAGCCGGCGGGAGATCCCCGAGGTGACCATCTGGGTGGACGTGGACGCCACCGGGCTGCTGGAGACCCGCGCCGCGATCAACGCCGCCACCCCGGACGCGCCGGTCAGCATCCTGGCCCTGCTGGCCCGGATCTGCCTCAGCGGCCTACGGCGGTATCCGCAGCTGAACGCGCATGTGGACACCGAGGGGCAGCGCATCGTCCAGTCGGCCGGGGTGCACCTGGGCATCGCCGCGCAGACCGACCGGGGCCTGGTCGTCCCGGTGCTGCGCGACGCCCAGCGGCTGACCACCCGCGAGCTGGCCGCCGCCCTCGCGGAGACCACCGCGGCCGCCCGGGCCGGCGGCCTGCCCCCGGCCCGGCTGACCGGCGGCACCTTCACGTTGAACAACTACGGGGTGTTCGGCGTGGACGGCTCCACCCCGATCATCAACCACCCGGAGGCGGCGCTGCTCGGCGTCGGTCGGATCGTGGACAAGCCCTGGGTGGTCGACGGGCAGCTGGCGGTCCGCAAGGTCACCCAGCTCAGCCTCACCTTCGACCACCGGGTCTGCGACGGTGGGGTGGCCGGCGGGTTCCTGCGGCACGTGGCGGACTGCGTCGAGCAGCCCGCCCTGCTGGTGGCGAACGTCTGAGGCGCGCTCCCGGCCCCGGCCCCAGACCGGGGCCGGGGCCGTGTCGTTTCTTCTCCGCCCGACCGGGAAAGCGAGGCCGGTCGTCGACGGGGAGGAGACGGATGGGCTACCCGCACATGCCCTCCGCCGGCGGCCTGCGCCCGTACCCGGTGGCCGGCGCGCCGCTGCTCTGCGACGCGCGGGAGCACGGCCTGACCGGGGACGGGACCACCAACGACCAGCCGGCGTTCGCCGCCCTGGTCGACCGGTTGGGGGACGCGTACGCCGCCGACGGGCGGGCCCGGGTGATCTACTGCCCACCCGGCGTCTACTCGATCCGGGACGCCGGCACGGTCTGGCGGGCCGGCGTCTCGCTGGTCGGGGCCGGCCCCGGCGCGACCCGCTTCGTGCTGAGCAACTCGGGCAACCGGGCCGATCCCACCCCGCTGGCCTTCCACACCGCCGCGCTGCACGGCGCCGACCGGGAACGGCACCTGGCGTACTGCACCTTCGCCGACTTCGAGATCGACGGCTCCGGGGTGGCGTCGGCCGAGTACAACCCGCTCGCCAAGGGGCTGGGCCTCCAGTACGTGGTCCGGGGCGTGTTCCGCAACCTCTACATCCACCACACCGCGGCGACCGGGCTGGGTTGCGACTTCCTCCAGGACAGCCTGATCGACGGGGTGCTGGTCGCCGGCTGCGGCCGGCTGGACAACGGCACCGAGATGGGCGGCGCCGGCATCGGCATCGGCATCGGCGGGTGGGGCAGCGTCGAGCGGGTGAACATCGTCAACTGCTCGGCGGTCGGCAACGCCACCAACGGCATCTTCCTCGAGCTGCAGGAGGCCAGCGAGCTGCGGCCGCGCGGCATCCGGATCATCGGCTGTCACGCCCAGGGCAACCGGTTCGGCATCTCCGACTGGGGCGCCAACGGGCTGATCGTCTCGTCCTGCACGATGACCGGCAACCTGGAGGCGGGCTTCCACGTGTCCGCCAAGGGCACCACCCACTCCGCCGGCCGGGGCGGCATCGTGTCCGACTGCGTGATCGACGGCAACCTGCACGACGGGATCAGCATCGGCAACACCCCCGGGCCGTACACCATCCGGGGCAACCGGATCAGCGGCAACGGCCGGTACGGCTACCACCAGCGCAGCCTGGGCGGCGAGGAGCAGGAGCACGCCCGCGAGATCGTGCTGGAGAGCAACGACTTCTACGGCAACAGCCTGGACGCGATTCGGATCGACCGGCCGCTCGTCGACGCGATCATCGTGAACAACCGGATCCGGAACAACGGCCGGCAGTGCGGCGGCGCCGCGCGGGGCGGTGGCGACTCGGTCCGGTACAGCGAGAAGCAGGTGGTCGACCGGCGGGCCAACTGGCAGCACGACGAGCACCGGGGCAAGATCGTCCGGGTCGGCCAGCGGATCGCCGCGGTGGCGGCGAACGACGCCGCCACGCTGACCCTGGCGCCGATCCGCCCCGACGCCTTCACCGCCTGGAGCGCGGACACCCCGGCGCCCGGCACCCCGTACGAGCTGCCGGATGCGCCGGCGACGCGGGCCGGCCTGACGGTGAACGCCGCCCTCGACTCGGCCAGCATCCGGGGGAACCGGATCTGGGACAGCCGGCGGCCGCAGGCCCAGACGCACGGGCTCTGGGTCACCGCACAGGGCAGTTGCGTGGACTGCCGGGTCGAGGACAACGACCTCGCCGGCAACGCGGAAGGCCCCACCCGGCTGGACACGCCGCCGATCGGCGGGCGCTGGGACCGTAACCACGGCTCCGACGACTGGGGCTGAACCGGTCGTCCCGCCCCGTCCGGCGCCACCGGGCGCAGGCGTGACACACGACCCTTTCCACGTCGCCGATTCCCATTTCCGTACGCCGCAGCCGAAATCGAAGTCACCCCCGGCGAGCAATTCCGCCGAATATGCCACGGCTTCCCTGCGGCCGTACAGAATGTGAGCCAAGGGGATCTGGAAATGGGGTGCGGAATATGAACGTGAGGCGGCGATTGACGCTATTTGCGGTGACCATCGCAGCCACTCCGTTGGTGATCGGGGCGTGTACCGCCGAGCAGAAGTCGGCCCTGAAGCCGGGCCACGGCAAGGCGACGGCCCCGCTGTCGGTGAGCCTGACCCCGGCCGACCGGACAAAGAACGTGCCGGTCAGCGCCGAGGTGGGCGCCAAGGTGAGCGGCGGGAAGATCACTGCGGTGAAGCTCACCGACGACAAGGGTCGATCGGTGCCGGCGGAGCCGCGTGAGGACGGGTCGAGCTGGGTGCCCGCCCGCCCGCTGGAGAACTCGCGGACGTACACGGCGGAGGTGACCGCGACCGGCGGTTCCGGGCGAACGACCACGCAGAAGACGACGTTCACCACCATGGCGAAATCCACCAAACAGGCCGTCACCAGCGAATTGCTTTTCACCAGCAATCAGACGTACGGGACGGCGATGCCGGTGGTCGTCACATTCGACCCGCCCATTCCGAAAGAGGCCAGGGCGGACGTGCAGCGCCGGTTGTTCGTGAAGACCGACCCGCCGCAGCCGGGCACCTGGTCGTGGGAGTCCGACGGCAAGCAGGTCGAATACCGGGCGCCGGACCACTGGAAGTCCGGCACGAAGATCAGCGTACGGAGCGCGCTGGAAGGGCTGCCGATCGGCAAGGACGCCATCGGGGACGCCGACCATTCGGCGACCTCCAAGGTCGGCCGGCAGGTCTCGCTCGACATCGACAACGCCACCAAGCAGATGTCCGTCTACCAGGACGGCAAGCTGCTCCGCAAGGTGCCGGTGAGCCTGGGCAAGTCGAGCACGCCCAGCTCCAGCGGCACGATGGTGATCATGGAGAAGTTCGACCGGACCACCTTCGACACCCGGGGTGACCCGAACGGCGGGTACGTGGTCGACGTCGACGACGCGCAGCGGCTCACCTGGGGCGGCGAGTTCATCCACTCGGCGCCGTGGTCGGAGGGGGATCAGGGCAACATCAACGTCTCCCACGGCTGCACCAACGTCTCGGCCGCCGCGGCCGACTGGCTGATGGGCATCACGCAGGTCGGCGACCTGGTGACCGTCAAGGGCACCGAGGTGAAGCTGGACCAGGGCAACGGCTTCACGGCCTGGAACGTCAGCTGGGACGAGTTCGCCAAGGGCAGCGCGCTGCCCGTACCGGCCGGGCTGAAGCCCACGCCCAGCGCCACGCCGCACCCGAGCGCGGTGGCCGGCGGTTCGGCGCCCGCCCCCGCCCCGTCGAAGAGCAACGGCGGCTGACCACCGGGGAGGAACGGCCACGGGGGGGGGGCGGGGGGGGGGGGGGGGGGGGGGGGGGGGGGGGGGGGGGGGGGGGAAGGGGGGGGGGGGGTGGGGGGTGGGGTGGGT
>NZ_JBVJJA010000033.1:28544-83676 GCF_055586005.1 Micromonospora sp. NPDC051924
CCCCTTTTTTTCCCCCCCCCCCCCCCCCCTCCTCCCCCCCCCCCCCCCCCCCCCCCCAAGACCCCCCCCCCCCCCCCCCCCCCCCCCCCCCCCCCCCCCCCCCCCCCGTGGCCGTCAGGTCAGGTCGACCCGGGCCACGCCGGTCGCGGTCAGGCTGCCCAGCCAGAGCTGCCCGCCGTGCTGCCGCACGCCGGTGATCATCGGGTACGCCCCGCTCGGCCCGTGCAGCGTGCGCAGCACCCGCCCGGTGCCGTCGACCAGCGCGACCAGTCCGTACCGACGCGGTTGTGGCTGCACGGCGCCCGGCAGCAGGGCGACGAGCTGGCGTACCCGGGGATGCGGCAGCAGCTTCTCCATGATCGGCAGCCGGGGGCTGGGCAGGGCGATCCAGTAGGTCCCGTCGCCCACCGCGGAGACGTTGTCCGGATACGCCGGCAGGTCGGTCAGCACGGTGGACCGGCCGTCCGGCAGGTCGACCCGCAACAGCCGGTGGGTGGCCGTCTCCACCAGCATCAGCGCCGACTCGTCCGGGGTCAGCGCCACCCCGTTGGGGAAGTAGAGCCCGTCCGCCACCACGTCGGTCCGCCCGGTGCGCCGGTCGTACGCCAGGACCCGCCCGTTGGGGCGGTGCTCCAGCAGGTCCCGCTTCCAGTGCGAGAGCGGGAACCGGTCCGAGCTGTCGGTGAAGTAGATCGTGCCGTCCCGGGCCACCGTGGCGTTGTCGGCCAGGTGCACCGGCGGCGCCGTGCCGGTCAGCTCGTGCACCGTCCCGTCGGGCGTGACCCGCAGCAGCCCCCGGTACGCGTCGCAGACCACGAGCCCGCCGTCGACCGGATCGAATTCGACGCCGAGCGGCCGGCCGCCGGTCTCGGCGAGCAGCGTCGGGCGGGTGCCGGCCGGGGCGTCCGCCGGCCACCACCAGAGCCGGCCGTCCTCGTCGCCGCTGATCGCCCGGCCGTCCGGGTGGATCAGCACGTCCTCCGGCCCGTGCGCGCCGTCGGGCAGCGGCAGCAGCTCGGCCCGGTCGAGCCGGACGTCGGACGGGGCCCACGGCCCGTCCAGCGGCGGCGGCACGGTGGCCGGCTCGCGGACCGGCCGGATCAGCAGGGGCGGGCGTGGGCGGGGAACGACCATCGGGTCATTCTTCCTCGCCGATGCCCCGGCCGGGCAGCCCCCGGCGGCGTGTCGCCGAGGGCCGCCCCCCGCCGGCGGTCAGCCGACCCGGCGCCGGATCCGCCAGTGGCCGAAGCCGGCCAGCAGCCCGGTGAGCGCCAGGTAGCTGCCGAGTTCGAGCCACTGGAACGTCCAGTAGCGCCGGTTCGGCTGGTAGGACAGCTCCACGTGCAGGTCGAGCCGCCCCAGGCAGACCGCCGTGTCGCCGAAGGTGCCGGTGGCCCCGGTGCGCGGCGGGTCGAGGAAGCAGCGGTCGAAGCGGTCCGCCGCCAGCGGCCGGCCGTCCGCGGTGCGCAGCTCGCTGACGTCGCTGACCCAGGCGTCGGGCACGGACAGCCCCTTGACCACCGGGGCGCCGGTGATGCTGCCCAGCCCGCGCGCCTCGTTGATCGCCTCGGCCGTCATCGGACGGGAGACCGTGACCGGTGGCATCAGGTGCGGGCGGACCAGGTTCGGCATGACGAACTGGACCACCGTGAACACGAGGGCGGTCAGCGCCATCGCCGGCAGCGTCCGGCGGACCAGCAGCCCGAGCACCGTGCCGAGGGCGACCGCGAAGGCCGCGTACCCGATCGGCGCGATGTTCCGGGCGCCGAACACGATGGTGCTGAACCGGTCCCCGGCGAGCCGGTCCACCGGCCCGGCCGCCCAGGTGAGCAGAAGGCTGGCCAGGCCGGTGACGGCGGCCGCGACCGCCCCCACCACCAGCAGCTTGACCGCGAACCAGCGGGTCCGGGTGACGCTCTGGTTCCACACCAGCCGGTGGGTGCCGGTCTCCAGCTCCCGGGCGACCAGCGGCGCGCCCCAGAACATGCCGAGCACGGCCGGCACCAGGGCGAGTAGCCCGGCCACGTACAGCAGGGTGTTCTGGTGGTCGCCGAGGAACTGGGCCAGGGCCCCGGCGCAGTCCGCGCCGGCCCGGCATCGGGACAGGTAGGTGGCGTGGTCGTGCCGGACGGCCCGCCCCAGGTGGATCAGGTAGGCGGCGAGCAGTGCCAGTCCGGCGAGGCCGGTGAGCGCCGGGGCGCGGAACTGCCGCCAGGTCAACCGGATCACCGCGCCACCTCCGGACCGGTCGGGTCGCCGGCCGCCCGGCTCAGGTACGCCAGCACCAGCTCCTCCAACCCCACCGGCTCCGCCGTGCCGGGCGGCGCCGACGCCCCGCCCCCGGTGCGGACCACCACCCGGTCGTACCCGTCGGCCGACTCCCGCCGAACCGGCGTCACGCCGGCCGGGAGCCGGTCCAGGGCACCGTGCGGGGCGGTCAGCCGGTGGTGGCGGGACAGCAGGTCGGGGACGTCCCCGGCGAGCTGCACCCGGCCGCCGGCCAGCACCACCAGGTGGTCGCAGACCCGGGCCACGTCCCCGAGCAGGTGCGAGGAGAGCAGCGCGCTGACGCCCAGCTCGTCGACGAGGCCCATCAGGTGGTGCAGGAACCCGTCCCGGGCGAGCGGGTCCAGCGCGGCGGCCGGCTCGTCGAGGATCAGCAGGTCGGGCCGCTTCGCGGCGGCGACGGTCAGGGCGAGCTGGGCGCGCTGCCCGCCGGAGAGCCGGCCGGCCCGCTGCGACGGGTTCAGGCCCACCTGGGCGATCCGCCGCTCCGCGAGGGCCCGGTCCCAGGACGGATTGAGCCAGCCACCCATCCGCAGGTGGTCCGCGACGGTCAGGGACGCGTATACCGGGGTGTCCTGGGCGACGTAGCCGACCCGGGCCAGGTGAGCGGCGTCGGCGGCGGGCCGGGCGCCGAGCACCCGCAGGCTGCCCTCGGTGGGGGTGATCAGCCCGCAGGCGAGCTGGAGCAGGGTGGACTTGCCGGCGCCGTTCGGCCCGACCAGGCCGATCACCCGGCCGCGCGGGATCCGCAGGTCGCAGTGGGACAGCGCGACGCGCCGGCCGTACCGCTTGGTCAGGCCCTCGGCGTGCAGCACCGGAGGGGAGTTCTCGTCGGTCATACCCCGAGCGTTCGCCGACCGGCCGGCCCGGCCATCGGTCCACGGCACGGTTCCCGCCCGCCGCGACCGTACTTTCGACCGGTTCGGGCCCGGACGCGAGTGCCTAGCCTGGGTGGCATGAAAGATCCGGACCGGTGGACCGCGGCGGCCGAGGTCGGGCTGGGGCTCGGCTGCGCCGCCGCGATCGTCGTCCAGTCGGCCGCCGTGGCGGGCAGCTGGGGCGGCGCGTACTGGGTGTTCGGCTGCGCGGTCGGCGTGGTGGTCACCCTGCTCGCCCTGGTCCGGCGGCGGCATCGGGGGTGGACGGCGGTCGCGGGCCTGGTGGTCGCCGCGGTCGCCGTCCTCGTCGCCGACGTGGCCGGGCTGCCGCACGAGCCCGGCCCGGCCACCGCCCTGCCGCTGGCGGTGCTGGTCGCCTCGGCGGTCGGGGCGCTGCCGGTCCGCCCAGCCGCCGCGGTCGCCGTCGGCGGAATGGCCGTGGTGGTGGCCGCGGCGGTCTCCGCGATCAGCGGCGCGGGGTCCTGGCCCCGGACCGGTGCGGCCGCACTGACCTGGTGGAACGCGCTGGCCTGGCTGCTCGCCGTCGGGGTCGGCGGCGGGTTGCGGCTGGTGGACGCCCGCCGCCGGGCCGCCGCCGAGCGGGTACGCCGGGACGAGCGCCTGGAACTGGCCCGGGAGCTGCACGACGTGGTCGCCCACCACATCACCGGCATCGTCGTGCAGGCCCAGGCCGCGCAACTGGTCGGTGGGCGTCGCCCGGAGCGGGCCCGGGAGTCCCTGGCCGGCATCGAGGCGGCCGGCTCCGACGCGCTCGCGGCGATGCGCCGCCTCGTCGGCATCCTGCGGGACAGCGCCGACGCGGCCCCCGCCTCGGCCGGCCCCGAGCGGCTCGCCGACCTGGTCGACCGCTTCACCGGGCAGGGCGTGGCGGTACGGCTGCGCGCGCCGGACCACGACCCGGGCTGGCCGCCCGAGGTGACGGCCACCGTGTACCGGGTGGTCCGCGAGGCGCTGACCAACGTGGCCCGGCACGCCCCGGACGCCGGCACGGTGGCGGTCACGGTGACCGGAGAGGCCGGCACGGCGGTCGTCGAGGTCGTCGACGACGGCCCGGCACCCCCGGCCCGGCACCCCCGCCGGCACGGATACGGGCTGGTCGGGATGCGGGAGCGCGTCGAGGCCCTGGGCGGAACGCTCGCCGCCGGCCCCCGCCCCGACGGCGGCTGGTCGGTCACGGCCGTCCTGCCCGGGTCCACCGGGGAGCGTCGATGACCATCCGGGTGCTGCTCGCCGACGACCAGGCGATGGTCCGCGGTGGCCTGCGGATGATCCTGGAGGACCAATCCGACATCGAGGTGGTGGCCGAGGCCGTCGACGGGGTCGACGCGGTGGAGCAGGCCCGACGGCTCCGCCCCGACGTCTGCCTGGTCGACATCCGGATGCCCCGGCTCGACGGGCTTCAGGTCACCCGCGCGCTGGCCGGACCGGGGGTGGCCGACCCGCTGCGCGTCGTCGTGGTGACCACCTTCGACCTCGACGAGTACGTCTACGGCGCGCTGCGCGGCGGCGCGGTCGGGTTCATCCTCAAGGACGCCGGTCCGGCGCTGCTCGTCGAGGCGGTGCGGGCCGCCGACAACGGCGACGCCCTGGTCTCCCCCTCGCTGACCCTGCGGCTGCTGCGGCACCTCCACCCGCCCGCGCCGCCGGCCGACGGCCGGTTCCGCCCGCCGCTGTCGAACCGGGAGATCGAAGTGGTGCGGGCGATCGCGCGGGGCCGGACCAACCAGGAGATCGCGGCGGAACTGTTCATCTCGCTGAGCACCGTGAAGAGCCATGTCGCCGGGATCCAGCGGAAACTGGGCGCCCGCAACCGGGTGGAGATCGCCGCCTGGGCCTGGGAGAGCCACGTCGTGGCCGACACCTGAGGGTTCCCCCGGAGGGCGTTCGGGGTCGCCACCCGGGACCTTCCCGGATCCCGGCGCCGGCCGGCCGGAACTGTCGGTCCCGACGGATAGGTTGCTGGCATGGGGCAGCGCAGCGACCGGTTCCACGTGCAGATCGAGGTGGCCGACCACGTGGTCGACGTCCGGGCGGTCGGCGAGATCGACATCGCCACCGTGGGGTCGTTCCGGGCGGCGCTCTGGGCCGCCCCGGCGCGTCCGGTGCTGCGGGTGGACCTGTCCGGCGTCCGGGTGCTCTCCGCGGCCGGGGTGCGCGCCCTGGCCGCCGCGCACCTGCGGGTGCGGGCCCGGGGCGGCGAGCTGGTGCTGGTCGATCCCGATCCGGTGGTGGCCCGGGTGCTGCGGGTCACCGGCCTGCACCGGGTGGTCCGGGTGGTGGCCGGTTCGGCGCCCGCCGGCTGGGAGCGGGCGGCCGTCCGCGAGCTGGTTCCGGCCTGACCGGCCCGACCCGCCCAGGGCCACCGGCGTGACCGCCGACGGCCCTGGGCGGGTCGGCCGGCTCAGCGGACGCCGAGCAGGTCCACCACGAAGACCAGCGTCTCGTTCGGCTTGATGACGCCACCGGCTCCCCGGGCGCCGTAGCCCAGGTGCGGCGGGATGGTCAGCCGACGCCGGCCGCCCACCTTCATGCCGACCACGCCCTGGTCCCAGCCGGCGATGACCTGGCCGCCGCCCAGCGGGAATTCGAACGTCTCACCCCGGTTCCACGACGCGTCGAACTCGCGGCCGGTCGAGTGGGCCACGCCGACGTAGTGCACGCTGGCCAGCTGGCCGGGGCGGGCCTCCGGGCCCTCGCCGACCGTGATGTCCTCGATGACGAGATCGGCGGGCGGCGCGCCCTCGATCGGGCCAACCTCGGGCTTCTCCATGAACGGGTCTCCTCGGTGCTGACGGTGCGGTCACCGTCGATCCTGCCCGATCGTGACCGGCCGATACGCGATGGTCCCCGCCGCGGCGTGGCGGCGGGGACCGGTGAGGGCACGGAAAGTGGCGGGCGCCCCCTCTCGGTGACGCCCGCCCGGTGGGTACTGCCGTCGGTGACTTCACTTCAGCCAGGGCAGCCGCTGGACGATGGGCAGCTTCGCCCAGACCTTGCCGAGGCCGAGGGTGTTGCCGGCGCCGACCAGGGCCAGCGCGGCCAGCAGGCCCGCGTAGATGAGGTGGTCGTCCATGAACGGGTTGTTCTCGGGGGGCAGCACGACCGTCCACATCATGACCATCAGGATCCCGCCGGCGACCGCGGCGATCCGGGTGCCGATGCCGAGCAGCAGGGCCACGCCGATGGCGAGGAGGCCGAGCATGAACAGCCAGTCCGCCCACGCCGCGCCGGCGATTCCGTTGTAGAACCCCTTGAACGGGCCGGCCGCACCGAAGGCCAGGAAGCCCTTGGTGGGGCTGCCGCCGTTGATCCAGGCGTTCTTCGCCGCGGTCTCGTGCCCCAGGCCGAACATCTTGTCCAGGAACGCCCAGAGGAAGGTCCAGGCCAGCGCGATCCGGAGTCCGGCGAAGACGTACCGGGTGGCCTTCTGCCGGGTGGTCTCGACGTCCCGGGTGGTCTCGGCCGCCGGAATCCTGGTGTTGGCGGTGATCCGCTCGACTGTCGCGGTCATGGTCTCCACGTCCCTTCTTGTGCCTCGCACCGCGCTTTCCGGTGGCACCTTCATTCCACCTCTCAGGCGCCGGCGCGGGCAGGGCCGACCGGGCCGCTCCGGACCGGGACCTTGGACCCCTTCCGGCCCGGTCCGGAGGACCTTCCACGGCCGGTCGACCGCCTCTGACCAGGGGCGCCCAACGCGCCTACCGTCGCGAGTGGAAGACCGGGTCGAGGAGGTCGTGATGAGGACGTGGCAGGTGGGCGACGTGATGACCAGGGACGTCGCGACGGTGGGGGAGGAGACCCCGTACCGGCAGATCGTCGACGTGCTGATCCGGCGGGGCATCAGCGCCGTGCCGGTGGTGGACTCCTTCGACCGGGTGCTGGGGGTGGTCTCCGAGGCGGACCTGCTGCACAAGGTGGAGCGGGCCGGCCACCCCGACGAGCGGCGGGTCTTCGAGGGGCGGCGCCGGCGTACCGCGCGGGAGAAGGCGGGCGCGCTGGTGGCCGGGGACCTGATGACCGCCCCGGCGGTCACCACGACGCCGCAGGCGTCGCTGCCGGCGGCGGCGCGGCTGATGGACCGTGAGGTGGTCAAGCGGCTGCCGGTGCTGGACGACCTGGGCCGCCTGGTCGGCATCGTGACCCGCGGCGACCTGCTCCGGGTGCACCTGCGCACCGACGCGGAGATCCGCGAGGACGTGGTGCGGCAGGTGCTGCGCAAGGTGCTCGCCGTCCGGGACGGCCTGGTCACCGTCCAGGTGCGCGACGGCGAGGTCACCCTGGACGGGCGGCTGGACCGGCGCAGCGCCGTCGAGCTGGCGGGCCGGCTCGCCGCCCAGGTCGCCGGGGTGGTGCAGGTGCACAACGCCGTCGGGTACGACGTGGACGACACCACCCTGATGGAGCTGGACCCGGTGCACGCCACCCCGGTCGCCTGACCGCCCCACCCGTGGGCCCCGCCGTCCCGGCGGGGCCCACGCACGTGCCCGGGCCGGCCGGGCGGTGCCGAACCGCAAGGCGGGGCAGGCGGACATGGCACGGCCGCCCCGCACCGGGGCGGCCGTCGTCGGCGTCCGGTCAGGCCCGCAGCGCCGGCTCGGTGGAGGTATGCGTCGTCGTGGCCGGCACCGGCACGACCACCACCGGGCAGCTCGCCTTGCGGACGCACTCCTCGCTGACCGACCCGAGCACGGTGTGCCGCAGCCGGCTGTTGCCGTGGCTGCCCAGCACCAGCAGGTCGGCCGTGCGGGCGGCGGCGGTGAGCACGTCCGCGGCCGGACCCTCCACCACCTCCCCGGCCACCGGGCAGGCCGCCCCCTTGCGCAGGACCAGCCCCCGGATCTCGTCGTCGAGCAGGGTCACCGCGCGCTGCCGCTCGTCGTCCGGCGGGGTCGCGTTCGTCATCGGACCGACCTCGATCCGGTCCCACCGCCAGGCCACCACGGCCTGCACCGCGCCGCCGCGGGCCACCGCCTCGTCGACCGCCCAGTCCAGCGCGCGCCGCCCGCCGTCGGAGCCGTCGACGCCCACCACGATCAGCCGATTGCTCTCCATGGCTGCACTCCTCTCCTCCTGCTCGCAGTCCACCCCGGGGGCGGCGGCGCCGGGCAGGCGCGAAGGGCCCGGCGCAGCGGGGCCGTTCGCCCCGTTTCCGCGGCTCAGAGCGGCTGGGCGAGCTGGGTGGCGAGCAGCGTCGGCGCCTCGGCGAGAGAGGGGCCGTACCAGGTCAGGTGCCGGCCCGAGACCAGCGCGGCCGGTACGCCGGGGAACGCCTCCGGCCCGTCCTCGGCGGTGAACCGGTACGGCTCGTCCGGCAGCACCACCAGCTCCGGCCGCCGCCCCCGCAGCTCCGCCAGGCCCGGGCGGGGATAGCGCTCCGCGTCGTCCGCCCACTGGTTGGTCACGCCCAGCCGGCGCAGCACGTCACCGGCGAAGGTGTCCCGGCCGAGCACCACCCAGGGCCGCCGCCACACCGGCACCACCGCCGCCCGGGGCGCCGTCGGCGCGGGCAGCGCGTCCCAGGCCCGCCGGGCGGCCCGTAGCCACTCCGGCTCGCCGGCCCCGCCGAGCGCGGCGACCAGCTCGCCGAGCTGGGTCAACGCCTCCGGGACGGTACGCGGAAAGGTGACCCGCACCGGCACGCCGGCGGCGTGCAGGGCGTCGGCGTCCTCCCGCCGGTTCTCCTCCTCGTTGAGCAGCACCAGGTCGGGCCGGAGGGCGAGCACCCGGTCCAGGTCCGGGTACTTGCTCCCGCCGACCCGGGCGACGTCCAGCCCCGCCGGGTGGGTGCACCAGTCGGTGGCGCCGACCAGCACCTCGGGCCGGGTCAGCGCCACCGCCTCGGTCAACGACGGCACCAGCGACACCACGCGCACGGGGGCTCCCTTCCTCGGGGGTCCCGCCCATGGTCGCGTATCGGCTCCGGTGTCGGCGGTCACCGTCCGGGCTCGTCCAGCAACGCCGTCACGTCCAGGTGCGCGGGCCGGCAGCCGACCGTCGCCGCGAACCGCCGCACCGCGGCGTCGACCTGGTCGCGGGCGGCGGCCACCTCGGCGTACGGAGCCAGGCGCAGCTCCACCCAGACGTCCGGTCGGGTCACCGGCCCGGTGAGCACCACCCGGGCCCGGCGGGTCCCGGGGGACCGCAGCAGATCCCGTTCCAGCGCGTCGGTCAGCACCCCGCCGGCCACCCGGGTGCGCGCACCCTCGTTCCCGGGCTGCGTCAGGGTGCCGGCGAGCCGGCCCGGCACCCGCAGCCCGGCGACGAGCAGTCGCTGCCCGAGCAGGGCCAACAGCGCCCCGCCGACCGCCACGGCCAGGGGGCTCCACGGCGTACCGGCCCGCCACCAGGCGAGCGGGCCGGCGCCGAGCAGTGGGCTGTCGCCGCCAGGCAGCCGCCCGGTGCCGACGGCGAGCGCGGTCCCGCCCGCCGCCACCAGGAGCAGGGCGACGACCGTCCAGAGCAGCCGGTGCGCGGCGTTGCTCACGTCGCCCGCCGGGCCGGTACGAGCCGGACCTCGATCCGGTGCCGGTGCGGTGCGGCCAGCCGGTCGAGTTCCCGGCGGAGCGCGAACTCGACGTCGGCGCGGGCCGCCGGGTCGCCGGTGGCGGTCACCCGGGGCCGCCAGACGTCCCCGCGTCGGCGGACGCGCACCCGGGCCCGCCGGACGCTCGGCACCGAGCGGGCCGCCCGGGCCAGCCGCCGCTCCACCGAGCGGCGGTGCAGGTGCCAGCCGTCGTCCTCGGCCAGCCGCAGCCGGACCGGGCGCCACCGGCGCACCTCGGCGGCGAGCACCACCAGGCCGAGCAGGGTGACGGCGGCGGCGACGGCGCGGACCGGGGCGTCCCGCCAGCGGGTGGTGGCCAGCGCGGCGGGCCAGTCGGGCGGCAGGGGCCCGGGCCGGCCCAGGGCGGCGAGCAGCCCCGCGACGGCGACCAGCGCCCCGCCGCCGAGCAGGGCGGCGGCCAGCAGCAGGGTGGCGACCCGGTTGGCCGTACGCACGTCAGCCTCCGGACCGGTCGCCGGCCGGCGTCTCGCCGGGGAGCCGCAGGCGCACCACGGTGACTGTGACGGCGTCGACGGTGCGGCCGGTGTGCGCCTCGATCCCGGCGGCGACGCGGCGGCGTACCCCCTCGGCGGCCGTCGGCAGGTGGACGCCGTGGTCGACGACCACGGCGAGGTCGACGCGGGCGGCGGCGCCGTCGACCCGGGCGGTGGCCGCCGGCGCCGAGACCCCCGGGGTACGCCGCGCCGCGTCCTCGGCGAGGCGGGCGACCGCCTCCTCGGCGCGAAGGGGCGCCGGCGCGACCGCGCTGCGGGGCGCGGCGGTCTGCGGCGCGGTGGCCTGTGGCGCGCCGGCCTTCGGCCCGGCCGTGGCACGGGGTGGCCGGGTGCCCCGCGACGCGCGGTCGCCGGACGGCGGGGTGGTGCCGCGCCGGGGCAGGGTGCCGGTCATCGTGGCGTCCCCGTTCAACGGCGCCGGTCGGCGCTCACCCGGTCGGCCAGGCCGGGCACGGTGACGTCGCCGTCGACGGCCCGGACGAGCAGCCAGCCGACCAGCCCGGCCAGCGTGGCGGCCACCGCGGCGCCGGCCCCACCGAGCGCCCAGACCGCGACCAGGAGAAACCCGGCCAGAAACCCGAATTGCTGCCGCGTCATGCCCACCTCCGCTCCGCACGGCGACCGACCGGGCCTGGCGTACCCGTTTCCACGCGGCTCAGTCCTGGCCCGGGCGTCATCCGTGGTTCAGCGGGCGGTGGTGGCGTGCTCCGGGGCCAGGGTAGCCACCGGCACGCCCTCCCGGACGGCCCACTCCACGGCGTGCCGCACCTCGGCCACGGGCAGCGGTCGGCGGGTCGTCACGGCAACCGCCGCGTGCACGGCGAAGGCGACGAACGGGTACGACCGGGCCAGCGCCGCCACGGCCTCGTGCAGCCGCCCCGCCACGGCCACCGCCGCGCGCTCGTCCAGCGCCGGCAGGATCAGCAGGAACTCGTTGTCGGCCAGGCGTACCGCCCGGTCCACCGGGCGCAGCACGGCGGTGACCGCCCCGAGGACCGCCTGGCCCTCCCGGGCCGCGCTGCGCCGGCCGAACCGCTCCGGCGCGCCCGGCGGCTCGTCGACCCGTACGCCGACCAGAGCCACCGGGAGGGTGCCGGAGGCGGTCACCCCGTCCACGCCGGTCCACCGGCGCAGCCCCGGCTCGTCGAGCAGCCCCGCCGACCCCTCCGTCGGCTCCGGCCGGTACGCCCGCTCGCCCCGTGCCGCCAGCATCCGGATCGCCGCCTCGGCGCGGGCCTCACCCGGACCCGCCGGGAGGTCGCGGACCCGGGCGATCGCCTCGTCCAGCCCGGCCCGGGCCGGCGCGGGCAGCCGCCCGGCCAGCCGTTCGCGCAGCCGGATCACCTCGTGCAGGGCCTCGTCCCGGCGGAAGCCCCAGTGCCCGTCGAAGAGCCGGCCCGACTCCAGCGTCGCCGCCGGCGCCACCTCAGCCCGGTCGTACGCCACCAGCGTCGCGCCGAAGCGCGGGGTCAGCGCCACCACGGTCCACTCCCGGGCCAGCTCCTCGGCCTCGTCCAGCACCACCCCGTACCCGCCGGGCGGCAGCTCCGCCGGGGTCGGGCCGGCCATGCCGACCACGGTCACCGCGGCCCGGGCGGCGATCCGCCCGTAGACCGCGCGTTCCCGGGTGAAGTACGGCAGCCGCTGGAAGAGGGCCAGCACCACCAGCGGCCCGTCCTCGGCCGTGGCCAGCGCGGCCCGTTCGATGGCGTGGGAGACGGCGACGAGACTGCGCTTGGTCAACCGCTCCGGGGTCCGTCCGCTGTGCACCCGGCCGAGCCTAGAGGTGTCCGCCGTCGGGCGCACCGGTCGACGGGTGCCGGGTCAGCGGCGCGCGGCCCACTCGTCCCGGGTCACCCCTCGGTGGCGTACCCGGCGCCCCAGGCCGGCCGGCGCAGCCGGTAGCCCAACTCCACCTCGCGGTTGGTCGACGCCCTACACTCGGGCCGGTCTGGCGACCGACGGATGGATCTGGCGACGATGACGAGCACCGGCAGCGTGGCGGCCTCCTGGCTGCGTCCGATCGCGGCCGGTGGCACGCCGCCGTTCACCCGGGCCGGGCAGGTCGTCCACCCGTCACGCCGGCTCAGCGAGCTGGTCCAGGGCCGGCCGCCGGGGGTCACCGGCAACCAGTGGAGCACCGCCATCCGGGAGGGCTTCGACCAGGTGGTGTGCGCGGCCGACACCGGCCGGCCGGTCTTCGCCGTGGCGTTCGCCCCGCCGGCGGCGCCCGGCTCCCCGGCCCGCCGGGCCGAGCGGATGACCGCCACGGTGTGTGTCGCGGTCGGCCTGCCGGTGCTGCGGGTCGAGTCGGCCACGCTGCGCGGCGCCGACCACGCCCGCCGGCTCGTCGAGTACGTCCTCGACGCCCGCGCGTACGCCGCCGGCAGTGGACCGGAGAGCGGGTACGCGGTCGGCTTCCGGGACATCGTCGGCCGGCTCCCGGACGGCCGGCGCGGGCCGGTGAACGATCTCGGGGCGCTGACCCGGACCGGTGCCGTCGAGGCGTACGTCGAGCGGCGCCTCGCCGACCCGATCGTCCGCGGCCTGCACGTCAGCTGGACCGACGGACCGGCCGAGGGCTGGTGCTGGGTCGAGGTGCGGCCCGGCCGGTGCCTGGTCGAGCGGGTCCAGCTCTTCGCGCAGCGGCTCTCCCTCGGGGTGGCGTCGGGCCGGCTCGCCGAGGACCTGGCCACGGTGGCCGTGGGGGAGCGGCTGCGTGACCGCGAGGGGGCCGAGCCGTCGCTGGTCGACCGGGACGAGCTGCGCGAGCAGATCCGCCGGCTGGCCGCCCGCCGGGACGAACTCGACGGCGGCTTCGCCTTCGACCACCTCTGCGCCGACTGATCCGGCGCGTCGCCGGGACCGGCCGCCCGGAACCCGCGGGCACCGCTCCGCGAATTCTCCCGATCACGGTTGAACCTTCCCCGCGACCGCTCCGTACCTAAGCGGGAATGGACGCAGGTCTTCCCCGCCGCACCGCAAGGCGGGGCGACGGTGCGGAAAGGGCATCGTCGGTCATCGACGTGCAACCGGAACGTCGCAGTGCTCCTCACCCCGAATTCCGTCGGTCCGCCGGGGTCACGAGTCAACTACCGGATCGAGAAGGAGAGCAATTCGATGCGCAGGTCCACACGGGCGCGCCGGTCATCCGGTAACGCGCGGAGCAAGCGGCTGCTGGCCGTGGTCGGCACGCTCGCGGTCTTCGGCGGAATCGTCGCCGTCACCCAGATCTCGTCCGCCCAGGACCGGCGGACGAACCTCCGTACCGCCTCGGCGGCGTGCACCGCGGCGAGCCCGGGCGCGACCGCGCCGAGTGGCCAGGGCAGCACCACCCGGACCTGGCAGAACGGCCGCTGGGTGCGCAACCACTGGGGTGACGGGCAGCTGTCGGCCGCCGAGTGCCAGCAGACCCGGGGCGGCGGCGCCGGCGCCGCCGCGCCCGTGGTGGCCTGCCCGGACGTGAAGAGCCGGCTGCCGCAGGTGCCCGATCAGGCACGCGACGAGGTGGACCGCAACCTCGCCCTGTTGGACGCCCAGATCGCCGAGGCCAACCGGCGGCTCGCCGCCGACGGCGGCCGTAGCGGCCAGGACTTCGTCAACAACGCGATTCTTCAGCCGCTGGCCGACAAGCGGACCGCGACGCTGAACCGGATCGCCACCGCGATCGGCCGGGTCGCGCAACGGCCGCAGGGACTCGACCAGCTCGCCCAGTGCGCGCTGGCCGACAATCCGCAGAACGGCGGCCAGAATGGTGGCAACGACAGCGGCGGCCAGAACGGTGGTCAGAACGGCGGGAACAACAACGGTGGTCAGAACGGCGGCAACAATGGCGGGAACAACGGCAACGGGCTGGGCGTGCTCGCCAAGGACTGCAACAACAGCCGGTTGCAGCCGCACGACGGTTTCCAGGCCGGCAACCGGTGCGTGAGCACCGCGTTCGGTGAGGTCGGCGCGGCGGCGAACAATCCGTCCCTGCTCATCACCCAGTTCCCCAACCAGGTCCGGCGGAACCAGCCGTTCACCCTCCGGGTCACCACCCGGAACCTGG
The DNA here is from genome assembly GCF_055586005.1 of Micromonospora sp. NPDC051924. Classification (NCBI taxonomy): domain Bacteria; kingdom Bacillati; phylum Actinomycetota; class Actinomycetes; order Micromonosporales; family Micromonosporaceae; genus Micromonospora; species Micromonospora sp. NPDC051924. Next base: position 42,840 of record NZ_JBVJJA010000033.1, read on the forward strand.
TCCGGGACCGCTTCCTCGCGGCCGGCCAGGGCGGCTACTACCTGGAGAGTTCGCTGCTCAACGACCAGGGCCTGGTGCGGGGCCACTTCCACACCGCGTGCCGGATGCTGAACAGCCTCCGCCAGCCGCCGAATCCCCAGGACGTGCCGGCGTTCTTCGTGGCGACCGAGGACGGCAAGGGGAACGCCCAGCCGGACGACGTGCTGATCCAGATTCCCGGCCTGCCGCAGTCGGGCGTCGCGCAGTGCGCGGTCTGGGCGGGCGACGGCTCGCACCGCATCCCGATGATGGAGCGGGCCAACCAGACCCCGGCCTTCGACGTGGTGCGGATCCGGGTCAACTGACCGACCGCGACGGCCGGGGCCGTCCGGGGCGTACCCGGGCGACCCCGGCCGTCACCCTGTGCGGGTACCGGCGGCCGCTCGTGGCGAAAATTGTGGACCCCGGGAAAAGCCGACCGGGGCCACGCCGATTTCTCAGCGTGACCCCGGGATGCCCGACGGTGAGCCGGGAGGGTTCAGCGGTTCTTGTACGCCTCCACCACCGACACGGGGATGCGGCCCCGCTCGGAAATCTCGAAGCCGTTCTTGGCGGCCCATTCCCGGATGGCGCGGTTCTGCTCGCGGTCCATTCCCGAGGTGGCCGGCCGGGTCGTCCGGCGGGCGGCGCGCCCGGTCTCCACCGGCCCGCGCCCGATCCGCCTGCCAGCGCTGATGTACGGGTCCAGGGCCTTGCGCAGAACGCCCGCGTTCTCGTCGGAGACGTCGATCGTGTACGCCACGCCGTCCAGGCTGAACTCGACGGTCCGGTCGGCCTTTCCGCCGTCCAGGTCGTCGGTCAGAACGGTGATTACTTTCCTTGCCATCGCCATTACTCCCTGTGTCGGGCGGGGTGTGGCTAAGAGTTTGACGTATCGCGCGGCAAATTCGCAACAATACCCGCCGTTCGCCATTCGGTGAGTCGGCAAATCTGGCCTGCGGAATGGCGTGTCCGGGCGCCGCCGGCGGTCGGCGGCCGGAGCGGGGGAGTGGCGTGGGTCACAATGCGGAACAAGGGGCACGCTTTGTTACTTGAGCCTGTCACGCTCAACCCAACGTGATAGCAGGTGTTCGATGGCAACTCTTCCGGTACTTCCCCTGACCGACGCAGTCCTGCTGCCCGGCATGGTCATCCCGGTGACCCTCGACCCGACCACCCAGGCCGCGGTCGACGCGGCCCGCGCCAGCGGCGACAAGACCCTCCTCGCCGTGCCCCGCATCGACGGCGAGTACGGCTCCGTCGGCGTGATCGCCACCATCGAGAAGGTGGGCCGGCTGCCCAGCGGCGAGCCGGCCGCCGTCATCCGCGGCCTCGCCCGTGCCCGCATCGGCTCCGGCGTGCCCGGACCGGGCGCCGCGCTCTGGGTCGAGGCGACCGAACTCGACGAACCCGCCCCGGCCGGGAAGGCCCGGGAACTCGCCCGCGAGTACCGCGCGCTGATGACCTCGGTCCTCCAGCAGCGCGGTGCCTGGCAGGTCATCGACGCCATGGAGCGGATGACCGACCTCTCCGAGCTGGCCGACGCGGCCGGCTACGCGCCCTGGCTCAGCCTGGCGCAGAAGACCGAGCTGCTCGCCGCCCCGGACGTCACCGCCCGGCTGGAGCTGCTGGTCGGCTGGGTGAAGGACCACCTGGCCGAGCAGGAGGTCACCGAGCAGATCAACAGCGACGTCCGCGAGGGGCTGGAGAAGTCCCAGCGGGAGTTCCTGCTGCGCCAGCAGCTCGCCGCGATCCGTAAGGAACTCGGCGAGGACGAGCCGGACGGCTCCGCCGACTACCGTTCCCGGGTCGAGTCCGCCGACCTGCCCGAGAAGGTCCGCGAGGCGGCGCTGCGCGAGGTCGGCAAGCTGGAGCGGGCCAGCGACGCCTCCCCGGAGGCGGGCTGGATCCGTACCTGGCTCGACACCGTCCTCGAGATGCCGTGGAACACGCGTACCGAGGACAACACCGACCTGGCCGCGGCCCGCGCGGTGCTCGACGCCGACCACGCCGGCCTGGCCGACGTGAAGGACCGCATCCTGGAGTACCTCGCGGTGCGCAACCGGCGCGCCGAGCGCAACCTCGGCGTGGTCGGCGGGCGCGGCTCCGGTGCGGTGCTCGCCCTCGCCGGCCCGCCCGGGGTCGGCAAGACCAGCCTCGGCGAGTCGATCGCCCGGGCGCTCGGCCGCAACTTCGTCCGGGTGTCCCTCGGCGGCGTCCGGGACGAGGCGGAGATCCGCGGCCACCGGCGCACCTACGTCGGCGCGCTGCCCGGCCGGATCGTCCGCGCCCTGCGCGAGGCCGGCTCGATGAACCCGGTGGTGCTCCTCGACGAGGTCGACAAGCTGGCCGTCGGCTACGCCGGCGACCCGGCGGCAGCCCTGCTGGAGGTGCTCGACCCGGCGCAGAACCACACCTTCCGCGACCACTACCTCGAGGTCGACCTCGACCTGTCCGACGTGCTCTTCCTGGCCACCGCCAACGTGGTGGAGACCATCCCCGGCCCGCTGCTGGACCGGATGGAGCTGGTCACCCTGGACGGCTACACGGAGGACGAGAAGGTGGCCATCGCCCGGGACCACCTGCTGCCCCGGCAGCGGGAGCGGGCGGGGCTGACCGCCGAGGAGGTGACCGTCGCCGACGAGGCGCTGGCGCTGATCGCCGGCGAGTACACCCGGGAGGCGGGCGTCCGGCAGCTCGAACGGGCCCTGGCCAAGATCCTGCGCAAGGTCGCCGTCACGCTGGCGTCCGACCCGGCGCCGATCCGGGTCGACACCGGCAACCTGGCCCGCTACCTGGGCCGGCCGAAGTTCACCCCGGAGTCGGCGGAGCGGACGGCGGTGCCCGGCGTGGCCACCGGACTGGCGGTCACCGGGGCCGGCGGCGACGTGCTCTTCATCGAGGCGACCAGCATGGACGGCGAACCGGGGCTGACCCTCACCGGCCAGCTCGGCGACGTGATGAAGGAGTCCGCGCACATCGCCCTGTCGTACCTGCGCTCCAACGGGCGGCGGCTCGGGCTGGACCCGAACGCCCTGGCCGGGCGGCGGATCCACGTGCACTTCCCGGCGGGCGCGGTGCCCAAGGACGGACCCAGCGCCGGCATCACCATGGTCACCGCGCTGGCGTCGCTGGTGACCGGCCGGCCGGTCCGCCCCGAGTTCGGGATGACCGGCGAGGTGACCCTCTCCGGCCGGGTGCTGCCCATCGGTGGCGTGAAGCAGAAGCTGCTCGCCGCCCACCGGGCCGGCCTCACCGAGGTGATCATCCCGAAGCGCAACGAGCCGGACCTCGACGACCTGCCGACCGAGGTGCGCGAGGCGCTGACCATCCACACCCTCGCCGACGTCGCGGACGTGCTCGCCCTGGCGCTGCGCCCCGCCGACGTCGACGCGGGGACGCTCGGCGGCCAGCCGCTCGCCGCGGCCTGACCACCCGACAGCCCGAGGCCCCCGATCCACCAGGATCGGGGGCCTCGGCCCTGCTCACCAGCGGTCCCGGCGCTCCCGCCGCTCGCCGCCGTCGCCCTCCCGGCCGCGGCGCTCCCGCCGGTCGCCGTCGAAGCGGCGCTCGCCGCCGCCGTCACCGTCCCGATCCCGGCGTACGGTCGCCTTGCGGCCCTTGATGGTGCTGCCCCGCAGCCCCTGGATCACCTCGTCGGCGACCTCGTACGGCACCTCCACCAGGGAGAACCGGTCGGCGATCTCGATCGAGCCGATGTCCCGGCCGCTGACCCGGGTCTCCCCGGTGATCGCCCCGACCAGGTCCTGCGGGCGGACCCCGGCGCGCCGGCCCAGCCCGATGAAAACCTGTGCGGTGCCGCCGGGGCGGGGGCGGCCGCCCCCACGCCGCTCGTACCCCGGCCGGGGCTCGCGGGACGGGCGGACCGCGACCTGCGGGATCTCCTCCTCCTCGTCCGCGGTGCCGGGCAGGGTCGCCTCGTGGGCCAGCTTCACCGCGGCGAGCGCGACCTCCATCATGTCGAACTCGTCCGACAGCGACTCCACGATCACCCGGAACGGCTCCAGGTCGTCCTCCAGCAGCGACTCCCGCAGCGCCGCCTGGGTCAGCTCCAGCCGCCGGGTCCGCAGGTCCGCCACCGTGGGGATCTTGTCGATGGCGATCCGCTGGCCGGTGACCCGCTCGATGGTCTTGAGCATCCGATGCTCACGCGGCTCGGCGAGGGTGATCGCCACGCCCTCCCGGCCGGCCCGGCCCACCCGGCCGATCCGGTGCACGTACGACTCCGGGGCCGACGGGACGTCGTAGTTGACCACGTGGGTGAGCTGCTCGACGTCCAGGCCACGCGCCGCCACGTCGGTGGCCACCAGCAGGTCCGCGGTGCCCGCCCGGAGCCGGCCCATGACCCGGTCCCGCTGCTCCTGGCTCATCCCGCCGTGCAGCGCCTCGGCCCGGTAGCCCCGGCCGTTCATCGTCTCGGTGAGCCGGTCCACCTCCTCCCGGCTGCGGCAGAAGACGATCGCCGCGGTGGGCGACTCCACGTCCAGCACCCGGCCCAGCGCCGCCGGCTTGTGCGCCCGCGCCACGATGTACGCGCTCTGCCGCACCCGGGGCGCCTCACCGGCCACCGGCTGCTCGCGCTCGATCTGGATGCGGACCGGGTCGGTCAGGTGCTGCCGGGCCAGCCCGTCGATCCGCGCCGGCATGGTGGCGGAGAAGAGCACCGTCTGCCGCTCGGCCGGGGCGTGCTCCAGGATCGCCTCGATGTCCTCGGCGAAGCCCATGTCGAGCATCTCGTCCGCCTCGTCGAGCACCACGGTGGCCAGCGAGCCCAGCCGCAGGGTGCCCCGGGCGATGTGGTCCAGCGCCCGGCCCGGCGTCGCCACCACCACGTCCACGCCCAGGTCGAGGGCGCGCAGCTGGCGGCCGATCGGCTGGCCGCCGTAGATCGGCAGGACCCGGGCGCCCAGGTCCTTGCCGTACCGGTGGAACGCCTCGGAGACCTGGACCGCCAGCTCCCGGGTGGGCACCAGCACCAGCGACACCGGATCGCCCCCGGTCCGCCCGTCGGGCATCCGCTGCAGCAGCGGCAGGGCGAACGCGGCCGTCTTGCCGGTACCCGTCGCCGCCTGCCCGAGCAGGTCCTTGCCGGCGAGCAGCGTCGGGATCGCCTCGCGCTGGATCGGGGTCGGCTCCTCGTAGCCGAGCGCGGCGAGCGCGCCCAGCAGTTCGGCGCGCAACCCGAGGTCGGCGAAGGCGGGAGCCTCGTCGGCGTCGACGGCGGCGGCGGGGTCGGTCGGTGTTGCTCCGGAACTCATGCGCCAAGCCTTTCATCACCGCCCCCGGCCCGGCGCGGCGACCGGCGCAACCGTCGGCCCGGACACGTCCCCGCCCCCGTGCCGTGGCGCCGGTCACGTCCCCGGCCACCCGGGCGCCGGCCGGGCGGTGGGCGCGGCGCACGCCGACGCGGTGGCCGAGCTCTGGCGCTGACCCGTCCCGCCGGCCGATCCTCCCCCGTTGCGATCCGCACCGGAGTGCGGCGTGGGACCGGCCGGCGGGCCGGGGGATCAGCCGGCGAGGAGGGCCAGCGCGACGGTGATCCCCACCGTGGCGTCGAGCACCGCGCACCACTCCGCGTATCCGCGCGGCACCACCCGGCCCGTGCGGTGGTGCACCGCGTCCCAGGCGGCGTGCCCGAGCCAGCCGACGGCCACCAGCCAGCCGGCGAGGCCGGCCGGACCGACCAGGGCGGCCACCGCCAGTCCGACCCAGCCGACCAGCCCGGCGAGCTGCACGGCCAGCGCCCGGCGGTCCCGCCACTGCCGCCGCCAGGTGCCGATCAGCAGGTAGCCGGCCGGCAGCACCAGCAGCGTCCACGGGGAGACCACGGTCGGGTCGAGCCAGAGGTCGACCGTCATCAGCAACGCGAGCCCGGTCGGCCACCGGCGCGCCACCGCCGCGACGACCGGATGCCGGGCCGGCGGGACGGGATGCTCGTGCCGGTGCCGCAGCGCCACCAGCACCATCGCCGGCAGCATCAGCAGGTGGCCGCCGAGCAGCAGCGCGTCGTCGCCGACCAGCCCGGCCCACCAGGGCGGGAGGAACAGCAGGAACGGGACGTACATGGCGGCGACCATCTCGGCGGTGGCGACCCGCCCGTGGCCCCGGTGCCACATCCACACCACCATGCCGACGGACATGTTCGTCGCCATCACCAGCGCCGCCACATCCGGTCGGGCGAGCGCGCCCGCGCCGCCCAGCGCTGCCGCGCCCACCCGCCACAGCGGTTCGAGCAGCACCATGCCCGCCACCATCGCCACGACCATCTCCGCGAGGTGCCGCGCCAGCCGGCGGCCGGCGCGGTCCGATCCTCGGGGTACGCGTACCGTCGTCTCCGTCATGTCCCGACCCTGCCCGGACCGGCCGTCCGAGGGACAGGCGCGCCCGTCACGGTAAATCCGTGCGCCGCGCACGGTGCGACCGTGACGTTCCGCAGGGGTGAACCGGTTGGCCGCCGCCAATAGGATCGGCGGGCATGACGGTCGAGGCAGCGGACCGCCGGCTGCGTGGGGCGCGCCGGCTCACCCTGGCGTCGTTGGCCACCAATCTGGGCGCCACCCTGCTGCTGCCGGGCGTCGGGCTGGCCCGGGAGCCGGATCCGGTGCGGTGGGGCCTCGGCGCGGTCGGGCTGCTGGCGTTCGTCGCCGCCCAGGCGGCCGTCGTCCACGCCGCGGTCACCCCGTGGCTCGCCGACGACCGGCGGCGACGGGGGTACGTCGCCCTGGCCCTGGCCGCCGTGCTGAGCGTGCCGCTGGTCGGGCCGGTCGCCGCCGGCGCCTGGCCGACCTGGGCCTGGTTGGGCGCCTCCCTGGTGGGGATCCTCCCGCTGCTGTTCCGGCCGCCGATCGCCCTGGCCGGGACGGTCGTGGTGCTCGCCGTCGCGGTCGCGGTGGCCCGATGGGCGGCCCTGCCGGTCCGAGACAGCCTGCTCATCGCCGGCGGCGTCGGCCTCGGGGTGGCCGCGATCAGTTGGGCGCAGGTCTGGTTCTGGGACCTGCTCGTCGAGGCCCGTCAGGGTCAGGCCGCCCGGGCCCGGCTGGCCGCCGCCGAGGAACGGCTGCGCTTCGCCCGGGATGTGCACGACCTGCTCGGCCACGACCTCACCGTGATCGCGCTGAAGGCGGAGCTGGCCGCCCGGCTCGCGCCGGTCGACGCCACCCGCGCCGGCCGGGAGGCCGACGAGGTGCGGCGGCTCGCCGGATCCGCCCTGCAGCGGGTACGCGAGGCGGTGCACGGCTACCGGACCGTCGACCTCGCCGAACAGGCGGCGGCCGTGGGCGAGGTGCTGCGCTCCAGCGGGGTGCGGTGCACGGTGGTGCCGCCCGGCGGTGCGCTGCCCGAGACGGTCGCCGCCGACCTGGCGGTGGTGCTGCGCGAGGCGGGCACCAACGTGCTGCGGCACAGCCGGGCCGAATGGTGCCGGATCGAGATCACCCGGGAGGACGACCTGGTGACCATGACCGTCCGCAACGACGGCGTCCGCGACGGCGGCCCGGACCCGCACAGCGGTGGCCTGCGTGGGCTGGCCGACCGGCTCGCGCCGGCCGGCGGCACCGTACGCGCGCACGCCGACGACGGCGTGTTCACGCTGGTGGCGACCCTGCCGGTGGCGTCGTGATCCGGGTACTGCTCGCCGACGACGAGGAGCTGATCCGGCTCGCCCTCGCGGCCCTGCTCGACCTGGAGGCCGACATCGAGGTCGTCGCGCACGCCGCCGACGGTCGCGTCGCGATGACCGCCGCGCTGGCCCACCGGCCGGACGTCGCGGTGCTGGACCTGGAGATGCCGCCACCCGGCGGGATCCAGGTCGCCGCCGAGCTGGCCCGCGTCCTGCCCGACTGTGCCGTGGTGATCCTGACCGGCCACGGCCGTCCCGCCCACCTGCGCCCGGCGCTGGCCGCCGGCGCCCGCGGGTTCCTGCCCAAGGGGGCGCCCGGCGGCGCGCTCGCCGACGTGATCCGCCGCGTGCACGCCGGCGCCCGGTACGTCGACCCGGCGCTCGCCGCCGACGCGCTGACCCTGCCCGAGTGCCCGCTGACCCCGCGCGAGCTGGAGACCCTGCGGCTGGCCGAGTACGGCACCCCGGTCGCGGTGATCGCCCGGCGTACCCACCTGGCGGCCGGGACCGTGCGCAACCATCTCGCCGCCTGCGTACAGAAGCTCGGCGCCGCGGACCGGGCCGAGGCGGTCCGCCTGGCCCGCGAGGCCGGCTGGCTCTGACCGGCGCCGCACGGGTGGCCCCCCTCCCGGGCCGGCTCAGGCCGGCTCGACCGGGATCCGGGCCTCGGCGAGCAGCGCCGGCCCGGCGTACGCCACCGGGGCGTACGGGGGCATCGGGCGCAGCCGCGCCAGCTGCTCGGCGCTGAGCGCGTACACCACCCGGCCCAGGCCGGAGCGGTCGATCGCGGTGGCGCACATGCCGCAGGGCTGGCAGCTGGTGTACATGGTGGCGACCGCCGCCGCGTCCGGGGCGAGGTTCCGGGCGGCCCACCGGGCCAGCTTCAGCTCCGGATGGGCCGCGATGTCGTCGTCGGTCCGCTCCGTGTTGACCTCCTCGGCCAGCACCCGCCCGTCGGCGTCGACCAGCAGTGAACCGAACGGGCCGTCCCCGGCGTCCCGGGCGGCGGTGGCCAGCGCGACGGCCCGGCGCAGGTGGCGTTCGTCGGTCTCGGTCAGCACGCTCATCCGGTGCGCATTCCCCACGGGACGTCGCGGCACACCGCCGACGACTAGCCTGGCGGCGTGCGGACGGTCGAGCTGCTCTGTTCCCCGGAGCTGGAGGAGGCGGTACGCGCGGCCTGGGTCCGGCTGGCCGCCGCCGGCCTGCCCAGCCTGGCGCGCAACACCCACCCCACCAACCGGCCGCACCTGACCCTCGCGTCGGTCGAGGAGTTCCCGCCCGGCGCCGAGCAGCGCCTCGCCGACCTCTGTGACGCCGCGCTGCCGCTGCCGGCCCGGCTGGACCGGGTGGCGGTGCTCGACGGCAGCGCCCCGCTGGTCTGGCTGATCCGCCCCGCGCCGCAGCTGCTCGCCCTGCACGGCGCGGTGTGGGACGTGCTCGCCGACGCCGACGGGCAGCACCCGTGGCACGCGCCGGGCCGGTGGATCCCGCACCTGAGCCTGGCGCTGCGGTTCCGCGACGGCGACCGCCGCCGGGCCCGCGCGCTGGCCGGCCTCGACCGGCCGAGCGGGGAGTTCGTCGCCGCGCGCAGCTACGACAGTGAGACCCGGATCGTCCACGAGCTGGCGCCGGTCTGTCCGCACCCGGGCGCCTGACCGGCCAAGGTCGTTCGATGGCGGCGTGCGGCGCCGGTCAGCCCGCCGGCGCCTCAGGTCGGCCCGCCATCACCCGGGACCGGTCGGTCGGCGCCGAACCGTCGCCGTGTCAGCATGGGCGGATGACCACGACCAGCACCGACGGCCGCGGGATGGCCGCGCTCGCCGCGCTGCTCGCCGACCGCACCCGGGCCAGCTTCTGCCTGGCCCTGCTCGACGGGCGGGCCTGGACGGCGGGCGAGCTGGCGCGGGCCGCCGGGGTGGCGGCGTCGACCGCGAGCGACCATCTCACCCGGCTCGTCCAGGGCGGCCTGCTGGTCGAGGAGCGGCAGGGCCGGCACCGGTACGTCCGCCTGGCCGGCCCGGCCGTGGCCCAGCTGATCGAGGACCTGGCCGGGCACGCGCCCACCCCGCCGACCCCACCGCGCACGTTGCGCGCCGCGTCGGCCGGCGCCGCCCTGGCGTACGCCCGGACCTGCTACGACCACCTCGCCGGCCGGCTCGGCGTGCTGCTGCACGACGCCCTGCTCGACCGGAAGGTGCTGGACCGCGCCGGCGGGCTCGCCGTCACCCCGGCCGGGGTGACCTGGCTGGCGGAGCTGGGCGTACCGGTCGAGCCGCTGCGCGCGTCCCGCCGACCGCTGGTACGCGACTGCCTGGACTGGACCGAGCGCCGCCCGCACCTGGCCGGGGCGCTGGGCGCGGCGCTCTGCGATCGCTTCCTCGACCTGGGCTGGACCGTACGCGGCACCGGCCGGGCGCTCCGCCTCACCCCGGCTGGCCGCCCCGCCCTCGCCGCCGCCCTCGGCCTGCCCGAGGCCGACCTCGAACGCCCGTCCCCCGACACCGGCCCCGCCCGCGCCTGACCTGCTCGACCGACGCCACGCCGGCGACCTGACGGTCTTGGGGCAGGTCTGATGCCGCCACCTCGCCGACCCGGGACGCGGCCGGGCCGATGCCGCCACCTCGCCGACCCAGTGACGCGACGGCCCCGGCCGCCACCGCCGATGCGGCGGGACGGTTCGGTCCGCGCCGAAGGAAACGCCGCCTACGGTCGGGCGATGAGCTGGCCCGTCATACCCGCGCCGCCCGGCACACCGGCCTGCGGGGAACCCGTGCACGATGCCGAGAACGGCTGGGTGGTCACCCGGTACGCCGACGTGGTGGCGGTGCTGACCGACCCCCGGTGCGTGGTGCCCGTCGCGCCCGGCGGACCGCCCGGCACCCTGGCCTGGCTGCGCGGGACGGTCAGCCGGTTCAGCGCGCCGGACCGGCACCCCGGCCGTCGGGCGATCGGGGTCGCCGCCCTGGCCGACCTCGACCCGGATGAGCTGCGCGAGGCGGCGGCCCGGCTGACCGAGGAGACGCTCGAGGCAGCCGCCCGGCCGAGCGGGGAGCTGCGCGACGCGGGGGCGTCGCGGCCGGCCGGCGCCGACCGCCGGGACGCCGAGCACATGCCGATCGGGGTCGACGTGCTGGCCGGCCGTGCGCCGGGCCGGTTCGACGTGATGGCGGGGCTGGCTCGGCGCGTACCCCTGGAGGTGCTGGCGGCGCGGCTCGGCCTGGCCGATCCCGCGGCGGCCGGGGCGGCGGTGCCGGCGGTGGCCGCCGCCTACCACCCGGGCGCCGGCCCGGCGGCGGTGGCGCGCGCGGACCGGGCGGTGGCCGCGCTGCTGGCCCTGACCCCGGCGGCCGCGCCCGAGGTCGCCGCGAATCGGATCGGGCTGCTGGTGCAGGCCTGCGACGCCACCGCCGGCCTGATCGGGGCGGCCGTCCGGTACGGCCTCGGCGCGACGGTGCCGACCGGGGAACTGCTGGCCGAGGTGCTGCGGCTCGACCCACCGGTCCGGGCCACCCGCCGGGTCACCACCGCGGCGCTGCGCGTCGGCGGTCGGGAGATCGGCCCGGACGCCCCGTTGCTGCTGCGGTTCGACGCGGCCAACCGGGATCCGGCCCGCCACGCCGAGCCGGACCGCTTCCGACCCGACCGCCCCGGCGGGGTGCTCACCTTCGGCGCCGGGCCCCGGGGCTGCCCGGGGGAGCGGCACGCCCTGGCCCTGGCGGCCGGGGTGGTTGACGTGTTGCGCCGCCGCTGCGCCGCGACCGAACAGCCCGTCCCTTACGAGCCGCAGCCCACCCTGCGGATCCCGACCAGTGTCGAGGTGACCGTCCGATGACCGACCGCGCCGCCGCCTTCCGCGACCTGCACCGGCCGGGCAGCCCGCTGCTGCTGCCGAACGCCTGGGACCACGCCTCCGCCGCCGCCCTGGCGGCCCGGGGCCATCCGGCGATCGGCACCACCAGCCTCGGCGTGGCGGCGGCCGGGGGCAAGCCGGACGCGGCCGGCGTCACCCGGGCGGACAACCTCGACCTCGCCCGGCGGCTGCGCGAGCTGCCGGTGCTGCTCACCGTGGACATCGAGGACGGCTTCAGCGACGACCCGGCGGCGGTGGCCGACTACGTCGCCGAACTGGCCGCGCTCGGCGTCGTGGGGGTGAACCTGGAGGACGGCCGCCCGGACGGCACCCTCGCCCCGGTGGAGTTGGCCGCCGCCAAGGTCGCCGCGGTGAAGGCGGCCGTGCCGGGGCTCTTCGTGAACGCCCGTACCGACGCCTGGTGGCTGGGTGTGCCGGAGCCACTGGACGAGGCGCTGCGTCGGGTGCGCGTCTGGCGGGAGGCCGGCGCCGACGGCTGCTTCTTGCCCGGCGCGCCGGACGATCTGGTCGGCCGGCTCGCCGTCGGGGCCGGCCTGCCGCTGAACGTGCTGTACCGGCCCGGTGGGCCGGATCTGGCGGCGCTGGGGCGCCTCGGCGTGGCCCGGGTCAGCACCGGCTCGCTGCTGTTCCGGGCCGCCCTCGGGGCGGCGGTGCACCTGGCCGACGCGGTCCGCGCGGGACGGGACGCCGGCCTGCCCGAGGCGCCGACGTACGGCTGGGTGCAGGCGCTTTCCGTACCCAAAGATGCTCCTTAGAGGGAGATAGGAAGATTGTTCGGGGTTCTCCCCCTGCAGGTAATTACGGTGTGGTTCAGGTTTGATCACGCCGTGTCCTGCCCGGAGAGGGGACCCGACCATGCGAGTGCCCAGCCGAAGCCCCGGCCCGCAGCCCGGGCCCGCGGTCGCGTCCACCGCTCCGGCCCACCGGCGGCCGTCGACCACCACCCGCCGGTCCGCCCCGCACCCGCCGGACCTGGCCGCCTACCGGGCGGCGGTGGCGGAGCTGCTGATCGAGGTGGGCGCCCTCGCGGACGCCCCGTCCGCCACCGCCCGGCAGGTGCTGCTGGACCAGCGGCTGCGGGAGCCGGCCATCGCCACGGTCCTCGAGGCCACCCCGCAGGGACTCGTCGGCGCCCGGGAGACCCTGCTGCTGGAGATGGCCCGCTACCAGCCCAACGCCCGCAGCTCCGCGCACGACCTCACCGCGCTGGTCCGGATCTACCTGCTCTCCCGGGTCGACGTGATGTGGTGGGGGGACGACCCGGTCTTCCTGACCGACGGCCAGGTCAACACCAGCACCGAACTGGTCGACCTGGAATGGCTGCGCCGCCGGGGACTGCTCGCCTTCCGCTACCAGGAGCAGCCCGGCACGCTGGTCGGCCGGGGCCTGCGGGCGGTCCGGCGGCGGCTGCTGCCCGCCGCCACCCCGCGCACCGCCGGCCTGATGTTCCGCCGGACCCGGCGCGAGGTGGTGGCCCTGCTCAACGACATCGGCCGCGAGTTCGCCCGGGCCACCCGGCCGGGCACCCCGCCGCTCTGGGTCACCAGCCTGGCCCGCAGCGCCGAGCACCAGTACCGGCTGCGCCGCCTCGGGTACGCGGCCATGGTGCCCAGCGGGCACTGCCTCGGCTGGGCGGCCGACGTGGAGATGGCCTGGTTCCGCCGCTTCGGGGTCCAGGACACCCTCGCCGACCTGCTGTTGGCGCGGCAGGAGGCCGGCGAGCTCAACGTGGTCGACGAGGGTCAGGCCTGGCACCTCTGTCTCGCGCCTGCCGCCCGCCGCCGGTTCCGGCGGGCGTACGAGGTCGAGATGGGGGTCTGAGCGGATGTGCGGGATCGCGCTGAGCATCGGCCCGGAGGCCGATCCGGCCACCTTCCGCCGAATGCTCGCCGTCCTCGCCCCGCGGGGTGAGGTGACCGAGACCCGGCAGGAGAGCGGCCTGCTCACCGGCGTGCGCCGGCTGCGGATCGTGGACCGGGAACGGGCCGTGCAGCCCTGGGTGTCGCCGGACGAACGGCACGTGCTCTGCTACAACGGCGAGGTCTTCAACCACCACGAGCTGCGCGACGAGCTGACCCGGCTCGGGTACGCCTTCCGCAGCGCGAGCGACACGGAGGTGGTGCTGGCCGCGTTCCGGCACTGGGGCGAGGAGGCGGTGCGCCGGCTGCGCGGCGAGTACGCCTTCGTCGTGGTGGAACGGGCCACCGGCCGTGCGTACCTGGCCCGCGACCCGCTCGGCGTGAAGCCGCTCTACTGGTCCCGTGGACCGGGCTGCCTGCACCTGGCCTCGGAGGTCAAGGCGCTGGTCGCGCACAACGCGCCGATCGGTGAGGTGCCGCCCGGGCACCACGGCTGGGCCGAGCCGGACGGGCGGGTCCGGCTGCGCCCGCACGTGGACCTGGTCGACCTCGGTGCCGGCGCGCCGCTGATCGACGACCCGGACGAGGCCGCCGTGCTCGTCCGGGCGGCGCTCACCGACAGCATCCGGGTCCGGCTGGACACCGACCTGACCGTCGGGGTGGTGCTCTCCGGCGGCCTGGACAGCTCGCTCGCGCTGCTGCACGCCCGGCAGCTGCACCCGGACTGCGTGGCGGTCACCGTCGGCGTGCCGGACAGCCCGGACGTCGCGTACGCCCGGCGGCTCGCCGCCGACCTCGGCGTGCCGCACGAGGTGGTCGAGCTGCGTCCGCGTGACATCCGGCTGGCCGACGTCCGGGAGGCGATCCGGATCTCCGAGCTGACCGAGTACGGCGACATCATCAACGCGGTGGTCACCGTGCCGATCTTCCGCCGGCTGCGCGAGCTGGGCGTCAAGGTGGTGCTCACCGGGGACGGCTCCGACGAGCTGTTCGGCGGCTATCCGATGTACCACCAGGTCGGCCCCGAGCGGTCCCGGCGGCTCTTCCTCCACCGGGTCCGCAACCTGTGCCGGACCGAGTTGCAGCGGGTGGACCGGGCCAGCCTGGGCCACGGCGTGGAGGCGCGGGTGCCCTTCCTCGACCTGAACGTGGTGGAGCTGGCGATGCGGCTGCCGCTCGACCTCAAGCTCCGCGACGGCCAGGAGAAGTGGATCGTCCGCCGGGCCTTCGCCGACCTGCTCCCGGACTACGTCCGCCGGCGGCCGAAGAACCCGATGTCGTACTCCTCCGGGCTGCACGAGCGGGCCCGGCTCTACAAGCCGCTCTTCGCACGGCTGCACCGCTCCTTCGGCTACCACCTGCTGGAACCGGTCCGCCGCGACTTCGACAGCGTGCTCAGCCGCTGCGGCAACGACCTGGACCGGGCGATCGCCGACGGCCTGGCCCGGCCGGACTACACGGTGCTGGAGCACGCCCGGGATTTGGTCGGCGCGGCGCGGTGGAACGCCGCGCCGGTGGTCCGCCGGCTGGTCGGCCCGCGCGCCACCCGGCGTACGACGGTCCGCTGAGCCGCCCACGCTTGACTCTGACACCGTGTCAGGGACGAGCGTGAGGGGACCATGTTCACCATCGGAGAATTCGCCGCGCTCGGCCGGGTGTCGGTCCGGATGCTGCGGCACTACGACGGCATCGGGCTGCTGCGCCCGGCCGCCGTGGACCCGCACACCGGCTACCGCTACTACCGGGCGGAGCAACTGGGCCGGCTCAACCGGGTGATCGCCCTGAAGGACCTGGGGCTCACCCTGGACCAGGTCCGGTCCGTCCTCGACGACCGGCTCGACGCCGCCGAGCTGCGCGGCATGCTGCGGCTGCGCCGCGCCCAGCTCGCGGCGCAGGTCGCCACGGACACCGCCCGGCTGGCCGGGATCGAGGCGAGACTCCGGATGCTCGAGACGGAGGGTCGGATGACCACGAAGGACGTCGTACTCAAGGAGATCCCCGCGGTGCGGATCGCGGAACTGACCGCGATGGCTCGCAGTTACGAGACGCCGGACATCGGCCCGGTGATCCAGCCGCTCTACCCGGAGCTGTTCCGCCGGCTCGACGAGGCCGGCGTCCACCCGACGGGCCCGGCGATCGCCTGGTACGAGCCGGAGGGCGACGGCGAGGCGGTGGTCGTGCACGCCGGGGCGACCGTCGGCCCGTCGGCCGCCGGGGACTTCGCCGTCGTCGACCTGCCGGCCCTGCCCACCGCCGCGACGGTCGTGCACCACGGCTCCATGGACGAGGTCGAGGCCAGCATGGCGGTGCTCGCCCGGTGGATCGAGGAGAACGGCTGGCGGGCCGAGGGGTACGCCCGCGAGGTCTACCTCGACTACTGCCAGGACAAGCCGGAGGAGGGCGTGACCGAACTGCAGATCCCGGTCACCCGACGCTGATCGGGGACGGGCTGCCCGAGGGTGGCGGGCAGCCGGTCCCGTCTCCGTGCGCACCGCTTACCCGCTTCGTCCCGCCTCAACCGCAATGTCGGACAGGCGACGCCGGCCGGAGACGCCAGGTCCGATCACCGCCAGCATCCGCCGCCGGCCCGGCCCAGGCTGGTGGGCATGACGACGACGCGTACCGGGTACCTGATCCAGCCGCTTCCGGTCGAGACGCTCGCCGAGGTGCGGCGTACCGGCCTCGACGCGGGCGGGCGGCCGGTCGAACGGGCCACCGCCGAGGGCGGCGAGCCGCTGCGCTGCTGCCTCCGCGACGCCCGCGCGGGCGAGCCGCTGCTGCTCTTCGGGTACGCCCCACCGCTGGCCGACGGGCCGTACCGGGAGCTCGGGCCGATCTTCGCGCACGACGCCGACTGCCCCGGCCCGGCGGAGGCGACCGGGTACCCGGCCGACTGGCGGGGGCGGCCCCAGGTGCTGCGGGCGTACGACCGGCGGGGCCGGATCGTCGGCGGCCGGCTGCACGACGGCCGCGACCCGGAGGCGGTCGTCGCCGACCTGCTCGCCGACCCGGAGGTGGACCGCCTGCACAGCCGCAACGTGGTGTACGGCTGCTACATGTTCGCCGTCGTGCGGGGGTGAGCCGCCGGGCGTGACCGGCGGCGGCCCGGGTATCAGCCCGGCATGGCGGGACTGGACGCGATCGTCGTGGGGCAGGTGGCCCGGGACATCGTGCTGCTGGTCGACGAGGTTCCCGGTCCGTCCGCGACCGTCCCGGTGCGCTGCCGGCGGGAACTTCTCGGCGGCAAGGGCGCCAACCAGGCGGTCGGGCTGGCCCAGCTCGGCGCCCGGGTCGGGCTGCTCGGCGTGGTGGGGGAGGACGAGGTCGGCGACCGGCTGCTGGGGCGGGCCCGCAGCGACGGCGTCGAGGTGGCCCCGGTGCTGCGCCGGCCGGACACGCCCAGCGCGCTGATCATCGACGTGGTGGACGCCGGGGCGCGCTGGCGCTACCTGGAGGACATCCCCCCGGCAACGCTGCTGACCGAGGCGGACGTGGCGGACGCCGAGCCGGTGCTGCGGGCCGCCCGCGCGGTGGTCGTCCAGCTCCAGCAGCCGCTGCCGGCCGCGCTCGTGGCGGCCCGTTGCGGCCGTACCGCCGACCGGCTGGTGGTGCTGGACGGCGCGCCGGACGACCCGGCCGACGCGGCGGAGCTGCTCGCCCTGGCCGACGTGCTCCGCGCGGACGCGCGGGAGGCCGGCCTGATCGTGGGCGCGCCGCCCGAGGACGCGGAGGCGGCCCTGTGGGCCGGCCGGGAGCTGCGCGCGCGGGGCCCGTCGCTGGTCGCCGTCGAGGTGGCGGGGGAGGGCAACGCGTTCGTCTGGCCGGGCGGGGAGCTGTTCGTGCCGCTGTCCGACACGCCCGTCGTGGACAGCACCGGCGCTGGGGACGCCCTCGTCGCGGCGCTCGCCGCCGGCCTGCTGCGCGGCGAGCCGTACCCGGTGATCGCCCGGTACGCGGTGGCGGCGGCCGGCGTGACCGTGGGCCATCCGGGCGGCCGGCCCGCGCTGAGCGCCGAGGCGATCGACGCGCAGCTGACCCGGATTCCCGAGCGCTGACCCGATGGACAACCGTCGCTGCCTCTTCTAGCGTCGCGGCATGCGGAGGATGCTGCTCGCCACCGGTCTCGCCCTGCTGCTGGTCACCGCCGGCTGCGCCGAGAGCCGGCGGGGGGCGGCGCCGCCGGCGGCCGGCACGCCGACCGCCTCCCGCCAGGACGCCGGCCAGGTCGAGCGGACCCTGGCCAGCCTCCGCAAGGTCGACGACCTGCCGCTGTACGAGATGACCTACGTCGGGGACTACGACCCGACGGCCGGTATCGCCGGCACGCCCGGGGCGAGCCCGTTCGGCTGCTCGCTCTTCGCCGCGCTCGGCGACCGGACCCGGCCGCTGTTCGCCCGCAACTTCGACTGGGATCCCAACCCGGCGCTGGTGCTGCGGGCCGACCCGCCGGACGGGTACGCCTCGGTCTCCCTGGTGGACATCTCCTACCTCGGGGTCGGCGCCGACCCGACCGGGGACCGTCGGCTGCTCAACGCGCCGCTGCTGCCGTTCGACGGGATGAACGAGCGCGGTCTGGCCGTCGGGTTGGCGGCCGACGACGGGGCGACCGCCCGCCCGGTGCCGGGCCGCCCGACCGTGGGCTCGGTGCGCATCCTGCGGCTGGTGCTCGACGCGGCGGCCACTGTGGACGAGGCGATCGCCGTGTTCGAGCGGTACAACCTGGACTTCGACGGTGGGCCGCCGCTGCACTACCTGCTCGCCGACGCCACCGGCGCCTCGGCCGTGGTGGAGTTCGTCGACGGGGTCATGCGCGCCGACAGGCGGCGCGGCCCCTGGCAGGCGCTGACCAACGTGCCGGCCGTCGGGGTGGCCGAGCCGGACCTGCGCCGGGACCACCGGTACGGGGTGCTGGCCGAGGCGCTGGACGCCGCCGGTGGCGTGCTGGACGCCCCGGCTGCGCTGCGCCTGCTCGGCGCGGTACGCCAGGGCCACACCCGCTGGTCGGTGGTCTACGGCCTGCGCACCGGCGAGGTCCGGCTGGTGCCGGCCACCGGCGGCGGGGAGCGTAGCTACCGGCTGCCGATGAGCTGACCGCCGACGGGCCCGGCCCCGCGGATGCGGTGGCCGGGCCCGCGGACGGTGGGACGTCAGTCCCGGTAGTCGGGTTGGGTCTGCACGTTGAGCCGGGTGAAGTGCCTCGTCTGGGCGCCCGGGATGGACGCCGGGTCGATCTGCACCACGTCCAGGCCCTTCTGGATGTCATTCGAGTAGATGTGCCCGTTGTAGTAGTACGACGACCAGGCCCCACCGACGATCAGGCGGGTGTCGGAGAGCGGACCCCGCTCCCAGTAGCCGATCTCCTTCGGGTTGGCCGAGTCGGTGAAGTCCCAGACCGAGATCCCGCCCTGGTACCAGGCCTGGACCATGATGTCGCGTCCGGGCACCGGGATCAGCGAGCCGTTGTGGGCCACGCAGTTCTCGGTGTCGGCATTCACCCGGGGGATCTTGTAGTAGCTGCGGAACACCATCGTCCGCGCGTCACCGGCGCCGGTGATGTCGTAGATGGCGTCCGCGCCGCGGTTCGGCCCGACGGTGGTGTTGCAGGTCGCCCCGCCGCCGCCACCCAGCTCGTCGGTGAACACGACCTTGGTGCCGGTGTTGTTGAAGGTGGCCGAGTGCCAGAAGGCGAAGTTGGTCGTGTCCCGGACCTGGTTGATCACCCGGGGCGCCTCCCGGTCGGAGATGTCCATCAGGATGCCGTCGCCCATGCAGGCGCCGGCGGCCAGGTCCTTCTGCGGGTAGGCGGTGATGTCGTGGCAGCCGGTGGTCGCCGAGCCACCCGGGCGGCCGGCGTACCCACCGTCTGGGAAGAGGTTCGGCGTGGCCACCACCGCCGCGTCGGTGGGCGTCTCCAGCGGCACCTTGACGATGGAGATCGAGTCGTGCGGCGGCTGGCAGTCCGGGAAGGCCGCCGACGGGCTGTACGAGGAGACGTACAGGTAGACGGAGAGGCCGTCCTTGGCCGGCACCAGGGTGTGCGTGTGCGAGCCGCAGTCCGTCTCGACGGCCTTGATGTAGCGCGGGTTGGCCTTGTCGCTGATGTCGAAGACCTTGATGCCCTCCCAGGACGCCTTGACGGTCGCCGACTGCGCGACGCTGCTGCAGGAGTCGTCGGTGCGCGAGGAGTCGGTGGAGAGGAAGAGCAGGTCACCGTAGACGGTGATGTCGTTCTGGGAACCCGGGCAGAGCACCTGCGACATGACCTTCGGCGCGGCCGGGTTGGCGATGTTGTAGATGGTGAAGCCGTTGTAGTTGCCGGCGTAGGCGAACGGCCCCTGGAATGCGAGGTCGCTGTTCAGGGCGTTCTCGGTGTCGAACGGCCCCTGCTTCGGCAGGTTGGCGATCTGACGGAGGTTGGGACTGCTGGAGATCTCATCGACGCCGAGCCCGGCGGTGGTGCTGTCCACGGTGGCCGGTTCGGCGGCGAGCCGTGGGGTTGCCTGCGCGCTGACTGGCGCGGCGACGCTGGCGAGGAGGAGACCGGTGGCGGCGAGGGCGCCGATCTGGAGGCGACGGGACCTGGACACGCGGATTCTGATCATCGGCGACACCCTTCGAAAGGGGATGACGATTGTCGACACCTTACCGGTGACCGACGAGTATCAATGTGATCCGGGTCACATCGAGTGTCCTTTGTTCCTGGTTAGGATCGCTGTCACCTCGATCGGAGGGGGTGCCGCATGACCGGCCGACGTGGACGGACACTGATCGCCGTAACAGTCGTGGCCCTGGTGCTCGTCGCGCTGGGCGTGACGCTGTGGCCCCGTCCCGACCGCCCGCCGGCCGTCCCGGCCGCCGCGTCGAGTCCGTCGCCCACGGCGGACGGGCCGCCGGTCATCGTGCCCGGTCGACCGGGAGAGCCGGCGGTGACCCGCCCGGCACAGGAGGTGCGGGACGCCGCGCCGCCCCGGTACAACAGCCCCGACGTCTGGTTCGTCCGGATGATGATCCCGCACCACCAGCAGGCGCTGGAGATGGCCGCGCTCGCCCCGGACCGGGCCGCCGACCCTCGGGTGCGCGCGGTCGCCGACCGGATCCGGGCCGCTCAGCAACCCGAGATCGGCGTACTGCGGGCGTGGCTCACCGCCCGGGGGTTGCCCGCCGAGGTCCCCGGCCACGACCACGGCGCCATGCGCGGGATGCAGTCCCCGGAGGCGATGCGGCAGCTCGCCGCCGCCCACGGCGCCGAGTTCGACCGCCTCTTCGTACGGATGATGACCGAGCACCACGACGGCGCCGTGGCGATGGCCACCGACCTGCTCAAGGTGGGGGTGGACCAGAGCATGCAGGAGTTCGCCAACTCGGTCGCCACCGAGCAGTCCGTCGAGATCACCCGCATGCGCGAGCTGATCGCGTCCTGACCGGCCGAGCCGACAGACGCCCGGCGCGGTGACGTCTCGCCCTTCTGGCGCGGTGGTTAGGTGTCGAGCATGACGGACCTCGAGGACGTGATCAACTCGCTGCTGGTGCGGCACTCGCTGGAGCAACCGCCTTCGAGGCACGCCGAACGGCTTGGCGACGGGGTCTTCCACCTGGACTACCACGATCCTGATCACGTCTACCTGCTGACCGTGCGCCAGGTCCCACGAATTCGGTTGCCGCTTCACCCCCCGGTGGTGGTGGGTGAGGTCGCCGGGACACGCGCACAGCTTGTGCAGGTCGCGGTGGCCAACCACATCGAGGTGACGCTCGACGCCGAGCAAGGCCCAGCGCGTCAGGCCGCGCTGGCCGACTACACGGCTCGGTACGAAGAGTGGGAGCAGCGGGCCGATCGCGAGTCGCCGCCGCCCCCGTGGCCCGCGGAGTCGCTCACCCGGCTGGCGCCTCAGGTGTCCGACGACATCGGTACCCCCTACCGCCTCGCCTCGGGACGAGCCGGCGGAAGCGGGACCGAATGGGAAGCCCACTGGTCGTTCCTGCCGGCCCCGCCCCGCGAGGCGCGTCTCCTGACGCTTCGCTTTTCGCCTCCAGGCGGAACGCCCGTAAAGATCGATTTCCCGCTGCCGCCGGCCCCCGACCAGACCACCACTGTGGCCTGAGGGCATGCGTCTGCCAAGTCCATAAGACCGGATGGCCGCACGGGCCACGTACGTTCTCACGCCTGATCGTCGGCACGCGCCCACGTCGCGGACGAGGGTGTGGCGGCGCGGATGGGTAGGGCAAGAAGTCCAGCAGCGGCGTCATGTCTCGACCGGATTGTTCGAGTGGGCTCGGCTGCCCGACGCCGGGCCGCAGGGGCCGTCGTGGTCGGCCGGCAGGGGACAGCGGGCGTGATCGGGCAGTCGGGCGTCGCACCAGACCCGGGTACGCACGAACTGGCGGTCCTCCTCGCTGAGTGTGGTCTCACCGAAGTCGATCGCGGGGACGTGCCGCAGCGAGTCCCGTAACGCCACGGCCAGGGCGGCGGCGTCGTCGAGCCGGGTCAGGGTGGTGGGCAGGTGGATGATCCACCGGGGCGCGCTCACGGCTGCCACCGGTTGTTCTGGGCCGGCGGAGGACCGTCGTGGCACCGGGTGTGCCGGGACTGCCACTGGCGTAGCGCCTGCCGGATGCGTTCCGCCTCGGTCGTGGTGGTGGTCAGCTCGCGGCGCAGCCGGTCGAGTTCGTCGGCCGCGCGTCGGAGCAGCGCATCGACCTGCCCGGGGTCGTAGCCGCGCCGGCGGTGGTCGAAGACGGCGGTGCGAAGGTGGTGGGCGTGCAGGCGCTCGCCGGCGACGTAGATCATTCGCGGGGCGCCGTCCGTTCCGCGACCAGGACGGCGACCTGCCGGTCGGTGAGGCCGCGCCGGTCGAGGACCCGCCGGCCCCAGCGGTGCAACCGGCAGGGGTGCGGAGCACGGTCGTTGCGGCAGCGAGGGCCGTCCGGCCACTGCTCGGCGGCGTGCACGACGATCGCGGTCACCGCGAAGCCGACGTCCTCGGCGGTCACGCGTGGTGGCTGGGGAAGCTCGCCGAGGACGGCGTCGATCGAGTCCATGACCCTCCCTGGTCGGTGGGAGCGGCACCGAGGCGGGCGGGGTCGACCGGCGCGACCGCGCGCCCGAGCCGACCGGAGCCCGGCACCCGCCCCGGGCCTGTCCGTGCTGAATCTGAACTGACTGAGGTCGGAGCAGCGGGCGGTCGGGACCGCCGGCCGCTCCGAGAGAAGGTGCGCAGTGCCTAGCTGGGCTCTCCTCGCGGCAAACTTTACCGGTAATACTGGTAAAGTCAACGTTGCTCTTGAAGTCCTCCCGGTGGCGTGATCAGATGGGTGCGCCTAGCTGGGAGTACTTCGCATGCCCGCACCACGGAAGTTCGAGCCGCACTATCGGCGGATCATCGCCGACATCAGGGGACGGATCGCGTCCGGCGAATGGCCACCCGGCCACAAGCTGCCCTCCACCAAGGCGCTCGCCGATCTGTACGAGGTGGGCAGCCAGTCCACCGTCCGGCAGGCGATCACGATTCTCATCGAGACCGGCGAGCTCTACGGTCACCAGGGCCTCGGCGTCTTCGTCGCCGACCAAGCTCGGTAGGCATCGACGCGTCGAACTGCCCGTACGCTGGGTGACCGTGGATCGCGTGATCTTCGGCCGTCCGGTGCGCAGCGTCGCCTTCGACGTCGCCGTCTCCGGGTTCGTGGCGCTCTTCGCCGTCCTCGGGGTCGTGGCGCAGCCCGGCGGCTGGCCGGCCACCCTGGTCGGGTTCGCGATGGCGGTGGCCCTGCTGTTCCGGCGGACCCACCCGTCGGCGGTGGCGGCCGTGGTCGGCGTGCTCGCCCTGACGCAGGTGCTCGCCCACTGGGGGCCGCTCGGCTACGACGTCGCCGTGCTGATCGCCCTCTACAGCGTGGTCAAGTACGCCGACCGGCTCCCGGACGGGATCGCCGCCGGGATCGTCGCGGCCGTCGGGGTGGTGCTGGCCGCCCTCCAGGTGCGCGGGCCGGCCGCCTGGTGGGCGAGCGCGCTCTGGTTCGGAACGGTCACTGCGGCGGTCTGGCTGGTCGGGCTGAACGTGCGTACCCGCCGGCTGTACGTGCTGAGCCTGGAGGAGCGGGCCGCCACGCTGGAACGGGAGCGGGAGGCCGAGGCCCGGGCCGCGGTGGCCGAGGAGCGCACCCGGATCGCCCGCGAGCTGCACGACGTGGTCGCGCACAGCATGGCCGTGATGATCGTGCAGGCCGACGGGGTCCGGTTCACCGTCGACCGCGATCCGGACACCGCCCGGGAGGCGGCCAAGGTGGTGGCGGACACCGGGCGGCAGGCGCTGGAGGAGATGCGTCGGCTGGTCGGCGTACTCCGGGAACCGAGCCGGCCGGAGCCGGTGGCCGCGCCGGGCGCGACGGCCGAGCCGGCACACCGCCGGCCGGCGCTGGTCGAACTGCCCGACCTGTTGGACCGCTTCCGCGCCGCCGGCCTGGCGGTCACCTGCGCGGCCACCGGCGAGCCGAGGCCGCTGCCACCGGGTCTGGAGCTGACCGTCTACCGGGTGGTGCAGGAGTCGCTGACCAACGCGCTCAAGCACGCCGGGGTGGGCGCGTCCGTCGAGCTGAGCCTCGACTGGTCCCCGGCCGCCGTCGTGGTGCGGGCCGCCGACGACGGGCGCGGCCGGCCGGTGGTCCGCCCGGCGCCGTCCGGCGGGCACGGCCTGGTCGGCATGCGCGAGCGGGTCGGGGTGTACGAGGGCAGCCTCGCCGCCGGTCCCACCCTGGGCGGGGGATGGCGGGTGGAGGCACGCCTGCCGCTACCGTCGGCACCCGCTGTGCCGGAGAGCGAGGAGCGAGCATGACCGTCCGCGTGGTGATCGTCGACGACCAGGCGCTGGTCCGCGCCGGCTTCCGCATGGTGCTCGACTCCCAGCCCGACCTGGCGGTGGTCGGCGAGGCGATCGACGGCGCCGACGCGCTGCGCGTGCTGGACCGGGTCGAGGCCGACGTGGTGGTGATGGACCTGCGGATGCCCACGATGGACGGGGTGGAGGCGACCCGCCGGATCTGCGCCCGCCCGCCCGGCCGGCCCCGGGTGCTGGTGCTCACCACCTTCGACACCGAGGCGGACGCGTTCGCCGCGCTGCGCGCCGGGGCAAGCGGCTTCCTGCTGAAGAACGTGCCGCCGGAGGAACTGCTCGCCGCGATCCGGGTGGTCGCCGAGGGCGACTCGGTGGTGGCCCCGTCGATCACCCGGCGGCTGCTCGACCGGTTCGCCGGTCAGCTCGGCCCCGGCCCCGCCGAGGACCCGCGGCTCGCCCAGCTCACCGAGCGGGAGCGGGAGGTGCTGCTGCTGGTCGCGCAGGGGCTGTCCAACGCCGAGATCGCCGCCCGGGTGCACGTCGCGGAGGCCACGGTGAAGACCCACGTCGGCCGGATCCTGGCCAAGTTGCAGCTCCGCGACCGGGTCCAGGCCGTGGTGCTGGCCTACGAGAGCGGGCTGGTCACCCCGGGCGGGTGAGCCCGCGTACGACCTGGGTCGTACGGGTCCACCCGGTCGGGGGCGACCCGGGGCGTACCGCGGTCGAGCGCGCAGGTGGAGATCGCCAAGGGGCTGTCGCACATAGCGTCGGAGACGAATCTCGACCGTGTCCGACAGGAGGACCCCGTGTCCGCAACCCCGACCGCCGGCGTCGCCGTCACCACCCGCCACCTGCGCAAGGAGTACGACTCCGGCCACCACCGGGTGGTCGCCCTCGACGGCGTCGACCTGGACCTGGCCGCCGGCCGGTTCACCGCCGTCATGGGTCCGTCCGGCTCGGGCAAGTCGACCCTGCTGCACTGCCTCGCCGGACTCGACCGGCCCTCCTCCGGGTCGGTGCGGATCGGTGACGCCGACCTCGCCCGGCTCGACGACCGCCGGCTGACCCGGCTGCGCCGGGACCGGATCGGCTTCGTCTTCCAGAAGTTCAACCTGCTGCCCACCCTCACCGCCGAGGAGAACATCGTGCTGCCGCTGGCCATCGCCGGCCGGCGACCCGACCCGGACTGGCTGCGGCAGGTGGTCGCCGCGGTCGGCCTGACCGACCGGCTCCGGCACCGGCCCGCCGAGCTCTCCGGCGGCCAGCAGCAACGGGTCGCGGTGGCCCGGGCGCTGATCACCCGACCCTGGGTGATCTTCGCCGACGAGCCGACCGGCAACCTGGACAGCCGGTCCGGGGCGGAGGTGCTGCGGCTGCTGCGCGATGCGGTCGACACGCTCGGCCAGACCGTGGTCATGGTGACCCACGACCCGGTGGCCGCCGGCCACGCCGACCGGGTGGTCTTCCTCGCCGACGGCCGGCTGGTCGACGAGCTGCACGCGCCGAGCGCCGCCCAGGTCCTCGACGCGCTCGCCCGCCTCGAGCCGCAGCCGGTGGGGCGGTGACCGGCATGTTCCGCCTGACCCTGCGCCAGCTGCGCGCCGACGGGCTGCGCCTGCTCCCGTCCACGCTGGCGATCGTCCTCGGGGTGGCCTTCGTGGCGGGGACCCTGATGTTCGCCGACGGCATGCGCGCCGGCGCGTACGCCAAGGCCGGTGTCTTCGACCGGCACACCGACCTCGCCGTCTACGGCGGTGACGACAAGCCGCTGCCACCGGCCCTGCTGGACCGGGTACGGGCCGTCGACGGGGTGGCCGCCGCCGGCGGCGAGCTGGTCGGCTCGGGCGGGGTGACCGGGGCGGACGGCCGGCCGGTGCTCGGGTACGCCGTACTCGCCGCGATCCCCGGCGACCCGGGCGTGCAGTCGTACCGGGTGGTGGCCGGGCGGCTGCCGGCCGGGCCGGGGGAGGTGGTCCTCGACGAGGCCACCGTCGCCGCCCAGCGGTTCCACCTGGGGTCCCCGGTCCGGGTCGGTGGCGCCACCGGCGCGGCGCGGCCGTACACCCTGGTCGGCACCGTCGACGTGGCGGGCACGTCGCGCGACGTCGGCGGCCCGTACATCGGGCTGGCCGGGCCCGACGCGCTGACCGTCACCGGCCAGCGCGGCTACGACCGGATCCTCGTCGCCGCCGCGCCCGGGGTGGACCGGGCCGCGTTGGTCGAGCGGGTCCGCGCCGCGCTCGGCACCGGCGTCACCGTCAAGGACCGGCGGCAGATCCTCGACGAAGCGGTCAAGGACGCCGTCCGCGACCTGCGGCAGTTCACCAACTTCCTGCTGGCCTTCGCGGTGGTGGCCGTGGTGGTCTCCGGGTTCGTCATCGCCAACACCTTCGCCATCGTGCTGGCCCAGCGCACCCGGCGCACCGCCCTGCTGCGGCTGGTCGGCGCGACCCGTGGTCAGGTGTTCCGGGCCACGCTGCTGGAGGCGGCGGTGACCGGCCTGACCGCCTCGGCGGCCGGTGTACTGGCCGGAGTGGGGCTGGCCGTCGGCCTGTCCGCCCTGCTGGCCGCCCGGGGCGGGCCGGCGGGCGGCACGCCCGCGATCGGCGTGCGGACCGTCCTGCTCTGCCTGCTGCTCGGCACCCTGATGACGGTCGGCGCCGCGGCGCTGCCCTGCTGGCAGGGCACCCGGGTCGCGCCGGTGGCGGCGCTGACCGACGCCGCCGTGCACCCGGCGCGGCGGGCCGGTCGGCTGCGGCTCGCCGCCGGCGGGCTGGTCCTCGCGGCGGGAACGGCCGCGCTGGTCGGCGCGGGAGTGGCCGGACAGGTGTCGCTGGTCGCGCTCGGCGGGATCCTGGCCTTCTTCGGCATCGTCCTGTTCGGACCGCTGCTGATGCCGGCGCTGGTGCGGCTGCTCGGCCGGCCGGCCCGCCCGCTGCTGGGCGTGACCGCCGGGCTGGCGGTCGCGAACGCGGTACGCAACCCGCGCCGGATCGCCGCGACCGCCACCGCCCTGGTGATCGGGATCGGGCTGGTGTCCGCGTTCGTGGTGGGCGCGGCCAGTGCCAAGCGGGGCATCGAGCAGGCGGTCGACGCCGAGGTGGGGGTGGACTTCGTGGTGACCGGCATCGGCGGGGACCTGCCCGCCTCGCTGACCGGCGCGCTGGCCGCCCGCCCAGAACTCGGCGTGGTGCACGAGCAGCGCCACCGGGTGGTCGACGGCGTGCAGGTACGCGCCGCGCACCCGGCCCTGGCCCGGCGGACGCTGACCGGCGTCGACGCGGGCGATCCGGGCCGGCTCGGCCCGGGCGAGGTGCTGGTGCACCGCCCGCTGGCCCAGGCCCGCGGTTGGCACGCCGGGCAGACGGTCACGCTCGCCGGCCGGCCGTTCCGGATCGCCGCCGTGGTGCGGGCCGAGGACGCGCCGCTGGCCGGCAGTCAGGTCCCGGCCGGGTACGTGGTGGACATGGTCGACGCCGACTTCGGGGCGCTCTTCCCGGGCACCCGCGGTTACCTCGCCGAGGTGGACCCCGCGCCGGGAGTGGCGCCCGCCGCCGCCAAGGCGGCCATCACCCGGGTGCTCGCCGACTACCCGACGGTCAACCTGATGGACCAGGCGGCGTACAAGCGGATGCTGACCGGCACCGTGGACATGGTGCTCGGCTTCGTCACCGCGCTGCTCGGCCTGGCGGTGGTCATCGCCCTGGTCGGGGTGGCCAACACCCTCACCCTGTCGGTGGTGGAGCGCACCCGGGAGAACGCCGTGCTGCGGGCGGTGGGACTGACCCGGGGTGGCCTGCGGGCCGCCCTGGCCGTCGAGGCGGTGCTCGTCGCGCTGGTCGGCGCGGTGCTCGGGGTCGCGCTCGGCATCGCGGTCAGCGCCAGCGCCATGGCCGTGGTGGCCCGGGTCGGCGGGGCGTACGTGTTGGTGCTGCCGTGGAACCGGATTGCCCTGATCCTCGGGGTGGCCGTGCTGGCGGCGCTGGCCGCCTCCGTGCTGCCCGCCCGCCGGGCCCTGGCCCGGCCGATCGTCGAGTCGCTCGGCGCCGAGTGACGCCGGCGCTCCGGCCCCACGACCGGGTGGGGCCGGGGCGTCCGGTCAGAGTCGCTCGACGGCCGGGCCCTGGCGGCGGTTGCGGGCTGCCCGGAGGGGACTCAGCCCGTGCCGGCCGGCGGCTGGCCGCCACCGCCGCCGGCCGGGTCGGTGGTCGTCGTGGTGGCGGTCGGCGGCGTCGTTTCCGTGGGCGGGGCCGTGGTGGTCGGGGCCGTGGCCGGCGCGCTGGGCGCGGGCGACGGCAGCTCCGACTGGCTCGGCTCGGCCGAGGGGCTCTGCGAGGCGCTGGGCGTCGCCGAGGCCGACGCGGACGGCTTCGTCGACGCGGGCGGCCGGTTGGGTCGGCCGCGCGAGTCGGTCGGCGGCGCCTCGGTCGTGGACGACACCTCCCCGATGCTGGGGGCGACGGCGGGAGACGTCGGCTGGATGGTGGTGGCCGGGGGTTCGCCCGCGTTCTTCGCGGCGCCCAGCGCCGCGCCGAGGGCGGCCAGCGCCACCAGGACCGCGGCCAGCGCACCGAGGAGCGTCCCGCGCCGGCCGCGCCGCCCGGCCCGCGCCGCGGCGGCCGGCGGGACCGCTGCGGTCAGGTCGTCCCGGGTGTTGGCCGGGCCGGCCGCGCCGCGCAGCGCCACCGGCACCATCGCGGTCGGCGACTCGCCGATCGCCGCCCGGGCCGCCTCGGCCATCGCCGCGCCCGAGGGGAAGCGGTCGACCGGGTCCTTGGCCAGTGCCCGGGCGACCAGGTCGCGGACCGACGGCGGGATCTCCGCCGGCAGCTCCGGCGGCTCGTCGTCCAGGTGCCGGACGGCCACCTGGAGTGGGCTGTCGCCGGTGAACGGCGGGGTGCCGGTGAGGCAGCAGTAGGCGACCGCGCCGAGCGCGTAGATGTCGGTGGCGCCGGAGACCGGCCGGCCGGCGGCCTGCTCGGGGGCCATGTAGAGGGCGGTGCCGGGCACCGCGTTCGTGCTGGTGATGCTGGTCACGTTGGTCGAGCGGGCCACCCCGAAGTCGACCAGGACAACGGTGCCGTCGTCCTGCACCAGCAGGTTGCTCGGCTTGACGTCCCGGTGCACGATGCCCCGGTTGTGCGCCGCGTGCAGAGCCTGCGCCACCTGCGCCACGATCGACATGGTCTCGGCGACCTCGAGGTGGCCGGCCGCCTCGATCCGCCGGGACAGCGGCTCGCCCTCGACGAACTCCATGACCAGGTAGTCGGCCCGGCTGCCGTCGGGCAGCTCGTCCTCGCCGCAGTCGAAGACCTGCACGATGCCCGGGTTGCGCAGCGACGCCATGATCCGCGCCTCGGCGCGGAAGCGGGCGATGAAGTCGGGGTCGGACACCAGCGCGGGAAGCAGGACCTTCGCCGCGACCTGACGGCCCAGCACCAGGTCCGTGGCACGCCAGACGTCCCCCATGCCGCCGGTGGCGACACGGTCATCCAGGCGGTACCGACCGCTGAGCACGACCTCCGAAGACAACACCTCAATACCGTACCCAGAGGGGGCGCGGAGTATTTCCCGCGATCTCTACCGTCGCGGCCGGCGGGCGGCCCGGTGCCGATCCGCCGAACGGCCAGCCGGCTGGACGGCTAGTGGCCGAGGGTGACGAGACGGGTACATTCGGACAGGAAATGCGTTCGTGGCTTCGTATCTCCGACTTGCGGACAGTTGTCGTGAGGCAACTGACACCTGGCAGCGTGCACGGAGTGGTCCTTGTTACACCGACCCGCCGTCGGGGCCCGTAGACATTTCTCACTCTTTTCCCGACGGATGGTGGCTTGTCGGCCCGTCTGTCCGCTCCTAGCGTTGGCCCGGCTCTGGGCCGCCCCATGACGCCGGTACGGTATGTCCGCCGACGGCCGTACCAAAGCGGCACATGTCCACGCGCGCCCGCCTCGGCGGCGGTCGCCGATCAGGTCAGCGGGGGGCTGATGGTGCGGGTGGAGGTCCGGACACCGGACCTGCGGGACGTCGGTGACGCGACCGGCGGGCGCCGGTCCGGAGAGTTGGCACGGCGGGAACGGCAGGTTCATGACCGGTGAGCTGAGCGAGGCGGTGGCCGCGGCGCAGGCGGGCGACGAGGCGGCCTTTCGGTTCCTCTATCGCAGCCTCCAACCGGGTCTGCTGCGCTACCTCACCGCGCTGGTGGGCGCGGACGCCGAGGACGTCGCCTCGGAGGCCTGGCTGCAGATCTCCCGCGACCTGCCCAGCTTCACCGGCGGGGAGTTCCGCGCCTGGACCGTCACCATCGCCCGCAACCGGGCCATGGACCATCTCCGCCGGCAGCGCCGGCGGCCGTCCCTGCCGGTGCCGGTGCAGGCACTCAGCGAGCTGGCCGGCGACGCCGACACCGCCGAGCGGGCCGGCGAGACGATCGGCACCGAGTCCGCGCTGGCGCTGATCGCCACCCTGCCGCCCCGGGAGGCCGAGGCGGTGCTGCTGCGCGCCGTGATCGGCCTGGACGCCGAGACCGCCGGACGCGTGCTCGGCCGGCGGGCGGGCGCCGTCCGCACCGCCGCGCACCGCGGCCTGCGCCGCCTCGCCGCGCTGCTGGAACGCTCCGACCTTGGACAGTCACCGGGCGTGGCCGGGGGAGGTGCCCCGCCCCGCCCGCGTACCGGCCGGGGACGGCAGGCGCCGAACGCGCCGACGGCCGAACCGGCGGACGGATGACGTGAGGGGACCCTGGATGACTTTTCGCCGGTCTGACGGACCCGCCGATCGGGCGGAGTCCGAGCGGCTGCTCGACGCGGCCCGCGCCGGACGTCCCCCGCAGCCGGGGGCCGACCCGCTGGCACACCTGCTCGCCGCTGCCGCCGCCCCGGCCGACCCGGGTGAGCTGGCCGGCGAGGAACGGGCCCTCGCGGCGTTCCGGGTCGCCCGGACGAACCCCGTGCCGGCGTCGGTCCCCGCGCCCCGCCGACGCCGGTTCCGCGTCGGCGCGGTGGCCTGGGCGGCCGGCCTCGCCGCCACCGCCACCGCCGGAGTCGCGTTCGCCGCGGTGAGCCTCGACCGGCCGGACCAGCCGGCGCCGCCGCCCGCCCCGAGCACGGCGGGCAGCACCGGCGCGGGCGACACCGGTTCGCCGTCGCAGTACCCAGGCCCCGGCAGCTCCGGTCCCGCCGCCTCGCCGACCCCCGGGCGCACCGCTGGACCGGGCCGCCCGCCCACCATCGAGCAGCTCACCGGCCTGTGCCGGGCGTACCTGGCGAAGCCGGCCGACCAGCGGACCAGGGCGCTGGAGTCGCCGGCCTTCGCCGACCTTGTCGCGGCGGCGGGCGGGGCCGGGCAGGTCGACCGATACTGCGCCGGGCTCGTCCCGGACCAGGGCCCGAAGACCTCGCCCAGCGTCCGGGCCACCCGGTCGCCGGACGCCGGGATCCCGCCCTCCCCGGCCCGTCCCACTGGCCGGCCGAGCACCGCCGGCTGAGTCGCCGCCAAGCGGCCGCAACCAGATTTCGGACAAAAATTCATCTCCCTGGGCGCGCGGATTCCGTCTGCTAGACAGAAGATGGTGGGACTGCGGACGCCCGCCGGCGACGGTGCCGGCGTCCGGGGCGACAGAGCCGTCGCCACCCCGGGGAGAGGAGCCGTCTCTTGGTGATGTCACCCGAGCTGGACCGGACCACCGCCCTGCGGGACGAGGCCGCGGCCGCCGGGCACATCGCCAGGATCTGCTTCAAGACCGGCCCGCCCGCCCTGACCGGCGTCGAGCTGGAATGGACGGTGCACGACGCCGCGGACCCGACCCGCCCGGTCGACCGCGAGCGACTGCGCCGGGCCCTGGGGCGACACAGCCCCGTCACCATCGACCCGACGAGCCCCGCCGAAGGGCTCCGGCACGGCGGCGCCGTGACCGTGGAGCCGGGCGGGCAGGTGGAAATCTCCTCCGCGCCGCGACCGTCGATCGCCGCGCTGATCCAGGCCACCACCGCCGACATCGCCGAGCTGAGCGCCGTACTGGACGCCGCCGGCCTCGTGCTGGGCAGCACCGGAATGGACCCCTGGCGGGCTCCGCGCCCGGTCGTCGAGACCCCGCGCTACCAGGCCATGCGCTGCGTCTTCGACCGGCGCGGGCCGGCCGGTCGCGCCATGATGTACAGCACCGCGGGTCTCCAAGTGTGCCTGGACGCGGGCGAGCCCGAGCGGCTGGCCGAGCGGTGGGCGACCGCGCACGCCGTCGGGCCGCCGCTGCTGGCCGCGTTCGCCACCGCCGACCGGCACGCCGGCCGGCGGACCGGATGGGCCTCCGCCCGGATGGCGGCCTGGCTGGCCATCGACCCGGCGCGGACCCGGCCGGTCTGGTCACCCGATCGCGCGGACCACGACCCGGTCACCGCCTGGACCCGGTACGCGCTCGCCGCGCCGCTGCTCTGCGTGCGCGGCGACGGTCCCGACTGGACCCCGCCGCCCGGCGTCACCTTCGCCGACTGGCTGGCCGGCGCGCTGCCCCGCCCACCGACCACCGAGGACCTGGAGTACCACGTCAGCACGCTCTTCCCGCCGGTCCGCCCGCGCGGCTACCTGGAGATCCGCTATCTGGACACCCAGCCCGGCCGGGAGTGGACGCTGCCGCTCGCGGTGCTGGCCGCGCTCTTCGCCGACCCGGCCACCACCCGCGCGGCCCTGGCGGCCGCCACGCCGGTCGCCGACCAGTGGTACCCCGCGGCGCGCCACGGTCTGGGCGACCCGGCGCTGGCCGCCGCCGCGGTGTCCCTGTTCGACCTGGCCCTGGCGGCCCTGCCCCGGCTGAACCTGCCCGCGGGGCTGCACGACGAGACGAGCCGAGGAATCCGGCGGCGCCGCGCCGCCGCGGAGAGGAGACACCGGTGACGACGACCGAGCGGCCGGGGACCGGGAGCGAGCGCCTGCGCGGCATGATCGCCGCGGAGTTGGACCGCACCCGGGCCCGGACCGCGCTGCTGACCGACGCGGTGGACGACGACGACCTGATGCGGCAGCACTCCGTCCTGATGTCCCCCCTGGTCTGGGACCTGGCGCACGTGGGCAACCAGGAGGAGCTCTGGCTGGTCCGCGACGTCGGCGGCCGCGAGCCGGTCCGTCGCGACATCGACGACCTGTACGACGCGTTCAAGCAGCCCCGCCGGGACCGCCCAGCGCTGCCCCTGCTGCCTCCGGCCGAGGCCCGCGCCTACGTGCGGACCGTGCGGGACAAGGTCTACGACCTGCTCGACGGCATCCGGTTCGACGACCGGAGGCTCGTCGAGGACGGCTTCGCCTTCGGCATGATCGTGCAGCACGAGCAGCAGCACGACGAGACCATGCTCGCCACCCACCAGCTGCGCGCCGGGGCGCCGGTGCTGGACGCGCCGCCGCCGCCCGAGCCGCGGGCACGGGTCGGCGGCGAGGTGCTGGTGCCGGCCGGGCCGTTCACCATGGGCACCTCCACCGACCCCTGGGCCCTGGACAACGAGCGGCCGGCGCACACCGTCGACCTGCCGGCGTACGTCATCGACGCGGCGCCGGTCAGCAACGGGCAGTACCGCGCCTTCATCGCCGACGGCGGGTACGACGAGCCGCGCTGGTGGAGCGAGGCGGGCTGGCGGCACCGGGTCGAGGCGGAGCTGACCGCGCCGATGCACTGGCGCCGGGACGGCGACGGCTGGGCGTACCGCCGCTTCGGCCGCTGGTCCCCGGTCCGCGACGACGAGCCGGTGGTGCACGTCTGCTGGTACGAGGCGGAGGCGTACGCGGCGTGGGCGGGCAAGCGGCTGCCCACCGAGGCGGAGTGGGAGAAGGCGGCCCGCTGGGACCCGGCGACCGGCCGCTCCCGCCGCTATCCGTGGGGTGACGAGGACCCGGCCGTCGCGCACGCCAACCTGGACCAGCGGCACCTGTGGCCGGCGCCGGTGGGCGCGTACCCGGCCGGTGCCTCGCCGCTCGGCGTGCACCAGCTCATCGGGGACGTCTGGGAATGGACCTCGACCACCTTCCGCGGCCACCCCGGCTTCGTCGCCTTCCCCTACCGGGAATACTCGGAGGTCTTCTTCGGCGACGACCACCGGGTGCTGCGCGGCGGCTCGTTCGGCACCGACCGGTCCGCCTGCCGGGGCACCTTCCGCAACTGGGACTACCCGATCCGGCGGCAGATCTTCAGCGGCTTCCGCTGCGCCCGCGACGCCCGGCCCGAGGAGGCGCACGCGTGACGGGGCGCACCGTCTGATGTGTCGACACCTGGCGTACCTGGGGCCGCCGGTCAGCCTGCGCAGCCTGCTGTACGACCCGCCGTACGGCCTGCTGCGGCAGTCCTGGGCGCCGCGCGACATGCGCGGCGGCGGCACCATCAACGCCGACGGTTTCGGCGTCGGCTGGTACCCGGGCGCGGGGGATCCGGTGCGCTACCGGCGCGCGCACCCGATGTGGAGCGACACCACGCTGCCGGAGCTGGCGGCGGTCACCGTGGCCGGCGCGGTGCTCGCGGCGGTCCGTTCCGCCACGGCCGGCATGCCGGTGCAGGAGACCGCCGCCGCCCCGTTCGCCGAGGGGCGCTGGCTGTTCAGCCACAACGGCGTGGTCCGGGGCTGGCCGGACGCGGTGGTGCCGCTCGCCGCCGAGCTGCCGGTACGCGACCTGCTCACGCTGGACGCGCCGACCGACGCCGCGCTGCTCTGGGCGCTCGTGCGGCACCGGCTCCGGGCCGGGGCGGAGCCCGCCGCCGCGATCGCGGAGACCGTCGCCGCCGTCACCGCGGTCGCCCCCGGTTCGCGGCTGAACCTGCTGCTCACCGACGGCGCCACGGTGGTCGCCAGCGTCGCCGGCCATGCCCTGTCCGCACGCCGTACCCCCGACTCGGTGCTGCTGACCTCCGAGCCCCTCGACGACGACCCCGGCTGGCAGGCCGTGCCGGACGGGCGACTGGTGGTGGCCACCGCCACCGGGTGGGACACCCGGGAGCTGACGGCCGTCTGAAACCCGCAGGTAGGACAGGAAGGGACACGACATGAGCGCGGAGCCTCTGGAGATCTACCTGGAGGAGCAGGACCTCGAGCGCGGCCTGCGCGAGGACGTACGGATCGGACTGACCGCGACGCCGAAGTGGCTGCCGCCGAAGTGGTTCTACGACGCCCGGGGCAGCGAACTCTTCGAGGAGATCACCCGGCTGCCGGAGTACTACCCGACCCGCGCCGAGCGGGCGGCGCTGGCCGCGCACGCCGACGACGTCGCCGAGCTGACCGGCGCGAAGACGTTGATCGAGCTGGGCTCGGGCTCGTCGGAGAAGACCCGGTTGCTGCTGGACGCCTTCACCCGCCACGGCGACCTGGGCACCTTCGTGCCGCTGGACGTCTCGGTCAGCGCCCTGCGCCAGTCCACCGAGCAGATCGCCGCCGAGTACCCCGGGCTGCGGGTCCGTGGCATCGTCGGCGACTTCACCCGGCAGCTCGACCGGCTGCCCACCGGCGGCCGGCGGTTGGTGGTGTTCCTCGGCGGCACCATCGGCAACCTGCTCCCGGTGGAACGGGCCGAGTTCCTCACCGCGATGCGCGCCGCCCTGGAGGCGGGGGACTGGCTGCTGATCGGCACCGACCTGGTCAAGGATCCGAAGGTGATCGTGCCCGCATACGATGACGCCGCCGGGGTGACGGCCGACTTCAACCGCAACGTGCTCCGGGTGATCAACCGGGAACTGGGGGCGAACTTCGACCCGGAGGCGTTCACCCACGTGGCGGCCTGGGACCCCGAGCACGAGTGGATCGAGATGCGGCTGCGGGCCGAGCACCCGACCCGGGTGCGCGTGCTCGACCTGGACGTCGACTTCGCCGCCGGCGAGGAGCTGCGGACGGAGGTCTCGGCGAAGTTCCGCCCGGAGGGGATCGCGGCGGAGCTGGCCGGTGCCGGGTTCAGCCGGCAGGCGTTCTGGACCGACCCGGACGGGCTGTTCGGGGTCAGCCTCGCCCGGGCCGACTGAGCCTCGGGCGGTCCGCCGCGGGTGAGGCTGTCCACCCGCGGCGGCGGGGCCGGTCGTGGTCGGCTAGGCTGGGCGGTGCGAAGGGGAGTAGCCCCCAATGTCGTGGTCGACATACTGACGTGTTCCGCGTCCGGCCACGCGGCCCCGGTCCCCGGGGCGGGCGAGACCTTCGACTCTGGCTGTCGCAGCCGGGTCGAGGGCGCCCCCGTACCTCCTCCCGGCTTGATCGGGAAGGTTCACATGGACGGTTTCCTCGTCGCGCTGGTGATCAGCTTCGGCGTCATCTTCGTCGCCGAGCTGGGCGACAAGTCCCAGCTCATGGCGCTCACGTTCGCCACGCGATTCAGGCCCCTGCCGGTGCTCATCGGCATCACCGTCGCGACCGCGGTCGTGCACCTGGCCTCGGTGGCGATCGGGTACGGCCTGCACGCGGCGCTGCCCACCGGCTGGATCTCGCTCATCGCCGGCGTGGCGTTCCTCGGCTTCGGCGCCTGGACGCTGCGCGGGGACAAGCTCACCGAGGAGGAGCGGCGCAAGGCCGAGAAGACCAGCAAGTCGGCCGTGGTCGCGGTCGGCGTCGCCTTCTTTCTCGCCGAGCTGGGCGACAAGACCATGCTCGCCACCATCACCCTGGCCACCAAGTACGGCTGGTTCGGCACCTGGCTGGGCTCCACCCTCGGCATGGTGGCCGCCGACGCGCTCGCCATCATGGTCGGCCGGATGCTCGGCCGGCACCTGCCGGAGAAGGCCATCCGGTACGGCGCCGCGATCCTCTTCGCCATCTCCGGTCTCTGGCTGATCCTCGAGGCGGTCAACGAGCTGGCCTGAGGCAGCGGGGGTGCCGCCGTCGCGACCGCGCGCCGGTCGTGACGGCGGAATCCCGGCTCCCGATGATCGTGGCCGGCGTCGCTGGGTATGAACACCCGTGCCCGCGTTCCGGCGCGAGCGCCGAGAGCCAACCAGGACGACCGGGAGGTCCCGCGCATGAGCAGGCACGACGAGCCCAACGAGTACGGTTTCGCCGGGGAGGGCACCGCCCCCGAGCCGCCGCCCGGCGGGCGCTCCGACGAGCAGGACCGGGCCGAGGCGGTCGCGGTCCCGGGCGACGACCTTCTCGACCCGTACGCCGACGCGGTGGAGGAGGAGACCGACGGGACCGAGGAGGAGCGCGCGCGACGCCGGCGCTGACCCGCGGCGCGGGGTGCCGGGCGGGTGGTGCCGCTTACGCGGTCTCCTCCTGGTAGACGTCCGGCACGCCGTCGCCGTCGCTGTCCCGGCTCTCCCGGGCCGAGATCCGCCGGTAGACCCGGTTGCGCCGGAGCAGCACCGTCGACGCCAGGGCGGCGGCGATCAGCGAGCCGAGCAGGACGGCCGCCTTCACCCGCTCGTCCTCGGCGCTGCCGGGCCCGAAGGCCAGCTCACCGATCAGCAGCGACACGGTGAACCCGATTCCGGCCAGCAGCGCCAGCCCGAACAGGTCGGCCCAGGTGATCTCTTCGTCCAGCTCGGCCCGGGTGAACCGGGCGAGCAGGAACGTCGACCCGAACACCCCGATGGTCTTGCCGAGCACCAGCCCGGCGGCCACTCCGATCACCACCGGATCGGTGAGCACGCCGCCCAGGTCCACGTCGACCAGCGACACGCCGGCGGCGAAGAACGCGAAGACCGGCACCGCCAGGCCGGCGGAGACGGGCCGCCACCGGTGCTCCAGCCGCTCCGCCAGCCCCGGTCGGCCGGTGCGGGACGACAGCACCGGCACGGTGAAGCCGAGCAGCACCCCGGCGACTGTGGCGTGCACCCCGGAGGCGTGCACCAGCGCCCAGGCCAGCCCGGCGAGCGGGAGCAACGCCCACCACCAGGTCCGCCGCCGCTGCACCAGCAGCGCGAACGCGGCGATCGGCAGGAGCGCCGTGAGCAGCGGCAGCGGGTGGAAGTCGGCGGTGTAGAAGACCGCGATGATGATGATCGCGAAGAGGTCGTCCACCACCGCGAGGGTGAGCAGGAACGCGCGCATGCCCTGCGGCAGGTGGGAGCTGACCACGGCGAGCACGGCGAGGGCGAAGGCGATGTCCGTGGCGGTGGGGATCGCCCAGCCGCGCAGCCCTTCCCCGCCGGCGGAGAGCACCACCGCGACGTAGCAGAGGGCGGGCAGCAGCATGCCGCCCATCGCGGCCACCACCGGCAGCGCGGCTCGTCGCGGATCCCGCAGGTCCCCGGCGACGAACTCCCGCTTGAGTTCCAGGCCCACCACGAAGAAGAAGATCGCCAGTAGGCCGTCGGCCGCCCAGGCGGCGAGGCTGATGTCCAGGTGCAGCGCGTGGCCGCCGGGCCACGGCACCCAGTCGCCGAGCTCGCGGTAGGCGGACCGCCAGGGGGAGTTGGCCCAGAGCAACGCCACCACCGCGCCGAGCAGCAGCAGACCCCCGCCGACCGTCTCCGTGCGCAGCACGTCGGCCAGGAAGCGCGCCTCCGGCCACGACCGTCGGGACAGGAAACGGTAGGGCCGGCGGGTGCGCGGGGTGCGGTCGGTCATGCGGTGTCCACCTCGGGATCAGGGGTCGGCGAAAGGATCGCCGACCAGACTTCCCGGCACACCTCCTCCGACCCTATCCAGGCGGGCGCGTGACCGCGACGTGAGGCGGTGGGGACCACGCGGCAGCCGCGAAGCCGCCGCACCACGTGGCCGTGTCCAGCGTTAACAGGGAAGGTGGCGCCCGGTGGGGGACCCGGGGACGCGTCGCGCGTCGTCGTCCGCGGCGGGTTCGCGATTGCCTGGTTGGCCTCCGGTTCGTTGCGGTAATGGGAGGATTTACGGCTTGGATCCGGGTCTCATCGTCTACATTCTTCAGGTCACCTAAAGTCATGGATGAGTGATTCAGGTCCTTACACGAGCTTTTGCATTTTAGGGGGCTTTCGTGCAGTTTAATGGGCTGACCGGCGTGTCGCGAGGGGGAACGTGATGGACGCTCACGGCTACCTGCATCTCGTCCGGCGTCGCTGGTGGATCGTGCTGCTGACGCTGATGGCGGCCCTCGGCGCGGCAGCCGCGGTGACGGTCCGCGCTACGCCCCGCTACGAGGCCTCCGTCACCTTCTTCGTCACCACCCCGAGCCAGGGCGTCACCGACGCCTACCAGGGCGGTCTGTTCCTGCAGCAACGAGTGAAGTCCTACGCCGACCTGCTCACCAGCGACCGGCTGGCGCAGAGCGTGGTGGCGGAGAGCCCGCAGGGGCTGACCGCCGACCAGGTGCGGCGACGGATCAGCACCAGCTCCGAGAACGGCACCGTGCTGCTCAAGGCGACTTTCACCGACACCGACCAAGCCCGCGCGCTGAGGACCACCGAGACGCTCTCGGCCAAGTTCGTCGAGCTGGTGCAGAAGGTGGAAACGCCGACGGGCGGCCAGTCGCCACCGATCAAGCTCGAGGTGGTGAGCGGCCCCCGGGTCACCTCCAGCCCGGTCTCCCCGCAGCCGGTGCGCAACATGGTTCTCGGCGGCCTGCTCGGCCTGCTGGTCGGGGCGGCGCTGGCCGTGCTGCGCGGGATGGCCGACGTGCGGATGCGGGACGCGGCCGCGCTCCAGCGGGTCACCGGCAGCCCGCTGCTGGGCGAGATCCCGTTCGAGTCCGGCGCCAAGAACGCCCCGCTGATCGTCGGCGACGCGGCGAACTCGCCCCGGGCCGAGGCGGTCCGCAAGCTACGGACCAACCTGCGCTTCGTCGACGTGCACGAGCCGGCCCGCGTCATCGCGGTCACCAGTGCCCTGCAGGGTGAGGGGAAGACCACCATGGCGTGCAACACCGCCATCGCGCTGGCCGAGGCCGGCTGGCGGGTGCTGCTCATCGACGCCGACCTGCGCCGACCCAAGGTCGCTGACTACCTCGGCCTCGACGGTGGGGTCGGGCTCACCGACGTGCTGGTCGGCGACGTCCAGGTCGGTGACGTGGTGCAGCGCTGGGGCGACAAGTCCCTGCTCGTGCTGCCCAGCGGAGCCACCCCGCCCAACCCCAGCGAGCTGCTCGGGTCCAAGGCGATGGCGGACCTGCTGGTGGCGCTGCGCGAGTCGGCGGACATCGTGGTCATCGACACCGCGCCGCTGCTCGCCGTCACCGACGGTGTGGTGGTGGCCGTGCAGGCCGACGGGGCGCTGCTGATCACCCAGCAGGGTCGCACCTCGCGCAGCCAGGTGGCCGCGGCCGCCCGCTCCCTGAACTCCGTCTCGGTCCGGCTGCTCGGCTGCGTGCTCAACATGGCGAAGGTGGCCAAGGCGGACGCCTACCAGTACGAGGCGTACAAGGTGGTCCTCCCGCCGGCGGCGCCGTCGGTGCCGGCCGACCGGGCCGGTGTCGCCCGGCGCGGCAAGCGCGCCGCCGCGGGTGGCGACCGCACGCAGGAACTCAGCCGGCTGACCCGATGAGCGCCAGCACGGGTCGGATCGACCGCTCGATCTCCTCGGCGCAGCGCCGGAAGTCGGCGGGCGTACCCCCGATCGGGTCGCGCAGGTCGTCCGCGTCCGGGCCGGCCGGTTGCAGCCGGGCCCGGGCGAGGGCGGCCGCCTCCACCGCGGGGGGGGGGGGGGGGGCGGCGCGGGCGGGGGGGGGGTGTGGGGGGGGGGGGGGGGGGGGAAAAGAGGGAGGGGTG
>NZ_JBVJJA010000034.1:0-81107 GCF_055586005.1 Micromonospora sp. NPDC051924
GTATAAATCAAATTGGCACTGGCTTATCAAGCACCCTGTTGAGTTCTCAAAGAACAACCACACACCATCCAGAAGCCCTACTACCGTAGAACCCCCATCCGGGGCAACCTCTCCAACCTACCCGGTCCGACTTTCGCTGTCAACCTCGCGTCTGAGGTGATCAACTTGGTCAGTCCGAACCACGCTGACGCACGCCGTATCCGGCGGTCGTTGCTGTCGTGGATTCCGGCGGACCGGCCGGCGCCGCTCTCGCGGCCACCCGCCCGGCTCCCTGCCGGCCTTCGAACTCTACCCGGTCGGCTTCGCGATCGCAACTCCGTTTTCTCGGAGTGTCTCGCACCGCCCGGATCCTCAGTCTGGCTCGGCGTCTCCGCCACCAGCCTGGCGCCCGTTCTCGGCCAGTTTGTCCGGCCTCCCGCGTGCAGAGAGAAAGTTACGCGGACGGCTCCGAGAAGGCAAATCAATGATCGTCATTGCCTTGCGGCCGCCTCCG
Source organism: Micromonospora sp. NPDC051924 (assembly GCF_055586005.1). Classification (NCBI taxonomy): domain Bacteria; kingdom Bacillati; phylum Actinomycetota; class Actinomycetes; order Micromonosporales; family Micromonosporaceae; genus Micromonospora; species Micromonospora sp. NPDC051924. The sequence continues at coordinate 494 of NZ_JBVJJA010000034.1, forward strand.
GCGGACGACGGACGGCGGAAGCCGCCGATCGAAGGGGGTCAGCGCGAGCCATCCCGTGCCAGAGTGTTCGACATGGATGACGTGTCCCGGCTGCCTGCGGCGACCACGCTCGCCGAGGAGGCCCTACTCGGCCTGCTGCTGCCGTTCTGGCAGCTGGTCATCGGCGCCTTCGTACTCGTCGTCGTCCTGTTGTCGCTCCGGCGCCTGGCCCAGCGCGGCCCCTCCCGGATGACCACGGCCCTCGTGGTGACCGCCGTGGCGATCGTGGGTTTCACCGTGGTGGGCGTACTGCTGGAGAGCTGACCGGGGCTCAGAGCCGACGGTTGGCCAGGCTGGGCAGCTCGGCGCGGATCGTCCGCAGCCGGTCCAGGTCCAGCTCGGTGACCGCGAGCCCCGGTCCGTCGGGGACCTGGCTGAGCACCGTCCCCCACGGGTCCACCACCATGCTGCGCCCGAAGCAGGTCCGCGCCGGCTCATGGTCCCCGGTCTGACCGGCGGCCGCGACGTAGCACTGGTTCTCGATCGCCCGGGCTCGGAGCAGGACCTCCCAGTGGTCCCGGCCGGTGTGCATCATGAACGCGGCGGGCACCACCAGCAGCTCGGCCCCGCCGTCCGCGGCCAGCCGCCGGTAGAGCTCGGGAAAGCGCAGGTCGTAGCAGATCGAGAGACCGACCCGCAGGCCCTCGACGTCGACCACCACCGGCTGGTCGCCCGGCGCGACCGTCGCCGACTCCCGGTACGACACCCGGCCGGGGATCTCCACGTCGTACAGATGGATCTTGCGGTAGCCGGCGGCGAGCACTCCGGAACGGTCGAAGACCAGCGAGGTGTTCCAGGTGTGCGCGGGATCGGGGCCGGCCTCGTGGAACGACCCGGCGATCACCCAGATGCCGAGCTGGCGGGCGACCTCGGCGAAGAAGGTGCCCACCACGCCGTCCACCGGCTCGGCCGGTGGCATCCGCTCGCCCGGGCCGAGGTAGTCGACGTACTCGGGGAGGACGGCGAGGTCGGCGCCGGCCGCCGCGGCCCTGACCAGCAGGGCCTCGGCGGCGGCGAGGTTCGCCTCTCGGTCGTCGCGGGCGTTGAGCTGGCAGACGGCGACGCGCATGGGGCTCAGCGTACGGGCGGGGGCGGGCCGGCGACAGGCTCAGATGGTCGCCAGCACCAGCGCGCCGGCGGCGAAGCCGAGGCCGGCCAGCTGGACCGGCCGGAGTCGTTCCCGGTCGACGCCGAGCGCGAGCAGCACGGTGCTCGCCGGGTAGAGCGAGGCGATGGCGGCGACGATGCTCAGGTGACCCCGGGCGGCGGCGGCCAGGTAGAGCGCGTTCGCGGCGGAGTCCAGCAGCCCGGCCGCCGCGGCCCAGCCGAGCACCCGCCGCCCGAGCCGCAGGTTCACCCCGGTACGCGCGGCGAGGGCGAGGCCGAACGCGATCGAGCTGACCCGTACGGCGAGCACGGGCCACATGCCGGCGCCCGCGTCGGCCTGGCCGAGCAGGGCGAAGAAGACGCCGAAGAGCAGGCCCGCGCCGAGGGCCGTGCCGAGCACCCGGGTCGACACCCGGCCGGAGACGCCGCCCTCACCCAGACTGACCAGGGCGATGGCGACCACGGCGAGGCCCGCGCCGAAGAGGGCCAGGGTGCCCGGGGAGTGGGCCGTGAGCAGTCCGGCGACGATCGGCACCACCGCCGCGGTGATCGCGGTGACCGGCGCGACGACGGCCATCATGCCGGTCGAGAGGGCACGGTAGAGCAGCATCACGCCGCCGGCGCCGGCCACCCCGGCGAGCAGTCCCCAACCGAGGTCGAGCGGGCGGGGCGTGCCGGGCACCAGCAGCACGAGGGCCAGCAGCAAGGGCACGCTGAGGAGTTGCGAGACCACGGTGACGGCGATCGGGTCGGCCCGCCGGGAGGCCTTGCCACCGGAGAAGTCGGCCGTGCCGAACGCGACTGCGGACACCGCCGCGAGCACAATGGGGAACATCAGGCAGTCGTACCACAATATTAACCGCGAAGGATAGTGTGATGACCGACGCCGGAACCGGACGGGTGAGCGCGGTGACCTCCGCCGTCGCACGGCAGGTGCGCGAGCTGCGGGCCACCCGCGGCTGGTCCTTCGAGGAGCTGGCCGGCCGGTCCGGGGTCAGCAAGGGCATGCTGGTGCAGATCGAGGGGGCGCGGACCAACCCGAGCATCGGCACGCTGTGTCGGGTCGCCGACGCCTTCGGGGTCAGCATCGCCCGGCTGCTGGAGCCGGCCGAGGAGCGCACCGTACGGATCTCCGCGAGCGACGCGGCCCCGGTGCTCTGGCGGGGCGACCGGGGCGGCACCGCCCGCCTGCTCAACGGCCTCGGCGAACCCGACCTGGTCGAACTCTGGGAGTGGCGACTGGAGCCCGGCGAGGCGCACAGCTCCCCCGACCATCCGCGGGGCACCCGGGAGATCCTGCATGTGCTCGCCGGCACAGCCACCGTGACCGTGGACGGCGTCGACCACGACGTACGGGCCGGGGAGACGATCGAATTCCTCGCCGACCGGGAGCACGGCTACCGCACGGCAGGTGCGGAGCCACTGCGGCTGGTGATGGTGGTGGTCACCCCGTCGGGCGAGTGGGACCGACGGACCCGCTCACGCGGACCGCGCCCGAGCTGAGCCCGGGCGCGGTCGGAGCGGGCTCAGGCCGACTTCTCCTCGCGGTCCCGACGAGCCCGGCGACCGGTGAACTCGCGGGGCACGATGGTCGGGTTCACGTTCTCCAGGACGACCTCGCGGGTGATCAGCACCCGGGCGGCGTCGGGGTTGCTCGGCACCTCGTACATCACGGAGAGCAGGACCTCTTCCATGATCGCCCGCAGGCCACGGGCGCCCGTGCCGCGGAGCATGGCCTGGTCGGCGATGGCCTCCAGCGCAGCCGGCTCGAACTCCAGCTCGACGCCGTCCAGCTCGAAGAGGCGCTGGTACTGCCGGACCAGGGCGTTGCGCGGCTCGGTGAGGATCCGCACCAGAGCGGTGCGGTCGAGGCTGCGCACACTGGTGATCACGGGAAGCCGGCCGATGAACTCGGGGATCAGGCCGAACTTGAGCATGTCCTCCGGCATGACCTGGCTGAAGATGTCATCGGTCGACCGCTCGGAGACCGACCGGAGCCGGGCGCCGAAGCCGGTCCCCCCGGAGCCGGTGCGGGCCTCGATGATCTGGTCGAGCCCGGCGAAGGCGCCACCGCAGATGAACAGCACGTTGGTGGTGTCGATCTGGATGAACTCCTGGTGCGGGTGCTTGCGCCCGCCCTGCGGCGGCACGTTGGCCACCGTGCCCTCGAGCATCTTCAGCAGCGCCTGCTGCACGCCCTCGCCGGAGACGTCCCGGGTGATCGACGGGTTCTCCGACTTACGGGCGATCTTGTCGACCTCGTCGATGTAGATGATCCCGGTCTCGGCCCGCTTGATGTCGTAGTCGGCCGCCTGGATCAGCTTGAGGAGGATGTTCTCCACGTCCTCGCCGACGTACCCCGCCTCGGTGAGCGCGGTGGCGTCCGCGATGGCGAACGGGACGTTGAGCATCCGGGCCAGCGTCTGCGCCAGGTGGGTCTTGCCGCAGCCGGTGGGACCGAGCAGCAGGATGTTGGACTTGGCCAGCTCGACGCCGTCGTTACCGGAGCCCGGGGCACCGGCCGACTCGGCCTGGATCCGCTTGTAGTGGTTGTAGACCGCGACGGCGAGCGCCTTCTTGGCCTGCTCCTGGCCGACGACGTAGTTGTCGAGGAACTGGCAGATCTCCATCGGCTTGGGAAGCTCTTCCCACTTCACCTCGCCGGACTCGGCCAGCTCCTCTTCGATGATCTCGTTGCAGAGATCGATGCACTCGTCGCAGATGTAGACGCCAGGTCCCGCGATGAGCTTCTTGACCTGCTTCTGCGACTTGCCACAGAAGGAGCACTTCAGTAGGTCGCCGCCGTCACCGATCCGTGCCACCTACGTTCTCCCTGCACTCGTCGGCCGGAGCGCCGGCCCTGACCTGCGGGCGCCCGGGCGCCCGTCCGTCCTGTCGTCCCACCCTGCCGGTCCGACCCAGCGAAGCGGTACAGACCCGACGTTACCCGCTGGCGAGAGTTTCTCCGACCCCCAAAGCGGGTGTGTCAGAGGTCGGCCGGGAACGACGCCCCGGCCGACCTCCGACCTGACACTGCTCAGCTCGCGGCGTGCGCCGCCAGCAGACCCTTCTTGCGGCTGGTCAGAATGGTGTCGACCAGCCCGTAATCCTTGGCCTCCTCGGCCGTCATGATCTTGTCACGGTCGATGTCCTTGCGGACCTGGTCGACCGGTCGGTCGCAGTGCTGGGAGAGCATCGTCTCCAGCTGCGTCCGCATCCGCAGGATCTCCCGGGCCTGGATCTCGATGTCCGAGCCCTGGCCGTAGCCGCCCTCGGTGGCCGGCTGGTGGATGATGATCCGGGAGTTGGGCAGCGCCATGCGCTTGCCCGGGGTGCCCGCGGACAGAAGCACGGCCGCCGCGCTGGCCGCCTGGCCGAGGCAGACCGTCTGGATGTCCGGACGGACGTACTGCATGGTGTCGTAGATCGCCGTCATGGCGGTGAACGAACCACCGGGCGAGTTGATGTACATGATGATGTCGCGGTCCGGGTCGGTGCCCTCGAGCGTCAGCAGCTGGGCCATCACGTCGTTGGCCGAGGCGTCGTCCACCTGGACGCCGAGGAAGATGATCCGGTCCTCGAAGAGCTTGTTGTACGGGTTGGACTCCTTCATCCCGTACGACGTGCGCTCGACGAACGACGGCAGAACGTAGCGGTTGTGCACGGCCGCGAACTGGGGCGGCAGGCTCAGGTCGGTCATCGTCAGCTCCTCGGTCAGCTCAGGGTCCCGGCGCCTTCCGGAACCTGAGCGGCTCCGGTGATCACCTTGTCGATGAAGCCGTAGTCCATGGCCTCCTGGGCGGTGAACCAACGGTCGCGGTCCGAGTCCGCCTCGATCTCCGCGGCGTTCCGACCCGTGTGGAAGGCGACCCGCTCCTGGAACATCCGCTTGGTGTAGAGCATCTGCTCGGCCTGGATCGCGATGTCGGCGGCCGTGCCGCCCATGCCACCGGAGGGCTGGTGCATCATGATCCGCGCGTGCGGCAGGGCGTAGCGCTTGCCCTTGGTGCCCGCGCAGAGCAACAGCTGGCCCATGGAGGCGGCCATGCCCATCGCCACGGTCGACACGTCGTTGTCGATGAACTGCATCGTGTCGTAGATCGCCATGCCGGAGTAGACCGAGCCACCCGGCGAGTTGATCCAGAGGTTGATGTCGCGGTCCGGGTCCTCCGCGGCGAGCAGCAGGAGCTGCGCGCAGATGCGGTTGGCGACCTGGTCGGTCACCTCGCTGCCCAGGAAGATGATCCGCTCCTTGAGCAACCGGTTGTAGACCGAGTCGTCGAGGTTGCCAATGGTGTCGCCACCGCGGGCGTCGATCGCCCGGAGCGGCTTCGCTGGGATGTGCATGTCGGTCATGGCAGCCCTTCGCTCTCCGTACCGTCCTACCCGACACTAACCGCTCGGCCGGGGGCCGTACTCCCGGTCGGGGCACTGTTCGCTCTCAGCGCAGTCACCCTCGGGGCGTACCCGGAAAAGGGTTTCGGCCGCCGCCCGGCGCGCAGCGCGGGACGGCGGCCGACACCCGATGATCAGTGCTCGTGGTTGTGCTCGGCCTCGTTCTGGGCCTGCAGCGCGTCGAGGGTGACCTCGTTGCCCGCCGAGTCCTTGATCTTGATCTTCTCCATCACCGAGGCGAGCGCCTTGCCCCGACGGACGTCGCCGAAGACGGCCGCGGCGGCACCGGAGCGGACCAGCTGGTCGTAGTACTGCTGCGGGGCCATGCCGGCGCGCTGCGCGCGGTGCACGATCTCGTGGCCGAACTCGTCGTCGGAGACCTGCACGTCCTCGGCGTCGGCGAGGGTGTCCAGCAGGAGCTGGATCTTGACACCGTCGGTCGCCGCCTCGGTCAGCTCGGCGTCGATCTGCTCCTCGGTCTTCTCCTCGGCGGCGAGGTACTCCTCCAGGGAGGCGCCGATCCGCTCGAGCTGGTCGACCATCGCGGCCTTGCGGCTCTCGACCTCCTCCTTGACGACACCCTCCGGCGCCGGCACCTCGGCGGTGGCGACCATCTGCTCGAGAGCCTTGTCCCGGGCGGCGTAGATCTGCTCGACCTGCTTGCCGCGGGTGACCCGCTCGCGCAGGTCGTCGCGGAGCTCCTCGATCGTGTCGAACTCGCTCGCCAGCTGGGCGAAGTCGTCGTTGAGCTCGGGCAGCTCCTTCTCCTTGACCGTGCGGACGGTCACCGCCACCTCGGCGTCCCGGCCGGCGAAATCGCCGCCGACCAGCTGGGTGGAGAAGGTGGTGCTGTCGCCGGCGGCCAGGCCGACCACGGCCTCGTCCAGACCCGGCAGGAGCTGCTTGCTGCCGACCTCGTGCGAGATGTTGCTCGCCTGGCCGCCGGGCACGTCCTCGCCGTCGACGGTGGCGTTCAGATCGATCTGGACGTAGTCGCCCTCCTGGGCGGCCCGCTCGACGGTCTTCAGCGTGGCGAACCGCTCGCGCAGGCTGTTGACCTGCTCGTCGAGCTCGCTGTCGGCGACCTGGATCTCGTCGACGGTCACCTCGATGGTGGCCGGGTCCGGCAGGGTGATCTCCGGACGGACGTCGACCTCGGCGGTGAAGTTGAGCGAGTCACCGTCGTTGAACTCGGTGATCTCGACCTCCGGACGGCCGAGGGTCTTCAGATCGTGCTCGCGGACCGCGGCGAGGATGTTCTGCGGGATCGCCTCCTGCACCGCCTCGTTGAGGACGGTGCCCCGACCCACCCGCTGGTCGATGACCGCGGCCGGAATCTTGCCCCGGCGGAAGCCGGGAACCTGGACCTGCTGGCCGATCTCCCGGTACGCCTTCTTGAGGCTCGGCTCGAGCTCGACGAACGGCACCTCGATGGCGAGCCGCACGCGCGTCGGGCTCAGAGTCTCGACGGTGCTCTTCACAGGCGTACTCCTTGACGGATCTGTTGTTGAAGTCTGGGCGTGATTGCGCGCATCGAGTGTAGGCGAGCCGACCTGCTGCATCGGCAGCGCCCGGGTACCGCGCGGAAAAATCGGCGGTTCCCGGGACGGGCCGGTCGCGAACGACAGTCGGGGTGGCGGGATTTGAACCCACGGCCCCTCGCTCCCAAAGCGAGTGCGCTACCAAGCTGCGCCACACCCCGTGGCGACGAGAAGTGTATGCCGTCCGCGCCCCCCGGACCGTCACCGGGCCGCCCGCGCGGCTTCCCTGCCCGGGCCCCCGCCGGCCGGGAGGCCGCAGGGGTGGCGCCCGGGAGGCCGCATCCGCTGCGGCCGGAGGCCGCACTTTCAGGGAAAGTGTCGCCTCCGGCCGCCGGGAGGGGCCTCTTTCCGGGAAGTTGTGCGGATCATGGGGGTGCGACGCGGGGTACGGGGCTGCGCGTCCGGTTCCGGGATTCGGTAGGCTGTCTCGCGCGCCCCGTGACAGCGGGGTGACTGCGGGCGTAGCTCAATGGCAGAGCTTCAGTCTTCCAAACTGACGGTGCGGGTTCGATTCCCGTCGCCCGCTCCACCCACGACGGCCCAGGCAGACCGCACGATCGCGGCACCTGGGCCCGTCCGCCCCCAGATCAACGGTCGTGCTCGCGCAACCACGTCGCATCGTCGGCGACGGCGCCATCGAGGTCGTACTCAGAGCGCCGCCACCTCGCGAGCGCGCTCGAGAAGATCATCGATCAGACGAGCTGAGCAGGGGCGGCCGCGTCCGGTTACCTGCCGGTCCCAGCACCCCCGGCCGCGAATCACGCGACTGACGGTGCGGGTTCGATTCCCGTCGCCCGCTCCGGCGTCGACGGCCAGGGCCGCCAGCTCAGGCGAAGTCGCGGTGCTTCAACTTGGCCCGCCGGCCGTCGGGGTGGTGCCAGACGATGCCCTCGTACTGCGGGTGCGCCAGCAGCCAGTCGCGCAGGCCGGCCAGGTCCCGCGGCACGTCCAGCTTCTCCGCGTCCTCGTGTGGAATGAGGACATGGCCCGGCACGCTTTCGGGATTCCCGTTGATCTTCGGGCCGATCAGCTCGTAGGTGCCGGGGCGCCGCCGTCCGGGCGAGCCGGCGAGGGCCTCGGCGTGGTACCTCGCGTACGGCGATTGCGCGATCGGCTCCCAGCCCACGGTCTTGCCCGTGACCTCGTCGGTCATCACCGGCCGGTAGCCGGGCGGCCGGGTCCGGCCCGGCCGCACCTCGCGCCGGGCCCACCAGGTGCCGTCCTCGTCGAACAGCACGCAGGTGCCGTCGTACTTCCGCGTCGGTGTTCCCTCACCGTCGAGGACCCACTGGCAGACGGGGTTGGCCTCGGGCAGGACGCGCTTGCGGTCGTCCGGGTCGCGGCGGAACAGTGTGGGGATCTTGTTCACGCGGGCATGGTCTCACCGGGCACAAAGTGGATTTCCGGCTGCGGCTCCCGGCCGGCACGCCCTCGCCGGAGATCGACGCACGGTGGGGGCTGCGTACGATGCGGGGCCGGGCATCCCCTCGTCGGGTGGAGGTAGGCACGGATGTCAGGCCAGCAGGACGGGTACGCCCTCGCCGTCGACCTCGGCACCTCGAACACCGTCGCCGTGCTGCGCTGGCCGGACGGGCGGACCCGCCCGCTGCTGGTGGACGGGCACCCGATCCTCCCCTCCGGCGTCTACGCCGACTCCGAGGGGCGGCTGCACGTCGGGCGGGACGCCCAGCGGCTGGCCCAGGCGGATCCGACCCGGTACGAAGCGAACCCCAAGCGCCGGGTCGACGAGGAGACGGTCGAGCTGGGCGGGCGAGCGTACCGGCCGGCGGAGCTGCTGGCGGCGACGCTGCGGGCGGTCGCCGACGCCGCGGTGGCCACGGTGGGCTTTCTCCCGCCGGCGGTCGTCACCCACCCGGCGGCCTGGGCGGCACCGCGCCGGCAGGTGCTGCACGACGCGCTGGAGTTGGCCGGCTGGCCCTCTGCCGCCGAGCACACCCTGTCCGCCCCGATCGCGCCCGGCACCCGCCTGCTGCGCGAGCCGGTGGCCGCGGCCCGCTACTACACCCAGGTCCTGCGCCGGCCGGTGCCGGTGGGCGGCTCGATCGCGGTCTTCGACTTCGGCGGCGGCACCCTGGACGTGGCGGTGCTGCGCAACGAGGGCGCCGACCCGTGGGGCGACTCGGGCTTTCACCTGGTCGCCACCGGCGGGGTCGCCGACCTCGGCGGGCTGGATCTGGACGCCGCGCTGCTGCGGCGGCTCGGCGAACTGGTCGCCCCGGCGCATCCGCGGCGGTGGGCCCGGCTGACCAACCCGGAGACCACCGCCGAGTGGCGGGACCGGCAGCAGCTCTGGGAGAACGTGCGCGGTGCGAAGGAGATGCTCTCCCGGGCCATGGTCGCGCCGGTGGCCGTACCGGGGGTGGAGGCGGTGGTGCAGCTCTCCCGGGAGGACCTGGAACGGCTCGCCGCGCCCCTGCTGGCCCGGGGGGTGGCCGAGACCCGGCAGGTGGTCGCCGCCGCCGGGCTGACCCCCGGGCAGCTCTCCGGTCTCTTCCTGGTCGGCGGGTCGACCCGGGTGCCGCTGGTGGCCCGGCTGCTCCATGCCGACCTGACGATCGCCCCGACCGTCCTGGAGCAGCCCGAACTGCCGGTCGCCGAGGGCGCGCTGACCGACCTGCCGCTGCTCCGCCGGAGTGGGCGGCCCGCGCCGGTCGTGCCGGCCCCGGCCGGTCCCCCGGACACCCGGCCCACCGAGCCGGCGCCCGGGCCGCACGGCACGCTGCTGGAGCACGGCGCGGCCCCGGTGAGCGCCGCGCCGGCCGCCGGCCCGCACGGCACCCTGGTCGCCGACGCCGCCGGGCCGACCCCGCCGGGCGCCCCGAGCGGATACGCCGCGCCACCCGGCGCCGCGCCCGGATACGTCGGGTACCCGGGCAGTGGACCCGCACCCGCCGGACACCCCGATGCCCCGCCCCGACACCCCGGACACGCCGGCGGCGGGTCCGGATACGCCGGCTACCCGGGAGCCGCCGCGTCTCCCGGGTTCGGCGCACAGCCGGCGCCGGCCGGGCATCCGGGGGCCGGCGGGCCGCCGCCCGGCGTACCCGGCGGGGCCCCGGTCTCCCCCGCGCCCGCCGGCGGATCGGGGCGCGGCCGGCGGGTCCGCTGGCTCGCGCTGGCCGCCGGCGTGGTGGTGGTCGCCGTGCTGGCGACGAGCCTGTGGTGGGTGTTCCGGGACCGCTATCCGGCCCTGGAGTTCCACAACCCCACGGAGATCGCCCGGGAGCAGGCCGGCGAGGAGCGGCCGACCGAGATGTTCACCGCGGTGCTGGCCGACCGCGCGTACCTGGCCCATCCCCTGCCGGACGACCGCCTCGAGGTGGTGGCGGTCGACACCACCACGGGTGATCAGGTGTGGAAGAAGCAGACCCTGGCGACGGCGGAGCGGTGGGCGGGGATCCGGGCGCTGCCCGACGGGATCGCGGTGTTCGCCGACGCCTCCGGCGACAGCACCCCCCGCGACCTGGTGGTGCTCGACGGCTCCGGCAAGCAGCGGTGGGTGCTCAGCATCCACGGCGACGACGACCTGTACTTCACCGCCCACACCGCGGTCTGGCTCGACCGGACCGGTGACCGGCTGGTCGGGCTGCGGCTCAGCGACCGCCACGAGCAGTGGCGGCAGGACAACCCGCGCAACGAGTACGGGGACGCGCGCACCACGGTGCTGCCCGTTCGCACGGCCGAGGCGCTGAGCGGCCCGGCGGACCTGGACGGCACGCCCCGCGCGCCGTGGCTCGGCGACGCCGACCGGCTGGTCCAGGTGGGGGCGGACCGCTCGGTGCGGGTCATCGAGCTGGACAGCGGGAAGATCGTTCGCAGCCGGAAGAACGTCGCCGACGTCGACGACCCGATGGCGGCCCGGGACGACCGGCTCTACGTCGTCGAGGACAACCGGGGCTTCCGGCTGCTCTCCTACGACCTGGGCAGCCTCGGCGAGCCCGCCACGCTCTACACGAGCGACGAGGGCGCCCGGGCGAGGTCCCTGGTCACCTGCGGCGAGCACCGGGCCTGCCTGCTGGAGGTGCCGGAAGCCGGCGCCGACTCGACGAGGGTGGTGGCGGTCAGCGAGGGCAAGAAGAGGCGGAGCTGGCCCGCTCCGCAGGCCGAGACGCTGGTGCCGCTGGGCGAGCACCTGCTCGCCGGGCGGGACACCCCGCAGGCCACGGTGACCCTGTTCGCCGAGGACGGCACCCCGGTGCTGCGGGACCGGGGCGGGGTGGCGGCCCGGCTGGACGCCGGCAACGTGCTGCTCTTCGCCAAGGCGCCGAGCACCGCCGAGGACGACCGCAGCGTGGCCGGGATGGCGGTGGACGTCGCGGAGCCGGTCGAGATGGGGGAGCTCAAGGGCGTACGGAGCGAATCCTGCTCGTGGAACACCGAGGTGATCGCCTGCGGCACCGAGAAGGAGTTCGTGGTGTATCGGTTCGCCGGCTGAGTCAGGCCGGGTCGGCGCCCAGCTCGCGGAAGACCGCCAGCGTCGACGGATCGTCGATGGTGGCCGGCACCGGCTCGTCCCGCCCCTCGACCAGGCCGCGCATGGTCCGGCGGAGGATCTTGCCGGAGCGGGTCTTGGGCAGCGCCGGCACCACGGTCACCCGGCGGAACGCGGCCACCGGCCCGATCCGCTGCCGGACCAATGCGACCAGCTCACCGGCGAGCGCGTCCGGGTCGACCTCGGCACCGGCCTTGAGCACCACGTACCCGCTGGGCACCTGGCCCTTGAGCGCGTCGGCAACTCCGATCACCGCGCACTCGGCGACCGCCGGGTGCCCGGCCAGCACCTCCTCCATCGCACCGGTGGAGAGCCGGTGCCCAGCCACGTTGATCACGTCGTCGGTGCGGCCCATCACGTAGAGGTAGCCGTCGTCGTCGAACCGCCCGCCGTCGCCGGTCAGGTAGTGGTCGGGGAAGGTGGCGAGGTAGGAGCGGACGTACCGCTCGTCGTCGCCCCACAGGGTGGGCAGGCAGCCGGGCGGCAGGGGCAGCCGGATCACGATCGAGCCGTCGGTGCCGGCCGGCACCTCTCGGCCGGTACCGTCGACCACCCGGACGTCGTAGCCGGGGACGGGCACCGACGGGGAGCCGGGCTTGATCTGCAGTGGCTCCAGGCCGCGCGGGTTGGCCGCCACCGGCCAGCCCGTCTCCGTCTGCCACCAGTTGTCCACCACCGGTACGCCGAGCCGCTCCCCCGCCCAGGCCCAGGTGTCCGGGTCGAGCCGCTCACCGGCCAGGAAGAGGGTACGGAGACCGGTCAGGTCGTACCCGGAGATGAGCGCGCCCTCGGGGTCCTGCCGGCGGATCGCCCGGATCGCGGTGGGCGCGGTGAACAGCGCGGCGACGCGGTGCTGCGCGGTCACCCGCCAGAACGCGCCGGCGTCCGGGGTGCCGACCGGCTTGCCCTCGTAGAGCACGGTGGTCGCGCCGGTGAGCAGCGGCGCGTACACGATGTAGGAGTGGCCGACCACCCAGCCCACGTCGCTGGCGGCCCAGAAGACCTCGCCGGGCTCGATGCCGTAGACGTTCCGCATCGACCAATGCAGTGCCACGGCATGCCCGCCGTTGTCCCGCACCACGCCCTTGGGCCGGCCGGTGGTGCCGGAGGTGTAGAGGATGTAGAGCGGGTCGGTGGCGGCCACCGGCACGCAGTCGACCGGCTCGGCGTCCGCCATCGCCTCGTCCCAGGTGAGGTCGCGCCCGGCGACCAGCGGGGCGGGTTCCTGGGGGCGCTGCACGACCACGCAGCGCTCCGGGGCGTGGGTCGCCTCGTCGAGGGCGGCGGCGAGGATCGGGTGGTACGGCACGACCCGGTCCACCTCGATGCCGCAGGAGGTGGCGACGACCACCTTCGGCCGGGCGTCATCGATCCGGACGGCCAGTTCGTGCGCCGCGAAGCCGCCGAAGACCACCGAGTGCACCGCGCCGATCCGGGCGCAGGCCAGCATGGCGACCACCGCCTCCGGCACCATCGCGAAATAGAGCAGCACCCGATCGCCCCGGCCCACGCCGAGCCGGCGCAGCGCCCCGGCGAACCGGGCGGTCTGCGCCAGCAGTTCGGCGTACGTGAGGGTGCGGACCGTGCCGGTGACCGGGCTGTCGTGAATCAGCGCCGGCTGCTCGCCCCGGCCGGCCGCGACGTGCCGGTCGAGCGCGTTGTGGCAGGTGTTCAGCTCGCCGTCCGGGAACCAGCGGTACAGCGGCGCGGCGCTGTCGTCGAGGATCCGCTCCGGCGCCCGGTACCAGTCGATGTCCTGCGCCGCCGCCCGCCAGAAGCCCTCCGGGTCGGCGATGCTCCGCTCGTACGCTGATCGATACGCGCCCATGCCGCCATGCTGGGCGGCGGTCGTGGTGGGACACGACGGCCGACCGGGATCGGTGCGCCGGAAGCACGCCCCGGCTCGCCGAACGGCCCGGACCGGCCGGTGGACGGTCGGCGTCCCGGCTCAGTCCACCGGGCGACGGATGAACCGAGCCGGGTGGGGTAATGCGACCCGCGTCCTGGTGGAGTGACGACCGGCGTCGCGGCGTACCGCGACCGGGCCGGCGGGCGGGCGGCGGAAAGCCGCCCCGCCCGCGGCCACGGCGGGTCAGTTACCGGTGACCCAGTTCCAGGCGGTGACCACCCACTCGGTCTGCTGCAGGTAGGCCACCCCCACCCCGACCAGGAAGAGCGCGGTCACCAGGTGCGCGCCGCGGGCGGTCCGGCGGACCCGGCCGAGCTGCCGCTCCCAGACGATCCGGCCGACCAGGCGGGCGAGCGCGAAGAGGCCGACCGCGGTGAGCAGGCTGATCACGAAGGTGAGCAGCGGAGCGGCCAGGTTGCCCCGGCCGGAGATCGCCCAGATGCCCCAGCAGACGAACGCGAAGAGCCCGCCGGCGGCGCTCCACTCACCGCCCCGGCGCAGCTGCGCCAGGTGCCAGCTCATCGGCCGACGCGGGGCGGAGTCGCGCGCCCACCCGGCCGGGTCAACGGCGGGAAACTGCTCGGTCCGGGGCGTGCGGCGCTGCCCCACCTGGGCCACCCCGCGCTGGAACCCGTCCCGTTGCGGTGGCACCACCCCGACGCCGGGCTGGGGCGGCACCTCCACGGTCTGCTCGGCCCACGGCTGTGTCTGGTCCGCCATCTCGTGTCCTCCCCCTCGACCGACGCCGGCCACGGTTCCGAGGGTAGCGAGCCGGCAAATCGGTCGCCGACCCCGGACGTGATGGGCTACACACGGACGATGACGGACGTGACGGTGCCCAGGGCCGAGGACTTCGACGAGATCGCCGCCCTGCTGTCCCTGGCCTTCCACGAAGAGCCGGTCGCCGAGGTGGTCGAGCTCCAACGCGGGCTCTTCGAGCCGGAGCGGGCCCTGCTGGTCCGCGACGGCGGGGTCGCTGTGGCACACGCCACCGCGTACACCCGGGAGCTGGCGGTGCCCGGCGCGAGCGTGCCGGCGGCGCACGTGACGATGGTCTCCGTCCTTCCCACCCACCGCCGGCGGGGGCTGCTCACCACCCTAATGCGCCGGCAGTTGCGGGAGATCCGGGACGCCGGCCGGGAGCCGGTGGCGGTGCTCTGGGCCAGCGAGGGCCGGATCTACCCCCGCTTCGGCTACGGGCTCGCCGCGCAGCGCTACACCTTGCAGTGCGACACCGCCGAGCTGCGGCTGCCGGCACCGGCGTCCGCCGGGGGCGGCCTCCGCCTGGACCGACCGGCCGCGCACCGGGCCGAGCTGGTCCGGCTGTACGACCGGGTGCGCGCGGACCGGCCCGGCTGGTCGAGCCGGGACGAGCGCTGGTGGACGTGCCTGCTGGCCGACGTCAAGAGCCTGCGGGAGGGGGCGACCGAGCGCCGGGTGCTGCTGCACGACGGGCCGGACGGCGTCGACGGGTACGCGCTCTACCGGACGAAGGAGGAGTGGGGCCGGCGCGGCCCGCGTGGCGAGGTCCGGGTCGACGAGGTGGTCGCCGCGACCCCGGAGGCGTATCTGGCGCTGTGGCGGTTGCTGCTCTCGATCGACCTGACCCGGCGGCTGTCGTTCCAGACCGCCGCCGTGGACGAGCCGCTGTTCTGGCTGGTGAACGAGCCACGCAAGCTGGGCGCTCAGCTGGCCGACGCGCTCTGGGTCAGGGTGGTCGACGTGCCCGCCGCGCTGGCCGCCCGCCGGTACGCGACCGACGTCGACGTGGTGGTCGAGGTGACCGACGAACTGCTGCCGGAAAACTCCGGCCGGTGGCGGCTGGTCGGCGGCCCGTCCGGGGCCGAGTGCGTCGCCACCACCGCACCCGCCCAGCTCGCCGGCGACGCGTCCGCGCTCGGCGCGCTCTATCTGGGCGGGGCCGGGCTGGGCACGCTCGCCGCCGCCGGCCGGATGCGGGAACTCGTCCCGGGGACCGTCGCGGCATCGGCTGCCGCCTTCGCCTGGCACCGCGCCCCCGCCCCCACGGACGTCTTCTGACCGCCCTGCCGCGGTCCGCCGCAGGTCCACCGCGTCGATCATGAGGTTGGCCGCGCGATTCGCCCCGTTCGTCACCGCCAACTTCATGATCGCGGGACGGGCGGAGCCGTGGGAGGCGGACGCCGTTCGGTGGCGGGGGCGGTACGGTCGGGGGATGGGTGATGCGGAGCGGCGGCGACGGCGGCTGCGGCACCACGGGGACGGTGGCACGCCGGACGCGGACGGGGCAACCGCGACCACGTCCGCGGTGCACGACGACGACGGCTCCAGGTCGCCGCGCGGCGCCAGACGCGCCGAGCTGGACTCGTCGGACGACGGCTCCAGGTCGCCGCGCGGCGCCAGACGCGCCGAGCTGGAGTCGTCGGAGGTCCGGCCCCGCCGCACCGGGCCCGGCTCCGAGGACGGCGAGCGCGGGCTGCGCGGGCTGGTCGGCTCGGGGTCGTCCCAGGTCAGCGTGACCGCCGCGCTGCGGGCCCGGGACGCGGCCCGGCCGACCGACGCGGACCTGGCCGAGGCCGAGGCCCGCGTCGTGATCGTGCGCCGCAACTGGATCCCCCGCGACGAACTGCCCCGCACCGGCCGCTGACCGCCGGCCCGCCGACCGACGTCACGACGGGCGCGCGTCACGACGGACGCGCGCCACGCGCGGCGCGAACGGCGTCAGGCGGGCAGGTCGGGGAGCTGGCGGGTCTGCTCGTACTCGGCCATCTGGGCGATCCGCCGGGCGTGCCGGGGGTTGCCCGAGAACGGCGTGGTCAGGAACGCCTCGACCAGGGCGGTCGCCTCGTCCAGGGTGTGCTGGCGGGCGCCCACCGCGACGATGTTGGCGTCGTTGTGCTCCCGGGCGAGCTGCGCGGTGTCGATGTTCCAGGCGAGCGCGGCGCGGACGCCGGCGATCTTGTTGGCGGCGATCTGCTCGCCGTTGCCGGAGCCGCCGATGACCACCCCGAGGCTGCCCGGGTCACCGACCACCCGGTCACCGGTGTGCAGGCAGAACGCCGGGTAGTCGTCGTCCGGGTCGAAGGCGTGCGGGCCGACGTCGACCACCTCGTACCCCTGCGTGGCCAGGTGGTTGGCCAGGTGCACCTTCAGCTCGAAACCGGCGTGATCGGATCCCAGGTAGACGCGCATACCGCGCAGTCTGACAGGCCCGCCGGCGTGCCGGCGCGCGGGCGGCGGCACGGAGGCGGATTCGTCACAGGATCACTGCGGCAGCTCGGCGACCACCAGCCCGGCCCGCGCCTTCGGAGTGAACCAGGTGCTCTTGCGCGGCATCTTCTCCCGGGCCAGGTTGACCGCGACGAAGTCGTCCACGGTGACCGGCGCGACGAGGACGGCGAGTTCGGCCCGGCCGGCGTCGACCTCGCCGGTGAGCCAGCTCGCCGGGTAGTCGCCGCCCACGTACGTGATCCGCTTGTCGCCCGGGTCCAGGCCGAGCGCGTCCCGCAGCAGCAGCCGTTCGACCAGCGCGTGGTCGAGGTTCTCCAGCCGGCCGCCGCCGACGTGCGGCAGCGTCACCGCATACCCCTGGCCGGCGAGGTGGAGCTGCACGGCGCCGCCGGCCGCCGGGACCTCGACCGGGCCGTCGACCGGGGTGATCTCCGCGCCGGCGGCGCGGAGCCGGTCGAGCAGCTCCGCCGGGGTGGTGGTCAGCTCACTGACCAGCCGGTTGTAGGGCTGGATGGCGACCGACGCCGGCGTGGTGATCACCGACAGGAAGCGCGGAAAGCCGCCGGTCTGCGCGGCCAGGCTGCGGTGGTTGCCGTCCGCGACCACCAGCTCGCCGCCGCCGGCCAGGGCGGTCAGCTCGTCCTGCGCCGGCCCCGGGCCGAGCAGCCAGATGGCGTGCGTCCGCCCGGCCTGGTCGACGTCGGTGGCGGCGGGCACGCCGGCCGCCTCGGTCGCCGCCGCGAGCGCGGCGTGCAGCTCGTCGCCGCGCCCGGTCTGCAGCAGGAGTACGGGCGAGAGCAGGTGGCCGAGCGCCTCGGCGAGGGCGACCCGCTCCCGCACCTTGGCGATGAAGACGTCCTCGTTGCGGATCACCAGGCCGGGCTCGTCGGCCCGGGTGGAGATCTGGTCGGTGTCGACCATGGCGAACAGGCCGTACGCGGTCTCCTCGCCCGGCGCGCTGATCCGGTAGAGCACCACGACCTGCTCGGCCGGGGTGTAGCTGCCGTCCGCCTTGGCCTCGGCGAGACGGGCCACCGCGTCGGGGAGCGCGTCGAGGAACGACTTCCCGAGACTCTCCGGCGCCCGGTGGGGCATCTCGATGCCCAGGGCACTGTGCGGGTTCGCCTCGACGATGGCGGTGATCTCCGCGTCGTCGGCGAACTCGTCGTAGTTCTGCGCGCCGGTGCCGCCAGTGGTGATCCAGGCCCGGGCGATCGGATGCACGACCGTCATGCCCGCTGACGCTACCCGCGCCCCCGCCGTACCGGTGCCGGACCCTCACCCCGTCCACCAGATGAAAGGGGGCGCCTCGTCGCCGCCCGGCGTCGAGCAGGGGCCCCTTCCTGACACCGGTCAGGCCGGGCGGTCGGTGCCTCGGTGGCGGCCGGCGGCGGGGCGCCGGCCGGCCGGCGGGGTGGCCGGGCGGGAGGTGGTGCCGGCGTTCAGCCGTACCGTCGTGGCTCCGGCCGCGGCCGGCCGGCCCGCAGTGGTGCCGGTGCGGGTCGGGCCGGGGACCCGGGACGGGAGGCCCGCGTCGGCGGGCGGGGTCATCCGGGAGGTGGCCACCACGCGCGCCACGCCGACCACGATCGGCGGGGCCAGCAGGTCCATCATCTCGGCGGGCAGGGTCGGCCGGAGGGCCGGCCAGTCGCCCTCGGCCACGGACCAGTACGTCGCACCGGAGTCCTCGGTCGCCGGCTGCGGCGTGTCGTCGGACAGGCGGCGGTGCTTAGCCATGGGAACGCCTCCAGGAGCTGCCGGGGTGCGGCTTGGACGGCCGCCGGCTGGGACACCTGGTCAAACGAGCCCTGCACCGCCCGGGTCACGCCGGGCGGTGCAGGGCTCTGGGTGCCGGGAAGGGTCCCTTCCTCGCACCTCAGTCGAAGATGGGGCCCTGCTCGCGGGTGCGCTTCAGCTCGTAGAAGCCGGGGGTGCCGGCGACCAGCAGGACGCCGTCCCAGAGCTTGCCGGCCGCCTCGCCCTTCGGCGCGGGCGTGATCACCGGGCCGAAGAAGGCGACCTGCCGGCCGTCCGGGCCGGGCGCGTGGATCACCGGGGTGCCCACGTCCTGGCCGACCGGCCGCATGCCCGCCTCGTGGCTGGCCCGCAGCGCCTCGTCGTACTCGGTGGAGTCGGCGGCGTCGGCGAGCGCCGGGTCCAGCCCGACGTCGGTCAGCGCGCCGACCAGCATGTCCCGGCCGAGTTCCTCCTTGCCCAGGTGGATCCGGGTGCCCATGGCGGTGTAGAGCTTCGCCAGCGTCTCCCCGCCGTGCGCCTGCTCCACGGCGATGCAGACGCGCACCGGGCCCCAGCCCTTCGACATCAGGTCCTGGTACTGCTCGGGCAGGTCGCGCCCCTCGTTGAGCACGGAGAGGCTCATCACGTGGAAGCGGATCTCCACGTCCCGGACCTGCTCGACCTCCAGCAGCCAACGGGAGGTGATCCACGCCCACGGGCACAGCGGGTCGAACCACATGTCCACGGCGACACGTTCGGTCACGGTGTCATCCCTTCACGACTTCCACACGCCGGAGTTCCGGCGCTTTCCCTTCGATCCTCACCCCGCACGGGATCGACCGGTACCGGAATGAGAGCGTGACCTCGGCCACCGCGGGGTGTCGGTGCATGGAAGACTCGGTTTCGGACCGGCCGTCACGAGCGGGCCGGCGAGGCCGGTGCCGCGAAGCGCGGCGAGAAGAGTGGGATGGAGACGAACAGTGCCGGGAGTGCGCAACCTGACCCAGGTCGAGGCCACCGAGCGGGCCCGCCTGCTCGAGGTGACCGGGTACGACATCAGCCTTGACCTGTCCACCGCCGTGCAGGCCACCGGCCGCACGTTCCGGTCGGTGACCGAGGTCCGGTTCCGCTGTACCGAGCCGGGGGCCAGCACCTTCATCGAGGCGGCCGCCGAGTCGGTGCGCTCCGCCACGCTCAACGGGACGCCGGTCGACCTCGCCGACTGGTCGGCCGAGAAGGGCCTCACCCTCACCGGCCTGGCCGCCGAGAACGTCCTCGTGGTGGACGCCGACTTCGCGTACTCGAACAGCGGCCAGGGCCTGCACCGCACGGTGGACCCGGTGGACGGTGAGACCTACCTGTACAGCCAGTTCGAGACGGCGGACGCGCAGCGGGTCTTCGCCTGCTTCGACCAGCCCGACCTGAAGAGCGTCTACACCTGGCACGCCACGGTGGCCGACCACTGGCGGGTGGTCTCCAACATGCCGGTGGAGCGGGAGGAGCCGGCCGGCGAGGGGCTGAAGACCGTCCACTTCGCCGAGTCGGCGCGGATGAGCACCTACATCACCGCGCTCTGCGCCGGCCCGTACCACGAGGTGCGGGACAGCCACGACGGCATCGACCTGGGCGTCTACTGCCGGGCCTCGATGGCGCGGTACATGGACTCGGACGACCTGTTCCTGATCACCAAGCAGGGCTTCGACTTCTTCCACGAGAAGTTCGGCGTGCGCTACCCGCTGCCCAAGTACGACCAGCTCTGGGTGCCGGACTTCAACGCCGGCGCGATGGAGAACTTCGGCTGTGTCACGCACGCCGAGTCGCACTACATCTTCCGCTCGCAGGTCACCGACTTCGAGTACGAGCAGCGGGCCAACACGATCCTGCACGAGCTGGCGCACATGTGGTTCGGCGACCTGGTCACCATGCGCTGGTGGAACGACCTGTGGCTGAACGAGTCGTTCGCCGAGTGGGCCAGCCACTGGTGCAACACCCACGCCACCCGGTTCCACGACGCGTGGACGACCTTCCTGTCGATTCGCAAGAACTGGGGCTACCGGCAGGACCAGCTCTCCTCCACGCACCCGGTCTACTGCGAGATGCCCGACCTGGAGGCCGTCGAGGTCAACTTCGACGGCATCACGTACGCCAAGGGCGCCAGCGTGCTCAAGCAGCTCGTCGCGTACGTGGGTGAGGAGCCGTTCCTGGCCGGCCTGCGGGCGTACTTCGGCAAGCACGCCTGGGGCAACGCCACCTTCGACGACCTGCTCAGCGAGCTGGAGGCGGCCTCCGGCCGGGAGCTGCGCAAGTTCGCCGCACAGTGGCTGGAGACCGCGCAGGTGAACACGCTGCGCCCCGAGGTGACCATCGGCGCCGACGGCACCTACGAGCGGGTGCTGGTCCGCCAGGAGGCGCCGGCCGGGTACCCGACGCTGCGCACCCACCGGATCGGGGTGGGCCTCTACGACCTCGCCGACGGCCGGCTGGTCCGCCGGGAGGCGGTCGAGGCGGACGTGACCGGCGAGGTGACCGAGCTGTCCGTGCTGCACGGCAAGCCGGCCGCCGACGTGCTGCTGCTCAACGACGAGGACCTCACGTACACCAAGCTGCGGCTGGACGAGCGGTCGATGGCCACCGTGGTGGAGCGCATCGCCGGCTTCGACTCGTCGTTGGCCCGGGCGCTGTGCTGGACCGCCGCCTGGGACATGACCCGGGACGCCGAGCTGGCGGCCCGGGACTACGTGGCGCTGGCGCTGGCCGGGCTGCCGGCGGAGACCGACATCAACCTGGTCACCGCCACCCTGCGGCAGGCGACCACCACGCTCACCTTCTACGTCGACCCGGCCTGGGCACCGACCGGCTGGGCCGAGCTGGCCCGCACCGCCAAGGCCGCCCTCGCCACGGCCGAGCCGGGCAGCGGTTTCCAGCTCGCCTGGGCCCGGGCGTACGTCTCGGCGGCCCGCGCGGAGGAGGACCTGGCGGTCCTGCGCGGCTGGCTGGACGGCGCCGGGGCGCCGGCCGGGCTGACCGTGGACACCGAGCTCCGCTGGACGGTGCTCCAGTCCCTGGTGGCCAACGGCGCGGCCGGGGCGGCCGAGATCGAGGCCGAGCTGGCGAACGACCGCACCGCCAGCGGCGAGCGGGAGGCCGCGTACGCGCACGCCCTGGTGCCGACGGCCGAGAACAAGGCGGCCGTGTGGGCGCAGCTCACCGGCCCCGAGGCGCTGCCGAACTGGCGCAACCGGGCGCTGCTGCAGGGCTTCACCCACCCGGCGCAGGTGGAGCTCACCGCGCCGTACCGGGAGAAGTACTTCGCCGCCGTGGCCCAGGTCTGGGCGCAGCGGGACAGCGAGCCGGCGCAGGAGTTCGTCCAGCTCGCCTACCCGGCGTACCTGGTCGAGGAGGACACGGTGGCGGCCACCGACGGCTGGCTGGCCGGGGAGGGCCACCCGGCGCCGCTGCGCCGGCTGGTGGCCGAGGGCCGTGACGGCGTGGTCCGCGCCCTCAAGGCCCGCGCCAAGGACGCCCAGAGCGCCTGACCTGGCGGAAGCAGAAAGCCCGGCCCGCGGAACGCGGGCCGGGCTTTGTCGTGTGGGAAGGGCTCAGCCCTTGCCGGCGTGGCTGGCGAGCTGGTCGAGGCCCTGGATGATGCCGCCGGCCAGGTCGCCGCCGCCGAAGGACGCCACCATGGAGAGCGCGGCGAGCTTCGCGTACGTGTCGGGGATGCGCTTGCGGGAGTACTTGCCGGTGACGATCTCCAGCTGCCGCTGGTTGGGCGACACGGCGATCAGCACCGACTTGTCCGGCTCGGCGAGCTGGCGGTGCAGCCGCTCGGCGTGCTCCCGGATCGGCTCGTCGAGGCCGCCCACGTAGACCGAGAAGACCAGGCCGGTGCCCTGGTCGGCCAGGCGGAGCGCCTCGTCGATGCGGAGCAGCTGACGGGTCGAGAAGGGCCCGTCCAGCACCTGGGGCGGGGTGCCGGTCCCCGTCGCGACCTGCTTCTCACCAACGGTCACTTGCGCCTCCGGTTCCACCGGCCGGCGCCTCCCGGCCGGCCTGCTCCTGCTTGTGACTGGTCAGCGCCGGCGCCTGCGCCCCGGCGGCCAGTGCGGTGCCGGCCGAGTCGGCCAGCTGTTCCGGACGGCCCAGGAACCAGACCGGAGTGAAGTCGAAGGGTCGACCCGGTCGGTAGCGCTTGGCACCGCCACCGGCGCGGCCGCCACGACTGCCGGCGTACGCCAGGCCGGCGATCACCAGCACCGCGGCCGCCGGGATGCCGACGAAGACCACCAACGTGTCGGTAACAGACAATCCCAACGCCCCCAGGCGGAAAGAGAGACCAGGAATCTTCCGGGTCGGGTGGACCATCAGGTCGACGGCTGCCCGACCCCGCTTGTGCTGTTCACGTTAGCGGAGTCGACCGCCCGCCAGATTGCGGGGTGCTGATCCCATCCGCCACAGCCGTGCTCCAGTTGCGCGGCAGTGGCTATCAATGTCGCGTCGTCGCCGTACCGGCCGGTGAGCAGCACCCCGACCGGCATCCCGTCGGCGGTCCGGCCGAGCGGCAGGGAAGCGGACGGGTCACCGGTCACGTTGAAGATGGCGCAGTACGGCGAGAACCGGCGCTGCCGGTCGAAATCGTCCGCCGGGTCGAGGGCGGCGAACGCGCCGACCGGCGCCTGCGGCGCGGCCAGGGTCGGGCAGAGCAGCAGATCGCAGCGGGCGGTACGGCGTACCCCGAGGCGGACCTGGGCCTGGAGTTCGCCGAGCGCGGCCAGCAGCGGGCCGGCACCCACGGCATCGCCCCGCTCCCGGAGGAACCGGGTCAGCGGCAGCAGCTCGCTCTCCCGCTCGGGTGGCACCGGGGAGAGCGCCAGTACGTACCAGACGGTCTCGAACAGCGGCCACGCCGTGGGGCCGAGCGGCGGGGGGACCTCGACCACCTCGTGGCCGGCCGCGGCGAGCAGCTCGGCGGCCCGGTCGACGGCGGCCACGCAGTCGGGGTGGACCGGCTCGTCGGCGAGCATCGGCGTGGTGAAGCGGCCGACCCGCAACCGGCGCGTGGCTGCCTCGCGGGCCGCGCCCAGGTAACCACCGGCGGGCACGGCCGGCGGCAGGTACGGCTCGCCGGGCACCGGGCGGGCCATGACGTCGAGCAGCGCGGCCACGTCGGTGACGGTCCGCCCGAGCGGCCCGTTGGTGGGCAGTCCGAACGCCCCGAAGCCGAGCGGGCCGCCGGAGACCAGGCCCCGGCTCGGCTTGTAGCCGACCAGGCCGCACAGCGCCGCCGGGATGCGCAGCGAGCCCCCGCCGTCGGAGCCCTGCGCCACCGGCACCAGCCCGGCCGCCACCGCGGCCGCCGCGCCGCCGCTGGACCCACCCGCCGTGTACGCGAGGCCCCACGGGTTGCGCGCCGGCGGTGCGACCCGACCCTCTGAGTAGAGCGAGCAGCCCAGCTCGGAGGTGGTGGTCTTGCCGAGGCTGACCAGCCCGGCGGCGGTGATGAACCGGACCACGTCGGCGTCGACCGGCGGAACGAAGTCGGCAAAGGCGGCCGAGCCGAAGGTGGTGCGCACGCCGGCGGTCAGCGTCAGGTCCTTGATGGCCGTCGGTACGCCGTGCAGCGGCCCGCGCCGGTCCGCCGGCACCGCGTCGGCGGCCCGCGCCGCCGCCCGGGCCCGGTCGGGCGTGACGGTGACGAACGCGCCGACGGTGTCGCCGAGCGCGTCGACCCGCCGTAGGTGGTGCTCGACCAGCTCCACGCTGGACAGCTCGCCCCGGCGGATCGCGTCGGCCTGCTCCAGCGCGGTCAGGTCGTGCGGTTCGGCCATACCGCCATCCTGCCTGTTGGCTGCGGCTTAATCGACGATGCCTTGCGGCAAGTCGACCCATCCCGCTCCCGGGACAGCCCGACCTGCCGCGACTGGCGTCAGCCGTACAGGAAGCGCAGGGCGTTGTCGGAGAGGAGCTTGTCGCGCTGGTCGGGGGTGAGGAAGTCGGCCTTGCGGACCACCTGCCCGACCGGCCGCTCCCCCAGCGGGTACGGGTAGTCACTGCCGACCAGCACCCGGTCCTCGCCCATCGTGTCGACCAGCAGCCGCAGCGCGGCCGGTTCGAAGACCACCGAGTCGACGCGGAACCGGTCGACGTAGGCGCTGGGCGGCGCGGTGGAGGCGCCGCGTACCAGGTCGCCCCGGCGGTGCCAGGCGTTGTCGGCGCGCCCCAGCCAGAACGGGAAGCTGCCGCCGCCGTGCGCGAAGCAGATCCGCAGCGTCTCCGGCACCCGGTCGAAGACCCCGCCGAGGATGAGCGCCAGCACCGACAGGTGCGTCTCGGCGGGCATCCCGGTCAGCCAGCGGGCCATCCAGCGGTCCAGCCGGGGGCCGCCCGGCATGTCCCAGGGGTGCACGAAGACGGGCGCGCCCGCCCGCGCGCAGTGGGTCAGGAACTGCACGATGCCGCCATCGTCGAGGTCCCGGTCACCGACGTGGTTGCCGATCTCCACGCCGACGTGACCGGCGGCCAGGCAGCGGTCCAGCTCGGCGCAGGCGGCGTCCGGGTCCTGCAGCGGCACCTGGCAGAACGGCACCAGCCGGTCGCCCCCACCGGCGGTGACCTCCAGGGTGAGGTCGTTGAAGATGCGGGCCACCTTGACCGCCTGGTCGGTGGGCCGGTCGTAGCTGAAGAAGACCGGGGTGGGCGACACGACCTGCACGTCGACGCCGTCGGCGGCCATGTCGGCCAGCCGGGTCTCCGCGTCCCAGCACTCCGCGCCGACCGGCCGGAACTCCGTCTCCCCCACCATGATCATGGCGGCGCGCTCGGAGTCCACCCGCAGCCAGGGCCAGCCGGACCCGCCGCACGCCGCGGCGAGGTCCGGCCATCCCTTGGGTACGACGTGCGTGTGCACGTCCACGACCGGTCCGCGCATCAGCCCTTGCCCGGGTGCAGCGCGCCGCAATTGGTGCAGGTGCGGGCCTTCTCGTCGGCGTAGAACGCCTGGAAGACCGGGGGCAGGTCGGCGGCGATGTCGTGGACCTGGAGCTCCACCTCGTGCACCTTGTGGCTGCACTCCGGGCAGTACCACTGGAACTTCTCCAGCGTGCCCTCCTCCCGGACCCGCTCGATCACCATGCCGATCGAGCCCGCCTCCGGGCGCTGCGGGGAGTGCGGCGTGTTGCGCGGCAGCATCCACATCTGACCCTCGCGCACGTGCACCGTACGCGGTCCCTCGGGCAGCATCAGGTTGACGTGCATGTTGCCCTTGACCTGGTAGAAGAACTCCTCGTACGGGTCGACGTGGAAGTCGGTGCGCTGGTTCGGGCCGCCCACCACCATGACGATGAAGTCGTCACTGCCCGGCAGCATCTCCTTGTTGCCCACCGGCGGCTTGAGCAGGTGCTGGTTCTCCCCGATCCAGCCGGAGAAGCTGAACGGCTCGGCGATCTCACTCATGACGGACCTCCAGACGGAAGTAGGGCCACGGCCTGCATCTCGATCAGCAGGTGCGGGTGCGGGAGCTGGTGCACGGCCACCGTGGTCCGGGTCGGCCCGGTGGCGTCGAAGAACTCCGCCCACACCTCGTTGTAGCCACCGAAGTCGTTCATGTTGACCAGGTAGCTGGTGACCTGCACCAGGTCGGTCAGCTCGGCGCCGACCGAGGCCAGCAGGTCACCGATGTTCTCGATCACGGCCCGGGTCTGCGCCCGGATGTCCAGGTTCGTCGTGCCGAACTCGTCCACCTCGACACCCGCGAAGGTGTTGTCCGGCCGGCGGGACGACGTACCGGAGACGAAGACGAACCCGCCGGCGACCTTGACGTGCGGGAACGCCCCGCGCGGCACGGCCTTGCCGGCGACGACCCTGGCCCCGGTCATGCCGCCGCCTTCAGCGACACGGTGCCCAGCTTCTCGACCACGGCGCGGACGTGCGCGCCGGGACGCAGCGGCACCGCGGCGGTGGCCGCCCCGGCGAGGAAGACCCAGCCCTCGCGCAGCCGGACGCCGTGCCGGCCGGCCAGCCGGATGCCCTCGTCCAGCGCGCGGCGCGGGTCACCGAGGATCGCCGCGGTCGAGCCGACCTGCGCCACCCGACCGTCGATCTCCAGCAGCACGCCGAGGTTGTCCAGGCCGTCCGGCACGGGCGACCAGGGCCCGACGGCGAACGCCGCCGCCGAGGTGTTGTCGGCGATGACGTCCGGCAGGGAGAAGGTGAAGTTGGCGTACCGGGAGTCGATCAGCTCGATCGCCGGGGCGACCGCGCGGACCGCGTCGGTGAAGGCGCCGACCGGCTCGCCAGGCTCGGGGAGCCGGTCCAGCAGGAACGCCACCTCGGGCTCGACCCGGGGGTGGATGAAGCCGGTGACGTCGACCGTGCCGCCGTCGGGCACCCGCATCACGTCGGTGAGCCGGCCCCAGATCACCTCGTCCACCCCGACCTGGGCCATCTTCGCCTTGCTGGTCAGCCCCATCTTCAGCCCGACCAGCCGCTCGCCCCGGTCGAGGCGGCGCTGCAGCAGCGCGGTCTGCACCGCGTACGCGGCGTCCACGTCGAGGCCGGTCTCGGCGGCGAGCTGCGGGATCGCGGTGGCGGTGTCGGCCGCCGCGCCCAGCTTCTCGGCGATCCCCGCGATGTCCGGCCCGATCATTGGTCCTCCTTGCTCGCCAGGTCGAGTGCCACGTCCACGATCATGTCCTCCTGGCCGCCGACCATCCGGCGCCGGCCCAGCTCCACCAGGATCGACCGGACGTCCACGCCGTACTTCGCCGAGGCGCGCTCGGCGTGGCGCAGAAAGCTGGAGTAGACGCCCGCGTACCCGAGGGAGAGCGTCTCCCGGTCCACCTGGACCGGCCGGTCCTGAAGCGGGCGGACGACGTCGTCGGCCGCGTCCATCAGCGCGAACACGTCACAGCCGTGTTTCCAGCCGTGCAGTTCGGCGACCGCGACGAAGACCTCCAGCGGGGCGTTTCCGGCCCCCGCGCCCATGCCGGCGAGAGAGGCGTCCACCCGCACCGTCCGACCGGACGGGGAGCCGAGCGGCCCGGGGCCGAGGATCCGGCCGTGCTCGACCGCCACCACGCTGTTGGCCACGCCGAGCGACAGGTTGTGGTGGGCGTGGATCCCGATCTGGGTCTCCGGCTCGAGTACCTGCCGGTACGCGTCGACCCGCTCCGCCACGTCGGACATCAGCAGTCGGCCGCCGGAGTCGGTGACGTAGACGCAGTGCGCCCCGTACGACTCCATCAGCTTGGCCTGGGCGGCCAGCCCGGCCGGGTCGTTCATGTGCGACATCATCAGGAACCCGGAGACGTCCATGTCGTTCTCCCGGGCCCAGGCGATGTGCTGGGCGGAGATGTCCGCCTCGGTGCAGTGGGTGGCGATCCGCACGCTGGTCACGCCGAGCGCCTTCGCCGCCTTGAGGTCGGCGATGGTGCCGATGCCGGGCAGCAGCAGGGTGGTGAGCCTCGCGGTGGTCAGCACCTCGGCGGCGGCGGAGATCCAGTCCGCGTCGCTCGCCGCGCCGTGGCCGTAGTTGACACTGGAGCCGGCCAGACCGTCGCCGTGCGCCACCTCGATCGCGGCTACCCCGGCCGCGTCCAGCGCGGCCGCGATGGTCCGCACCTGGTCCACCGTGTACCGGTGCGCGATGGCATGCATCCCGTCGCGCAGCGTCACATCCTGGATGTAGAGGTCGGTCATCGCGCCGCCACCTCCGAACCGCGCAGGGCCACCAGCCGCTCCGCGGTGCGCAGCGCGGCCGAGGTCATGATGTCCAGGTTCCCGGCGTACGCGGGCAGGTAGTGCCCGGCGCCGGAGACCTCCAGGAAAACCGACACCTGGAGCCCGGTGAACGGCCGCCCCAGCGCCGGCACGTACGCCTCGACCCGGTCGAACTGCACGTCCTGCTTGAGCCGGTAGCCCGGGACGTACTCCTGCACGGTGGCCACCATCTCGGCCACCGAGGTGGCGATCGCCCCGCGGTCGGCGTCGGCGTCCGGGCAGAGGCAGTAGACGGTGTCCCGCATCAGCAGCGGCGGGTCGGCCGGGTTCAGCACGATGATGGCCTTGCCGCGCCCGGCCCCGCCGACCACCTCGATGGCCCGGGCGGTGGTCTCGGTGAACTCGTCGATGTTGGCCCGGGTGCCCGGACCCGCCGACCTCGAGGCGATCGAGGCGACGATCTCCCCGTACGCGACCGGGGTGACCCGGCCGACCGCGTGCACGATCGGCACGGTGGCCTGCCCGCCGCAGGTGACCATGTTGACGTTGGCTTCGCGCAGGTGCTCGTCGAGGTTGACCGGGGGCACCACGTACGGGCCGATGGCGGCGGGGGTCAGGTCGACCACGGTCCGGCCGTGCGCCCGCAGCACCTCGTCGTGCCGCCGGTGCGCGCCGGCCGAGGTGGCGTCGAAGACCAGCTCGACGTCGGCGAACTCCGGCATGGCGACCAGCCCGTCCACCCCCTCGGCGGTGGTCGCCACGCCGAGCCGGCGGGCCCGGGCCAGGCCGTCCGACGCCGGGTCGATGCCGGCCATCGCCACCATGCGCAGCGACTCCGACAGCCGGAGCACCTTGATCATCAGGTCGGTGCCGATGTTGCCCGATCCGAGCACCGCCACGCCGACAGTCATGAAGCCTCCCGGGAGAAACAGGTCCGTACCGAGCCGAGCCCGGAGATCCGCGCCTCGTACGCGGCGCCGGGGGTGACCGGCACCATCGGCCCGAGCGCCCCGGAGAGCACCACGTCCCCGGCGCGCAGCGGGTCGCCCGCCCGGGCCATGGTGCCGGCCAGCCATTCCAGCGCGTGCAGCGGATTGCCGAGGCAGGCGGCCCCGGCCCCGACCGAGACCGGCTCCCCGGCGTGCTCCAGCACCATGCCGCAGAGCCGCAGGTCCACGTCGGCGAGCCGGCGCGGCGCGGTGCCGAGCACGAACAGCCCGCTGGAGGCGTTGTCCGCGACGGTGTCCACGATGGAGATGTCCCAGCCGGCGATCCGCGAGTCGACGATCTCGATGGCCGGCAGCACGTGGTCCACCGCCCGGATCAGGTCCACACCGGTCACCCGCTCGTCGGTGAGGTCCGCGCCGAGCACGAAGGCGATCTCCGCCTCCACCCGGGGCTGGAGCAATCGGCCCATCGGCACCTCGACGCCGTCGCCGACCGCCATGTCGTCGAAGAGCACCCCGAAGTCGGGCTGGAAGACGCCGAAGTTCTCCTGCACGGCACGGGAGGTGAGGCCGATCTTCGCGCCGACCCGGCGGTGGCCCTTGCCGAGCCGCTGCCGGGTGTAGACCTGCTGCACCTGGTAGGCGGCCTCGATGTCGCCCTCCGGCAGCAGCCGGCCGCGCAACGGCGGGCAGGGTTTCTCCTCCTGCCGGGCGACGGCCAGTTCCCGGTTGGCGGCTTCGATGTCGACGGTCATGCCGGCTCCTCGCTTCGCTCGCTGACGCCGTGCATTCTGCCCGGGACGCGCACTCATGAGAGGTCCACGCAGACGTTGGTGAGTTCGGAGTAGAAGTCGAGCGAGTGCACGCCGCCCTCCCGGCCGATGCCCGACGCCTTCACCCCGCCGAACGGGGTGCGAAGGTCGCGCAGGAACCAGGTGTTCACCCAGACGATGCCGGCGTCCAGCCGGGACCCGGCCCGGTGCGCCCGGCCCACGTCCCGGGTCCAGACCGTCGCCGCCAGGCCGTAGTCGGTGCCGTTGGCCAGGGCGTACGCCTCGTCCTCGTCGTCGAACGGGGCGACGTGGACCACCGGGCCGAAGATCTCCTCCCGGTTGGTCCGGGCGTCCGGCCCGAGCCCGGTCAGCACGGTCGGCTGCACGTAGGCGCCGCCGTCGCGGGCGTCGCCGAAGCGCGGCACCCCGCCCCCGGCACGTACCTCGGCGCCCTCGGTGCGGGCCAGCTCGTAGTGGCCGAGCACCTTGTCGCGGTGGGCGTGCGAGATCAGCGGCATGTTCGCCGTGGCCTCGTCGGCCGGCCAGCCGTACGCCAGCTCGTCGGCACGCTTGGCCAGCCGGGCGGTGAACTCCTCGAACACCGGCCGCTGCACGTAGATCCGCTCGGTGCAGAGGCAGACCTGGCCGCCGTTGGTGAAGCTGGACCGGACCGAGCCGGCGACCGCCGCGTCCAGGTCGGCGTCGGCGAAGATCAGCCCGGCGTTCTTGCCGCCCAGCTCGAAGCTGACCGCCTTCACCCCGTCCGCCGCGGCCCGCATGATGGCGCTGCCGGTGGCCGACTCTCCGGTGAAGGTGATCGCGTCGACGCCGGGGTGCCGGGTGAGGAACTCGCCGGCCGAGCCGGGACCGAAGCCGTGCACCAGGTTGAACACCCCGTCCGGCACGCCGGCGGCGGCCATCACCTCGGCAAGCAGGGTGGCCGAGGCGGGGGTCTCCTCGCTGGGCTTCACGATCACCGCGTTGCCGCAGGCCAGGGCGGGCGCGACCTTCCAGGTGAGCAGCAGCAGCGGCAGGTTCCACGGCACGATCACCGCGACCACGCCGACCGCCTTGCGGACCGCGTAGTTCAGCGCCCGGCCGCCGGTCGGGGTGACCGTGGTGAACGACTCGGTGGGTGCGGTCGCCACGATCTCGGCGAACGCCCGGAAGTTGGCCGCGCCGCGCGGGATGTCCAGCGTACGGGCCTGGGAGATGGCCTTGCCGGTGTCGGCGACCTCGGCGGCGACCAGGTCGTCGAAGCGGCGTTCCAGCTCGTCGGCGACCCGGCGCAGCACCTCGGCACGTTCCCGCTCCCCCATCCGCCCCCACGGCCCGCGCAGCGCCGCCCGGGCGGCGGCCACCGCGTCGTCCACCACGGACGAGGACGCCTCGACCACCTCGAAGACCGGTTCCCCGGTGACCGGGCTGCGCTTGGTGAACCGGGTGCCGGCATCCACGAAGGCGCCGCCGACGAAGTTGCGCAGCAGGCCGGGGCCGTCCGGCGCGTGACCGGCCATCAGCCGGGGATCCCACAGGGTCATCGCCGCCGCCCCTTCCCGAGCGCCACCGCCGCGCCGGCCAGCGCCGCGACCGCGCCGGCCGCCAGCGCCCCCACCACCTGGTACTGCCGGCGCACCCGGCGGCGCACCTCGGCGTACGGGGTGGTGGAGAAGGAGACCAGCTCGTATTGGGAGACGTACCGGCCGGGCAGGGCCCGCTCCAGGGCGTGCTCGATCTTCTTGCGGGTCTGGAACACCGGGGAGGCGACCTTGTCCCGCATCTCCACGAAGTTGGTCAGCGCCATCCGGGCGATCGCCTCGGCGTTGGCCTGCCGGCGGTGCTGGAACAGCGGCAGCGCCGACGCCCAGTGGTCGCCGCACTCGTCCAGGCAGCGATCCAGCTCCACCACGTCCTCGAACGCGCAGTTCGCGCCCTGGCCGTAGAACGGCACGATGGCGTGCGCCGCGTCGCCGAGCAGGCCCACCCTGCCGTCCACCTGCCACGGGGTGCAGCGGACCGTGCCGAGCACCCCGACCGGGTTGTGCTGGTAGTCGTCGACCAGGTTCGGGGCGAGCGGGACCAGGTCCGGGTAGTGGGTGTGGAAGTACCGCTCGATGGCGGCCGGGCTGCCCAGCGAGGCGAAGCTCTGCGTGCCGTGCGTGGGCCAGAAGAGCGTGCAGGTGAAGGAGCGGTCCGGGTTGGGCAGCGCGATCATCATCGAGGTGCCGCGCGGCCAGATGTGCAGCGCGCCCGGGTCGAGGGCGAACTCGCCGCCGATCGGCGGGATGGTGAGTTCCTTGTAGCCGTAGTCGAGGAAGTCGAGGCTCTCGGTCAGCACCCCGTACGCCAGGAGCTGCCCGCGCACGGCGGAGCCGGCGCCGTCGGCACCGAGGACGACCGACGCGGTCTCGCTGACCTTGCCCTGCGAGGTCTCGAAGGTCATCTCGCCGGTGGTCGGGTCGAGGCCGACCAGCCGGTGGTCGAAGGCGATCCGCACGCCGGGCAGCGCGGCGGCGGCGTTCAGCAGCGCGTTGTTCAGCGCGCCCCGGCTGATCGAGTTGATCGCCCGGTCTCCGGAGACGCTGTACGACTGGAACTGCGGCTCGCCCTCGACCGGGTGGATCATCCGGCCGCGCATCGGCAGCGCGTCCGTCATCACCTGCTGGTCCAGCCCGATCCGGCGCAACGCGTCCAGGCCGCGCTCCGACAGCGCCAGGTTGATCGACCGCCCCCGCTCGACCTTGCCGGCACGCGGGTCGGGTCGCCGCTCGTACAGGGCCACCGGGTAGCCGCGCCGGGCCAGGAAGCAGGCCAGCAGGCAGCCGGCCAGCCCGGCCCCGACGACCGCGATCTCCTCGCGTTCGGTGCTCATCGGTTCACCTCCACGGTCGCGGCCAGCGCGTCGGCGACCCGCCAGCAGTCGTGGTACGTCGAGTAGAGCGGCACCGGCGCGAACCGGACGATGTCCGGCTCCCGGGCGTCGGCGATCACGCCGTGCTCGTGCCGCAGCCGCTTGGTCAGCTCGTTCGCGCTGGCCACCCCGATCCGGACGGAGAGCTGGCAGCCGCGGCGGGCCGGGTCGCGCGGGGTGACCACGGTCAGCGGCCGGTCGGCGGTCACCTCGTCGAGCAGCCGTTCCAGCCACCCGGTGAGCCGGAGGCTGCGCTCCCGCAGCGCCGGCATGCCGACGGAGTCGAACAGCTCCAGTGAGGTCCGCACCGGCCCCATCGCGAAGATCGGCGGGTTGGAGATCTGCCACGCCTCGACGGTGGCCGGCGGGCGGGAGACCGGGGTCATCTCGAACCGGGTGGCAGCCTCGGTGCTCCACCAGCCCTCGAAGCGGGGCAGCGCGGGGTCGCCGAGGTGCCGCTCGTGGACGAAGACGCCGGCCAGCGCGCCCGGCCCCGAGTTCAGGTACTTGTACGAGCACCACGCGGCGAAGTCGACGTCCCAGTCGTGCAGCGCGAGGGGCACGTTGCCGACGGCGTGCGCGAGGTCCCAGCCGACCACCGCCCCGGCGGCCCGGCCGGCGGCGGTGATCGCCGGGATGTCCATCAGCTCGCCGGTCAGGTAGTTGACCCCGCCGAGCAGCACCAGCGCGATGGTGTCCCCCTCGGCGGCGAGCAGGTCGAGGACGTCCTCGGTGCGCAGGGTGTCCTCGCCGGCGCGCGGCCGCAGCCGGACCACGGTGGCGTCCGGGTCCAGGCCGTGGAAGCGGGCCTGGCTGCGCACCGCGTAGCTGTCCGACGGGAAGGCGCTGTCCTCGATGACGATCCGGGTCCGCTCCCCCACCGGCCGGTAGAAGCTCACCATCAGCAGGTGCAGGTTGACCGTGAGGGAGTTCATCACCACGGTCTCCGCCGGCAGCGCGCCGACCAGCCGCGCGGCCGGCGCGGTCAGCAGTTCGTGGTACGGCAGCCAGGGCCGCTCCGCCTCCAGGTGCCCCTCCACGCCCAGCCGGCGCCAGGCGTCCAGGTCGGCGAGGAGCTCGTCCCGGGTGGCCCGGGGCTGCAGGCCCAGCGAGTTGCCGGCCAGGTACGCCACCTCGGGGTGGCGCCCGCCCTCGGCCGGCGGCACGTGGAACAGGTGCCGGTGCCCGGGGTCGGCGGCGTCCAGCCGATGGGCCTCGTTCTCGGTGTGCGGCATGCTCAACGACCTCCGGTCACATCGCGGTCCGGGCGGACCACAGCTCGGGGAAGACCACCCGGGCCATGCTGCGCTGCAACCAGGCCAGGCCGGCGGAGCCGCCGCTGCCGACCTTGGCGCCCATGGTCCGCTGCACCGCCTTGATGTGGTGCCAGCGCCAGTCGCCGAACCGCTCGGCCACCTCGGTCAACGCGTCACCCAGCAGCCGCAGGTGGTTCTCCGGGCCGCCGTCGGCGTAGACCCGCACCCAGGCGGCCTCAACCGCGGGGTGCGTCTCGTGCTCGGTCGCCACGTCCCGGTTCAGCAGCTCGGCCGGTAGCTCGAAGCCGCGCCGGGCGAGCAGGGCGACCACGTCGTCCCAGAGGCTCGGCGTGGCGAGGGCGGCGGTCAGCTCGGTGTACACCTCGGTCTGCCGGCGGAACGGGCGGATCAGCGCCGGGTCGCGGAGGCCGAGCAGGAACTCCAGCTGGCGGTACATCGCGGACTGGAAGCCGGAGCCCTCGCCGAGCCGGTCGCGGAACCGATTGAAGTCGGCCGGGGTCATCCAGCGCAACCCCTGCCAGGCGGCGTTGAGCCCGTCGAGGTGCAGGGCGGCGCGGCGCAGCGGGGGCAGCGCGTCCCAGATCCGGTTGGCCCGCAGCTCCCGCTGGGCGTGCCGCAGCTCGTGGCAGGTCAGCCCGAAGTACAGCTCCATGATCTGGCTGACCATCAGGAAGGACATCTCGCCCGGGTCGTCACTGAGCGGCTGCTGCAGGCTGTGCAGCGTGCTCGCCCGGACGTACGCGTCGTAGGGCACCCGGTCGGCGAACTCCAGCGTCGGATCGCCGCCGTTGCGCGCCGCCCGCGCCGCCCGCTGTTGTGCGGTGGCGGGGCGTACCGCCGTGGTCTGTTCCACCGTCATCTCCCTTCGTACGCCGGGGTAGACGACATGATGCCGCTGGTGGATCCGCAGATGGAATGCCTCTTCAACGGCGGTACGGTGGTTTCACCTGCCGCTCCGAAGGCTTACCCCGTACTCGACTTCACGAAGGAAAGGTCACCGCGTGGACGACATGGACTGGGCGCTGCTGCGCGAACTCCAGGCCGACGCCCGGCTCTCGTACAGCGAGCTGTCCCGCCGGGTGCACCTGTCGCCGCCGGCGGTCGCCGAGCGGGTCCGCCGGCTGGAGGAATCCGGGGTGATCACCGGCTACCACGCGCACGTCGACCTGACCCGGGCCGGACGCACCGTGCTCGCGCTGATCCGGATGTCCTGCTACGGCTCGCGCTGCATCCTCAACGACCCCGAGGTGGCGGACTGGCCGGAGATCATGGAGATCCACCGGATCACCGGGGACGCGTGCAGCATGCTCAAGGTGGCGGCCGGCTCGATGGGCGAGTTCGAGCAGGTCATCGACCGTCTCGCCCCGTACGGCCAGCCGTCCAGCACGATGGTCCTGTCCACCCCGCTGGACTGGCACCCGGTCACCCCGAGCCCGCCCGCCGGCCCACCCCCGCCCGGTCGCCGCCGCTGAGGAGGTGCCGGGAAGGGACCCCCGTTAACAGCCCCTCCCACCGGGAACCCAGCGCGCACTGCCCGTCAGCAGGATTCCGGTGCGCCGCACCGGAAGGGGGGAATCATGCGAGGGCTCGTGGCACATCGCGCCCGATCGGCCGTCCTGAGCGTGCTCGGACTGGTCGCGGCGTTCGTCCTGATGACCGTCACCCCGGCCCGCGCCGGGGAGAACGTCTTCGTCGAGGTGACACCGAATCCGGCACAGGCCGGCACCCGGGTGAACATCCGGGCCAACTGCGACAACGCGAACAACCGGCAGGCCGAGGTGAACTCGGACGCCTTCGGGCGGGTCATGCTCCGCCCGGACAACGGCTTCCTGACCGGGGCGGTGACCATCCCGGGCAACAAGCAGGCCGGGGACTTCCCGGTCGACCTGCGCTGCTCGAACGGGAACACGGCCTCGACCACGCTCACCGTGCTGAACATGGCCTCGCCCAGCAAGGGCCCAGCCACCGGTGGTGGCGGCACCGCGAGCGGCCGGGGAACCGGCTCGCTGCTGCTGGTCGGCGGGCTCGTCGCGGTGGCGGTGGTGGCCGGCGTCGGTGCCCGTCGCAGGACCGGGTCACGCTTCTGACGAGGTGCGGCCGATGGCCCGCCAACCGATCCGAGCCGGCCGGCGGCCGGACGACCGGATGACGCGTATCCAGGGCGACGGCCGGGCGTCCCGACTCCGCCGGGACGGCCGTCTCACCCGGCCACCCCGGCAGGGCCGGGAGACGCGAATCCACGGCGACGGCCGCGCCCGACGAATCCCCGGCGACGCCCGCACCACGCGGATCGAGCGCAACGGTGGCGTCGGGGAGCTCCCGGGGACCGAACGCACCACCCGGATCCAGGGCGACGGCCGCGCGGCGCGGCCCCGCCGGGACGACCGCGCCCCGCGCATCCGCGGCGACGGTCGGGCCGCCCGACGTCCGGTCGCGCGTGGCGCCGCACCGGCGCGTGGCGTCGGTCGCGTACCCGGACCGGCGGACGGCGGGAGCGCCGGTCCGACCCGGGCGGGCCGGCTGCGCACCACCCTCCGGCTGGTGACCTCGGCGGTCCGCCGGTTCGCGCACGCCGCCGGCCACGCCTCCACCGCGAGCGTCGCCACCGCCGACGCGCCCACCCGCCCGGTCGCGGTCCGGCCCACCACCGCCGGCCGCTGGCGGTACGCCGCCCACCACGGCCCCGGCGCCCCGGTGCTGGTGGTCGCGACGCTGATGGTGCTGATCATGGCCATGCTCGGGGTGGAACGGGTGACCGGGGTCAGCGTGCTGCCCGACGGGCTGCTCCCCGGTCTGCAGCCGCCGCCGAAGAAGTTCCCGGTGCTCGCGGCGAGCGCCCCGACGGACATCTCGATCGGCAAGCTCGGCCTGCGGGCGCCGGTGCACCGGGTGGGCCTGGCCTCCGACGGCACCATCGCGGTGCCCCCGATCGAGAAGTCCGGCGAGGCCGGCTGGTACGACCAGGGGCCGACCCCGGGCCAGTACGGCCCGGCGGTGATCGTCGGCCACGTCGACACCACCACGGGCCCGGCCGTCTTCCACGATCTCAGAAAGCTCGACGACGGCGACCAGGTCGAGGTCACCCGGGAGGACCACTCGGTGGCGATCTTCGAGGTCACCTCGGTGCAGCGGTACGGCAAGGAGAAGCTGCCGGTGGACGAGGTCTACGGCGACTTCAGCCGACCGAACCTGCGCCTGATCACCTGCGGCGGCCGGTGGGTGGGCGGTGAGACCGGGTACGCGGACAACCTGGTGGTCTACGCATCGCTGGTGAAGGCGCGCGACGCGTGAGCCGCTGGTCAGGCCGCCTCGGGCTCCGATTCGCGCAGGTCGAGCCAGTCCGCCCAGCGCGGGTCCGGGGCCCGGTGGCCGAGCACCCGCCACGCCGTGCCCTTCGGGGCGGCCGGCATGATGTGCAGCCGCCAGCCCAGCTCAGCCGGGGTCTTGTCGCCCTTGGTGTGGTTGCAGCGGGCGCAGGCCGCCACCACGTTCTCCCAGGCGTGCCGCCCGCCCCGGCTGCGCGGGAAGACGTGGTCGATGGTCTCCGCCGGCCCTCGGCAGTAGGCGCAGCGCCAGCCGTCCCGGGCGAAGATCGCCCGGCGGGAGAGCCCGACGTGGGTCCGGTACGGCACCCGGACGTAGCGGGTCAACCGGACCACCGAGGGGACCGGGAGCACGTTGCGCGCACTGTGCAGGATGCCCTCGCCGTCGGCGACACAGACGGCCTTGGCGGAGAGCACGAGGATCGCGGCACGACGCACCGACACGACACACAGCGGCTCGTAGGTGGCGTTGAGAACCAGTGCACCGGAGCCCACCGTGGGTCGTATGTCAGGCATCGCGCGCTCACCCTCCCGGTCCAGCCGCTCCCGCCGCTGCCGCATCGGCGCCCGCCCCGCGGGCAGCGGGGAACGACACCGACGCCGGCCGGGATCACCGACGTCCGTTGCGCCAATCGTCCCTGATCGCGCCCCGGATTGCACGCACTAATCCGGGGTACCTCATGAAGCTTTCTCCGACCGTGGCACGATGACCGGTTCCGCCCGGGATGCTCACCGGCCGCCCGCTCCATGGCTGGGCAGTGGGTCAGCAGCCGGCGCCCAGCCGCCGTGCGGTACGAAAGCAGGGTGAGTGCCGCCAACCTGATGCTGCGCGCCCTGGCCGCCGCAGCGGATCCCAGCCCCAGCCCCAGCCCGAGCCCGATCCCGCTCCCCTCGGTCGACTGCCGCACCGACCTCTGGTGCAAGAGCGTCCTCGACATCACCGGATCGGTCTGGTTCGCCGAGGGCAGCTACTGGATCATCCTCAAGCCGCTGCGGATCATCCTGATCCTGCTGCTCGCGGCGGCCGCCCGCTGGGCGCTGCACCGCACGATCAACCGGCTGGTGCGGACCACCCACGACGGCGCGATGCCCACCCTGCTCCGGCCGCTGCGGGAACGGATCCCCAGCACCTCGCTCGACCCGGAGCAGTTCGTGCCCGAGCGCCGCCGGCAGCGCGCCGAGGCGATCGGCTCGGTGCTGCGCAGCATGGTCACCGCGTTCGTCTTCGGCATCGCGCTGCTGATGGTGCTGAAGGAGTTCAGCTTCGACCTGGCTCCGCTGCTGGCCAGCGCCGGGATCGCCGGCGTGGCTCTCGGCTTCGGCGCGCAGAGCCTGGTCAAGGATCTGATCGCCGGCCTGTTCATGCTGATCGAGGACCAGTACGGCGTCGGTGACACCGTCGACCTGGGCGAGGCGACCGGCGTGGTCGAGGCGGTGGGCCTGCGGGTCACCACGGTCCGGGACGGGCGCGGCGTGCTCTGGTACATCCGCAACGGCGAGATCGTCCGGGTCGGCAACAAGAGCCAGGGCTGGGCTCTGGTGGTGGTCGACCTGCCGATCGGCTTCGCCTCGACCGAGGAGGCCACCGCGGTGCTGCGTACGGCCGCGGCCTCGGTGGCGATGGACCCGGAGCTGGCGCCCCAGATCGTGGAGGAGCCGGACGTACTCGGCGTCGAACAGATCACGGTGGACGGGGCGGTGATCCGTACGGTGGTCAAGACGACCGCCGACGGGCAGTTCGCGGTCGGCCGCGAGCTGCGCCGGCGGCTGGCCGAGGCGCTGGAGAACTCGGGCATCACGGCCCGGATCGCGGCGGCCCGGCTCTATCCGGGGGTGCCGACCCGCGTTCCGACGCCGGGCGAGACCGGCACCGGCGGCGCGACCTGACGGGTGGCCACCCGGGACCGCTCGGACGATTTCGGGGGTCGCGCCCCGCGCGGCCCCTCGGGTATCGTCCGTTCGTTCAGTCGGAGATGCGACGATCAATCCGTTCGCCCTAGCCAGCTCTCAGACGATCGGGCAGAATCCGGTGCACATGCTCCCCCGGGAGCGTGCTCGTGTCCTCGCTGATCCGTAGATCTGACGACGGTCCCCGGTAGGGCCATCACGAGTGGCCGCACCGCGGACGATGGAGGCGACGGTGTCCGACGAGCGACCCGCCCCGGAGGGCCCGGCCACCTTTCGCGACGTTTTCGGCCAGGCCGAGTTCCGCACCCTCTTCGCGGCCAACGCCCTGTCCTGGGTCGGCGACTACGTCGCCAAGGCGGCCGTCACGGTGCTGGTCTACCGGCAGACCAACTCGGTCGCGCTCTCCGCGGCCGCGTTCGCGGCCAGCTACCTGCCCTGGTTGATCGGTGGCCCGCTGCTCGCCGCACTGGCCGAGCGGCACCGGTACCGCGAGGTCATGGCCGCCTGCGACCTGGTCCGGATGGCGCTGATGGTGCTCGTGGCGGTGCCCGGGACACCGCCTTGGGCGGTCCTCATCCTGATCTTCGCCGCCACGCTGGCCAATCCGCCGAGCCAGGCGGCGCGCTCCGCGGTGTCCCCGCAGATCCTCGACGGCGACCGGCTGGTGGTCGGCCTCTCCGTCATGGCGAGTGCCGGACAGGCCGCCCAGGTGGTCGGCTACCTGGTCGGCGCCGCGATCGCCGCGGTCAGCCCGGCCGCCGCCCTGCTGATCAACGCGGCCACGTTCGCGGCGTCGGCCGCCCTGGTCCGGTTCGGCCTGCGGGACCGGCCGCCCGCGATGACGGCCGCGCACCGCAGCCACCTGCTCCGGGAGACCGGCCAGGGTTTCCGGCTCGTCTTCGGCCAGCCGGTCCTGCGGGCGATCGCCGTGCTGGTGTTCAGCGCGATGCTGTTCTCCATCGTGCCGGAGGGCCTCGCCGCGGCCTGGGCCGCCGAGCGCGGTGGTGACCTCGGCAGCGGCACCGCCCAGGCGATCATCATGAGCGCCAACCCGGTCGGCTACGTGCTCGGCGGCCTGGTGGTCGGCCGGCTGGTCGGCCCGGCCCGACGGCTGGCGCTGATGCGCCCGCTGGCGGTGCTCGCCCCGGCGGTGCTGGTCCCCGCGCTGCTCGACCCGCCGCCGCTCGTGGTGGCGCTCCTCGCGGCGGCGTGCGGCTTCGCCGCCGCAGGCCTGCTGCCGGTGGCGAACGGCCTCTTCGTCCGCGCCCTGCCCGACGGCTACCGAGCCCGGGCGTTCGGCGTGATGGCCAGCGGGACGCAGGTCATCCAGGGCGCGGCGGTGCTGGCGACCGGGGCGCTCGCCGAGCGCTTCCCCATCCCGTTGGTGGTCGGCGCGTGGAGCGCGGCCGGCGTCGTGCTGATGCTCGCGGCGGCGCTCACCTGGCCGCGCCGGGAGACG
This sequence comes from Micromonospora sp. NPDC051924, assembly GCF_055586005.1. NCBI lineage: Bacteria > Bacillati > Actinomycetota > Actinomycetes > Micromonosporales > Micromonosporaceae > Micromonospora > Micromonospora sp. NPDC051924. The sequence continues at coordinate 41,260 of NZ_JBVJJA010000034.1, forward strand.
GTGGACACGGCGATCGAGGCCCGGGCGCCGGCCGTACCCAGCATCCCCCGCCCGGCCTCGCCCGGCCGCGGTGCCGCCCCGGCGACCGCCGGGGAGCGGTCCGGGGACCGGAGCCGCCGCCGGCACGCGGTGACCTGAGCCGCACCCGGCCGGTGGGCGGGAGTCGGCCGCCGGCCGCACCTGGCAGGATGGAAGCGTGACTTCCCCAGGCGAGTCGATGACCCTCTTCGAGGCGATCGGCGGCGAACCGGCCTTCCGCAAGCTGGTGGACGAGTTCTACGCGGGCGTCGCCACCGACCCGCTGCTGCGGCCGATGTACCCGGAGGAGGACCTCGGCCCGGCGGCCGACCGGCTGACCCTCTTCCTCATGCAGTACTGGGGCGGCCCGCACACCTACTCGGACCAGCGCGGCCACCCCCGGCTGCGGATGCGGCACGCGCCCTTCCGGATCGGCGCGGCCGAGCGGGACGCCTGGCTGCACCACATGCGGCGGGCGGTGGACCGGTTGGACCTGCCACCCGAGATCGCCGGCGCGCTCTGGGACTACCTGGAACGGGCCGCGTACTTCATGGTCAACGTGGTGGAGGACCCGGCCGCCGGCGCCTGACGGCGCCGGCCACCGCGCCGCCGGGGCCCATGCCCCGGGCGGCGGCTCAGAGCAGGGCGCCCTCGTCGTGCAGCCAGTCCACGAAGCTGGTGGCCACTGCGGCGCCGCAGTCGAGCATCTCGACCAGCAGGGCGTCGTGGGCGCCGGCACCGAGCGGGACCTGGAGCTCCGCGTAGATCGGGAGCTGGCCGCGCTCGGTCGGGTCACCGATGTACGCCTTGCAGAACCGGCGGGTGTGGTTCCACTCGTTGACCACCCGGTAGGCCCGGTCCGCCCAGTCGGGCGGCACGGTCGCATGTGGCCGCGCGCGCATCACCAGGATCTCGTCGTCCGGTCCTTCGAGGGTGACCAGGACGGCGTGCCGCTCCCACATGGCCAGCAGATTTCCGTCGCCATCGGCCAGGTAGCGCACGTCGAGCAGGTCGAGCGCGTCGCAGACCCGACGGAGGGTGACCGGACCGACGGTGGCCGGCATGTCGGGGGCCACCGGCCGCTCGACGGCGGCGTCGTCCCCCGGCTGGCGGGGCGCCGGCGGCCCGCACCGGACGCCGTCATCCACTGTGATCCCGCTTCGAGTTTCCGGATCGCCGCCAACGGCGGGACCTGGGCGCCATGACCACCACGGCATCGCTCGCGCACCTCACTCCCCAGCGGATCCAATCGCCTACGGTGCGTTGGATCCGAGGATGGACGGTACCCGGACAGCCGGGTTGAGGCATCCCCCCAACGGACGCCCCAAACCGGAAGAATGACTGGGGGTCATCCGTTCGGACGGCCGATTGCGGGCGTCAGGCTGAACTCGGCAGCCTTCCGCGACCAGGCAGCCCCGTACGGTCCGACCAGGCCGACCCAACGGCCGGCGACCCTCACCTGGACGTCACCGGTGCCGAGAAAGCCCATCCGGACCAGGCCCTGGACCAGCCGCTGCGGCACCTCCACCGGGGCGTCCGGCGCGTCGTCCGGGGTGACCACCACCGCGACGTGGTCCAGCAGCGCGTCGCGCAGCGCCCGTTGCCCCACCGCCCGGCCCGCCACGCCGTGCGTGGCGGCCTCGCGCAGGGCCCCGGCCGCCGCCGCGGCGATCCGGCGGACGTCCTCGGCGGGCAGCGCCTCCACCGCCCGGCTCGCGGCCGGCGGCAGCGGCCAGCGCCACCCGTCGTCCCGGCGCCGGGGCAGCGCGCCCCCGGCCGCCTCCAGCTCGGCCAGCAGCTCCGCGCCGGCGACCGTGACGTCGCCCGGGGCCACCCCGGCGACCGTCCGGACCACCAGCACGTCCCACGGCAGCCGGGCCCAGAGGGTGGTACGTGCCGCGCCCGGCACCGGGCGCAGCCGGACCAGGGAGGCCGGGTCCAGTCGGACCAGCCGGGCCAGGAAGGCCCCCGCGTCGGCCACCCCGGCCAACCCGTGCCCCGCCGCCGGCCCGGTCACGGCGCTTCCCCGGTCCGCGCCGTCAGCCCCGGCGCGTAGCGGAGCAGGAAGGCCCGCTCCTCCGGGGAGATCCGGCGGGGCCGCTGCGCGGCCAGGTCGAACGGGACCAACACCGAGCGGGCGGTGCTGGCCAGCACGTCACCGTCGTATAGCTCGTAGGCGACGGTGAACGAGGCCGCCCGGAGCTGCTCCACCCACAGCTCGATCCGGACCGTGGGGGCCGCCTCCGCGGTGGCCCGCCCCAGCGCGTAGTCGACCGGGCGCAGGTAGTCGACCTCGTGCCGGCGGATGACCACCCCGTCGGCGAACGAGCCCACCCCCCACGCGCGGCCGCCGGCGAACATCAGCGCCACCCGCGCCTCCTCGTAGAGGGTGAGGAAGCGGGCGTTGTTGACGTGCCCGTACGCGTCCAGGTCGGACCAGCGCAGCGTGCAGTGGTAGACGAACCGGTCAGTCACGGGTGAGCTTGCGGTAGGTCACCCGGTGCGGACGGGCGGCCTCGGCGCCGAGCCGGTCGATCTTGTTCTTCTCGTACGCCTCGAAGTTGCCCTCGAACCAGAACCACTTCGACGGGTCCTGGTCGTCGCCCTCCCAGGCCAGGATGTGCGTGGCCACCCGGTCCAGGAACATCCGGTCGTGGGAGATGACCACGGCGCAGCCGGGGAACTCCAGCAGCGCGTTCTCCAGGCTGGAGAGGGTCTCCACGTCCAGGTCGTTGGTCGGCTCGTCGAGCAGGATCACGTTGCCGCCGATCTTGAGGGTCAGCGCCAGGTTGAGCCGGTTCCGCTCGCCACCGGAGAGCACCTTGGTCGGCTTCTGCTGGTCCGGACCCTTGAAGCCGAACGCGGCGATGTACGCCCGGGACGGCATCTCGACCTTGCCCACCATGAGGTGGTCCAGCCCGTCCGAGACCGTCTCCCAGACCGTCTTGTCGCCGGCCAGGCCGGCCCGGCTCTGGTCGACGTACGACAGCGAGACGGTGGGGCCGACCTTGACCTCGCCGCCGGTCGGCTGCTCCAGCCCGACGATGGTCTTGAACAGGGTGGTCTTGCCGACACCGTTCGGGCCGATGATGCCGACGATGCCGTTGCGCGGCAGCGAGAACGACAGGTTGTCGATCAGCAACCGCTCACCGAAGCCCTTGCTGAGGTCGTGCGCCTCGATGACGGTGCTGCCCAGGCGCGGGCCCGGCGGGATCTGGATCTCCTCGAAGTCCAGCTTCCGGGTCTTCTCCGCCTCGGCGGCCATCTCGTCGTAGCGGTCGAGTCGGGCCTTGGACTTGGTCTGCCGCGCCTTGGCGTTGGAGCGCACCCACTCCAGTTCCTCGGAGAGGCGCTTCTTCATCTTGGCGTCGCGGCGACCCTCGACGGCCAGCCGGGCGGCCTTCTTCTCCAGGTAGGTGGAGTAGTTGCCCTCGTACGGGTAGGCCCGGCCGCGGTCCAGCTCCAGGATCCAGTTGGCCACGTTGTCGAGGAAGTACCGGTCGTGGGTGATGGCGATCACGGTGCCGGCGTACTTGGCCAGGTGCTGCTCCAGCCACTGCACGCTCTCCGCGTCCAGGTGGTTGGTGGGCTCGTCGAGCAGCAGCAGGTCGGGCGCCTCCAGCAGCAGCTTGCACAGCGCCACCCGGCGGCGCTCACCACCGGAGAGCTGGGTCACGTCGGCGTCCGGCGGCGGGCAGCGCAGCGCGTCCATCGCCAGCTCGAGCTTGGAGTCGATGTCCCACGCGTCGGCGTGGTCCAACTCCTCCTGGAGCTTGCCCATCTCCTCCATCAGCTCGTCGGAGTAGTCCGTCGCCATCTGCTCGGCGATCTTGTTGAACCGCTCCAGCTTGGCCTTGGTCTCGGCGACCGCCTCCTCGACGTTGCCGAGGACGGTCTTGGCGTCGTTGAGCGCGGGCTCCTGCGCGAGCATGCCGACGGTGAAGCCGGGCATCAGCCGGGCCTCGCCGTTGCTCGGCCGGTCCCACCCTGCCATGATCTTGAGGAGGCTGGACTTACCGGCGCCGTTCGGACCGACCACACCGATCTTGGCCCCCGGCAGGAAGTTCAGCGTCACGTTGTCGAGCACGACCTTGTCGCCGTGCGCCTTGCGCGCCTTTTCCAGGACGTAGATGAACTGGGCCACGGTGCGGGCTACCTCCGTCGGTTGCGATCGCGAGCTTGCGGGGCGCGAGCGCGGGCGACGACCTCCACCCGCCGCCGGCCGGGAGCCGGCCGCGCGCACGCCATCATCAATCCTGACAGGTAAGCCCCGCTCCGCCCACATCACCCCGCCCCGGCGCCCCGGGCGTGCCGCGAGCGCGCCAGGGTGTAGACAAGATCACGATGAGGGTTCGGCGGATCTGGGGCGGGTACGTGACTCAGTCACGGGGCAACAGACGCCGCAGCTACGCTCAGTACGCTCATCGCGGTGGACCCGTCAGCACCCGGAGGTGGCCGATCGTGACCGTCCGTAGCTCCTTTGTCGTAGTGGCGAACCGACTGCCGGTCGACGAGGTGAGCACACCCGAGGGACGGCAGTGGCGGCGCAGCCCGGGCGGCCTGGTCACCGCGCTGCACCCGGTCCTCGCCGAGCACCAGGGCACCTGGGTCGGCTGGGCGGGCGGCACGGGCGCCGCTCCGGAGCCGTTCGACCTGGAGGGGATCCGGCTGCACCCGGTGCCGCTGAGCGCCGAGGAGCTGGAGCGCTACTACGAGGGCCAGTCCAACGCGACGATCTGGCCGCTCTACCACGACGCGGTGGAGACCCCGGCCTACAAGCGCCGCTGGCGCGAGGCGTACCGGCTGGTCAACGCCCGGTTCGCGGAGGCCGCGGCGGACGTGGCGGCCGAGGGCGCGACGGTCTGGGTGCAGGACTACCAGCTCCAGCTGGTCCCCGCGATGCTCCGCGAGCTGCGGCCGGACCTGCGGATCGGGTTCTTCCTGCACATCCCGTTCCCGCCGATCGAGCTGTTCATGCAGATGCCGTTCCGCACCGAGATCCTGCGCGGGCTGCTCGGCGCCGACCTGGTCGGCTTCCAGCAGCGGCTGGCCGCGCAGAACTTCGTCCGGCTGGCCCGCCACCTGCTCGGCCTGCGCTACGAGGGGCAGATGATCCAGGTCGACGGCCGGCAGGTGAAGGCCGGCGCGTTCCCCATCTCCATCGACACCAAGGAGATGGAGCGGATGGCCGCCGACCCGGCGGTCCAGGCCCGGGCCAAGCAGATTCGCGAGGAGCTGGGGAACCCGAGGACGATCATCCTGGGCGTCGATAGGCTGGACTACACCAAGGGCATCGAGCTCCGGCTCAAGGCCTTCCGGGAGCTCCTCGCTGACGGAAAGTTGACAGTTCCCGACGCGGTCATGGTGCAGGTGGCCACCCCGAGCCGTGAGCGGGTGGAGCACTACCAGGCACTTCGGGTGAAGGTCGAGCGCGAGGTCGGCCGGATTAATGGTGAATTCGGACGGGTCGGCGTGCCGGCGGTGCATTATCTGCATCAGTCGTACAGTCGCTCCGAACTTGCCGCGATGTACGTCGCGGCAGACGTGATGATGGTGACCCCGCTGCGAGACGGAATGAATCTGGTGGCCAAGGAGTACGTCGCATCGCGCGCCGACCAGGGCGGCGCGCTCGTGCTCAGTGAGTTCGCCGGCGCCGCGACCGAGCTGCGCCAGGCGTTTCTGTGCAACCCGCACGACCCCGACGCGGTGAAGGACGCGCTGCTGCGCGCCGTGCACGTCGAGAGACCCGAGGCCCGCCGCCGGATGCGGATAATGCAGCGCCACCTGCGCACCCACGACGTGGGGCACTGGGCCAAGTCCTTCCTGACCGAACTCGGCGTCCCCGATGCGGAGGCCGCCGCGTGACCTCCCCCGCCACCGCCACCCCGCACGGCGGGGTGATGGATCCCGAGCTCCGTGCCGCGATCGGCCGGATCGCCCGCGTCCCGCAACTCCTGGTCGCCTGCGACTACGACGGCACCCTCGCCCCGATCGTCGAGGACCCGAGCAAGGCCGTACCGCTGCCCGAGTCGGTGGCCGCGGTGCGCGCGCTGGCCTCGCTGCCGCAGACGAGCGTCGCCGTGGTCTCCGGCCGCGCGCTGCGCGACCTGGCCGCGCTCTCCCGGCTGCCCAGCGAGGTCCACCTGGTCGGCAGCCACGGTTCCGAGTTCGACATCGGCTTCGTCGAGCGGCTCACCCCCGAGCTGATCGCGGTGCGGACCCGGCTGCGGGACACGCTCCGCGAGATCGCCGCGGCCCACCCCGGGGTACGGCTGGAGCGCAAGCCGGCGAGCGTCGCCGTGCACACCCGCGGGGTGGACCCGCAGATCGCCGCGTCCGCCGTCGAGGCGGTCCGCAGCGGCCCGGCGACCTGGGACGACGTCACGGTCACCCAGGGCAAGGAGGTCATCGAGCTGTCGGTGGTCGCCACCCACAAGGGCACCGCCGTCGACCAGCTCCGGACCCAGCTCGCCGCCAGCGCGGTGCTCTTCATCGGCGACGACGTCACCGACGAGAACGCCTTCGGCAACCTGCACGGCCCGGACGTCGGCATCAAGATCGGCCCGGGGGACACCCAGGCCGACTACCGGGTGGCCGAGCCGATCGAGGCGGCCCGGGCGCTCGGCCTGCTGCTGGAGACCCGCCGGCACTGGCTCTTCGGCGAGCGGGCGGTGCCCATCGAGCGGCACTCGATGCTGGCCAACGGGCGGACCGTCGCGCTGGTCACCCCGGAGGCCAAGATCACCTGGCTCTGCCACCCGAAGCCCGACTCGGCGGCGATCTTCGCCGACCTGGTCGGCGGCAGCCCGGCCGGGCACTTCACCGTCGGCCCGCAGCGCGGCGGCATCCCGCTCGGCCAGCGGTACCGCAGCGGCACGATGACCGTGGAGACCCGCTGGTCCGGGCTCACCGTCACCGACTGGCTGGACCTGCCGGCCCGGGAGACCACCCCGGACGGCGAGGCGGTCGTGACCGGCGACTCGACCCTGGTACGGGTGCTCAGCGGCACCGGCCGGGCCCGGATCGAGTTCGCCCCGCGCCCCGAGTTCGGCCAGGTCCAGGTGCAGCTCCAGCCGCTCGACGACGGGCTGCTGGTGCTCGGCTCCAACGAGCCGGTCGCGCTCTACTCCCCCGGGGTCACCTGGGACGTCACCAACGACGGCGGGTACGAGTCCGCCAAGGCGGTGGTGGACCTCTCGGCCGCCGGTGGTCAGGTGGCGCTGGAGCTGCGCTTCGGCACGCAGAGCCTGGAGCACCACCACGTGCCGGTCCACGAGCGGCAGACCTCGGCCGAGCAGCCGTGGAAGGACTGGGTGGCCGGGCTGCGGCTGCCCGGCACCGCCCGCGACCTGGTGGCCCGCAGCGCGCTCACCCTGCGCGGGCTCTGCCACGAGGCGACCGGCTCGATCCTGGCCGCGGCGACCACCTCGCTCCCCGAGGAGCTGGGCGGCGTGCGGAACTGGGACTACCGCTACTGCTGGCTGCGCGACGCGGCGATGACCGCGCGGGCCCTGGTCGACCTCGGCTCCACCGAGGAGGCGGAGGGGCTGCTGCGCTGGATCGACGGCGTGGTCGAGCGGACCGGCGGGCACCCCGAGCGGCTGCACCCGCTCTACACCGTCGACGGCTATGAGCTGGGCGCCGAGGCGGTCATCGACACCCTGCCCGGGTATGCCGGCTCCCGGCCGGTCCGGGTCGGCAACCTCGCCAACCACCAGCTCCAGCTCGACGTCTTCGGCCCGATCGCGGACCTGATCGCCGCGGTGGCCGACGCCCGGGGCTCGGTCCGCGACGACGAGTGGCGGGTGCTGGAGAACATGGTCGAGGCGGTCCGCCGCCGCTGGCACGAGCCCGACCACGGCATCTGGGAGGCCCGCCTCACCCCGCGGCACCACATCTTCTCCAAGGTCATGTGCTGGATGACCGTCGACCGGGCGCTGCACGTGGTGCGGCAGCACGGGCACGAGGACCGGCCGGAGTGGGTGGAGCTGCGCGACCGGATCGGGTCCAACGTGCTGGAGCACGGCTGGCACTCCGACGCCGAGGCCTACAGCGTCGCGTACGGGCACGACGAGATGGACGCCTCGTCGCTCTGGATCGGCATCTCGGGGCTGCTCCCCGGGGACGACCCGCGCTTCCTGTCGACGGTGCTGAAGATCGAGGCGGAGCTGCGCAGCGGCCCGGTCGTCTACCGGTACCACTGGGACGACGGCCTGCCCGGCCGGGAGGGCGGCTTCCACATCTGCACGTCGTGGCTGATCGAGGCGTACCTGCGCACCGGCCGGCGGACCGACGCGGAGGAGCTGTTCGCCCAGATGATCGACACGGCGGGCCCGACCGGGCTGCTCCCCGAGCAGTACGACCCGCTGGCCGAGCGCGGCCTGGGCAACCACCCGCAGGCCTACAGCCACCTCGGCCTGATCCGTTGCGCCCTGCTGCTGGACAACATGCTCAAGCAGTGACCTGACCGGCAGGCGACGGCGGCCCGGGACCCCCACGGTCCCGGGCCGCGCTGCGTTGTCCGCGCGCCGGTGTGCGGCAAGTCGGCCTTGTCCGGGCCCGGGAAGCGCCGACCTGCCGCAACCCGGTGCCGATCAAGCGGTGAGGGCGTGGACCACGTCGCCGATGACGACGATGGCGGGCGGGCGGAGCGCGGCGGCGGACACGTCGGCGGCCACCTGACCCAGCGTCGACCGCAGCGTGCGCTGCCCGGCGGTCGTCCCCTCCTGCACCACGGCCGCCGGAGTGTCCGCCGGCTTGCCGTGCGCGACCAGTGTCGCGCTGATCGCGGCGAGGTTCTTCAGGCCCATCAGGATCACCAGGGTGCCGCGCAGGCCGGCGAGCGACTCCCAGCGGACCAGCGAGGCCGGCGAGTCGGGCGCCACGTGCCCGGAGACCACGGTGAACTCGTGCGCGACCGCCCGGTGGGTCACCGGCACCCCGGCCGCTGCGGGTACGGCGATCGCGCTGGTCACCCCGGGCACCACGGCCACCGGGACGCCCGCCTCGGCGCAGGCCAGCAGCTCCTCCCCACCCCGGCCGAAGACGTACGGGTCGCCGCCCTTGAGCCGTACCACGGCCTTGCCGGCCAGGGCGCGGTCCACCAGGATCCGGTTGATCTCCTCCTGCGCGCGGGACGGCCCGTACGGGATCTTCGAGGCGTCGACCAGCTCGACGTCGGGACGCAGCTCGTCGAGGAGCAGCCCGGGGACGAGCCGGTCGGCGACCACCACCTCGGCCTCGGTGAGCAGCCGCCAGCCCTTCAGCGTGATCAGCTCGGGATCGCCCGGTCCGGCCCCCACGAGCGCCACCCGGCCGGGCGCGCCGCTGGTCCCGGCGGCGGGCCGGTCAGGGCGCGCGCCGAGCAGGTCGCGGATCGCGTCGCGGACGGTCATCGCGCGGCGGGGGTCGCCGCCGCCGAGCACGGCGACGGTGACCGGGCCGTGCCGGGTGACCGCCGGGGTCCACGCGGTGGCGGCCGCCCGGTCGTCGGCCCGTACGCAGAAGATCCGGCGCTCGGCGGCGGCGGCGCTGACCGCGGCCGCGGCGGCCCGGTCGTCCACCGCGACCTGGACCAGCCAGGCCCCGTCCAGGTCGTCGGGGGCGAACCGGCGCGGCTCCCAGTGCAGCCGACCGGCGTCGACGTGGGCGCGCAGCGCCGGGGTCAGCTCCGGCGACACCAGCAGCACGTCCGCGCCGGCGTCGAGCAGCGCGGGCACCCGCCGGGTGGCCACCGCTCCCCCGCCCACCACGACCACCCGCCGGCCCGCCAGCCGCAGCCCGAGGGGGTACGGATTGGTGTTCACTTCTCGGCCACTCCCGCCGAGTCGAAGGTGGCCACCTCGTGCAGCACCCGGACCGCGCCGGTGACCACCGGGAGCGCGAGCAGCGCGCCGGTACCCTCGCCCAGGCGCAGCCCGAGATCGATCAGCGGGTCGAGGCCGAGGTGCCGCAGCGCCGCCGTGGCACCCGGCTCCGCCGAGCGGTGCCCGGCGACCATCGCCCCCACCGCGTCCGGGGCGAACGCGGCGGCGGCGAGCGCGGCGCTGACCGCGATCACCCCGTCCAGCAGCACCGGCACCCGGCGGGCCGCGGCGCCCAGGATCAGCCCGCACAGCGCGGCGTGCTCCAGCCCGCCGACGGCGGCCAGCACGCCCAGCGGGTCGGCCGGGTCGGGGGCGTGCCGGTCCAGCGCCGCCCGCACCACGTCGACCTTGCGGGCGTACGTCTCGTCGTCCACCCCGGTGCCGCGCCCGGTCGCCTCGGCCGGGTCGACGCCGGTGAACGCGGCGATCAGCGCGGCGGCCGGGGTGGTGTTGCCGATGCCCATGTCCCCGGTGAGCAGGATCCCGGCGCCGCCGTCGACCAGTTCCCCGGCCACCCGGATGCCGGTCTCCACGGCCGTCCGTGCCTCGTCGCGGGTGAGCGCGGCGGTCACCGTCAGATCCCGGGTGCCGGGCCGCACGTTCGCGGCGACCAGGCGGGGACCGGCCAGATCCGTACCCCCGTCCACCGGCAGCGGGGTGGCCACGCCGACGTCCACCACGGTGACCGAGGCGCCGGCCTGCCGGGCGAACGCGTTGACCACCGCGCCGCCGGCCAGGAAGTTCCCGATCATCTGCGCGGTGACCTCCTGCGGCCAGGGCGTGACGCCCTGGGCGTGCACGCCGTGGTCGCCCGCGAAGATCGCCACCGCGGCCGGCTCGGGCAGCGGCGGCGGGCAGTGCCCGGCCAGCCCGGCGAGGCGGACCGAGAGCGGCTCCAGGGCGCCGAGCGAGCCGGCGGGCTTGGTCAGCCGGCCCTGCAGTTCGCGGGCGGCCGCCATGGCGGCCTCGTCGAGCGGACGGATCGCCGCGACGGTGGACTCCAACATCATGCCTCCAGGATCTCCGCCAGCACGTCGGTGAACGCGTCGGTCGTCGCCGGATCGCGCACCGCGATCCGCAGCCAGTCCGGGCCGAGCCCGGGGAAGGTGTCGCCCCGGCGTACCGCCCAGCCGCGCTCGCGCAGCCGCTCCCGTACGGCGGCGGCACCGGGCAGGTGGACCAGGACGAAGGCGCTGGCCGGGCGGCCCGCGACGCGTACGCCGGGCAGGCCGGCGAGGCGGGTCACCAGGTGCTCGCGGTCGGCGGCGAGGCCGGCGGCGATGGCGCGCTCGGCCGCGACGGCGGCCGGGGTCGCGCACGCGGCCGCGGCGGCGAGCGCCGGGGTGGAGACCGCCCAGAGCGGCTGGGCCGCGGCGCACCGGGCGAGCAGTTCCGCGTCGCCGAGCAGGTAGCCGACCCGCAGCCCGGCCAGCCCCCAGGTCTTGGTGAGGCTGCGCACCACCACGAGGCCGGGCAGGTCGCGGCGGCCGGCAAGGGACTCGGGCTCGCCGTCGACGCCGTCGGCGAGCGTGGTGTCGGCGAACGCCTCGTCGACCACCAGCACCCGGCCGGGGCGGGCCAGCGCGGCGAGCGCCTGGGCGGGGTGCAGCACCGAGGTGGGGTTGGTGGGGTTGCCGATCATCACCAGGTCGGCGTCGGCGGGCACCCGGGCCGGGTCGAGCCGGAACCCCTCGGCCGGGTCCAGCAGCACCCGCTCGACGGCGTGGCCGGCCGCCCGCAGGGCGGCCTCCGGCTCGGTGAACTGCGGGTGCACCACCACCGGCCGCCGGACGTCCCGCAGCGCCCGGGCGAGCAGCACGAAGCCCTCGGCGGCGCCGGCGGTGAGGAGTACCTCCTCCGGGGGTCGCCCGTGCCGGTGAGCGACGGCGGCCCGGGCCGGTCCGGGGTCCGGATACGCGGCGAGCCGACCCAGGGCGGCGACCAGCGGATCGGCCAGCCAGTCGGGCATCGGGGCGCGGCGGACGTTGACCGCCAGGTCGACCAGGCCGGGGGTGGCCTCGACGTCCCCGTGGTGCCCGAGGTCGGGCTCGACGGCTCCAGGTCGCAGCGCGGCGTCCGACGCGCCGAGCTGGAGTTGTCGTACGTCCGGCGTGGCGGCCGGCGCGGTCCCGGTGAGCTGAGCGCGCATGTCCGCGATCCTGCCGGGAAGCCGCCGCCCGGGACAGCGCATCCCGGCGTGGGCCGCGTCACCACCCCTGCCCCGCTCGCCCGTTTATGAATTCTTCTCATTTCCGAATCGGAAATGTCATAGCTTGACCTCGTGAGCAACCGACCCCTTGCCTCCGCTGGTCGTGCCATTCCTCTCCTCCGCACCGGGCTGATCGCCGGCATCGTGGTCGCGGCCGCGGCGTACCCGCTGGCCGCCCTCACCGGCATCGGCGCCAAGGCCACCGCGCACGCAGTGGAGCAGAAGACCGACATCCTGAAGACGGCGCTACCCGCCGAGACCTCGTACCTCTACGCGCCGGACGGCAAGACCGTGCTGACGATGTTCTACGAGGAGTATCGGCAGTACACCAAGATCGAGGACATCTCGCCAAACGTCCAGCAGGCGATCGTCGCCGCCGAGGACAACCGCTTCTACCAGCACCACGGCGTCGACCCGAAGGGCGTGGCCCGCGCCTTCGTGTCCAACGCCCGGTCCGGCGGCGTCTCCCAGGGCGCCTCGACGCTGACCATGCAGTACGTCCGGATGGCCCTGCGGGACAGCGCCAAGACGCCGAAGGAGGTCCAGGAGGCCACCCAGCAGACCAGCCTGCGCAAGGTCAAGGAGATGCGCATGGCGCTGGAGATCGAGAAGCATCTCAGCAAGGAACAGGTCCTGGAGCGCTACCTCAACTCGGCCTACTTCGGCCACCGGGCGTACGGCATCTACGCGGCCTCGCAGATCTTCTTCTCCAAGACCCCGGCCACCCTCAGCCCGGTCGAAGCGGCCACCCTCGCCGGCCTGGTCAAGTCCCCGTCGGAGTACGACCCGATCACCTCCGACCAGAAGGACGCCACCGGGCGGCGCAACTACGTGCTCGACAACATGGCCCGCCTCGGCTACCTGTCGCCGGACGCCGTCGCCCAGGCCAAGGCCGAGCCGATCAAGCTGCGGCTGACCGACCCGCCGAACGACTGCGCCTCGATGGAACCGAAGTACCGGCCGAGCTGGGGCTTCTACTGCGACTACCTGAAGAACTGGTGGAGCACCCAGCCCGCGTTCGGGAGCAACCGGCTGGAACGGATGGACAAGCTGCGCCGCGGCGGCTACCGCATCGTGCTCGCCCTCGACCCGAAGATCCAGGCGGCTGCGGAGAAGAACGTGGGCGCCAAGGACGCCACGGGCAGCCCGTACGCCAACGGCATCGTGGTGGCCGAACCGGGCACCGGACGGATCAAGGCGATGGCGGTGAACCGGACCTACTCACTGGACCTGAGCGAGAACCCGAACAGCTCCAACCCGGAGGCCGGCCCGAAGGTCAAGGCGAACTATCCGAACACGGTCGCGCCGTTGCTCGGCGGGGGCACACTCCCCGGGTACCAGGCCGGATCGACGTTCAAGATGTTCACGATGCTCGCCGCGCTCAACTCCGGGACGAAGCTCTCCGACACCATCAACTCGCCGTTCAAGTACCAGTCGGTCGTCTACGACGGGTGGGCCCCGGTCAACGCCAGCGGCGCGATGACCGGCGTGCAGACCATGTGGTCCGGCTTCGGCAAGTCGGTGAACACCTTCTTCGTCCAGCTGGAGGAGAAGGTCGGCGCGGAGAAGGGCGTGCGCCTGGCCGAGCAGCTCGGGCTGCGCTGGCGTACCGACGTGGACCGCGAGCACGCCGGGCCGGACAAGGCGAACAAGTGGGGCGCGTTCACCCTGGGCGTCTCCGACGCCACTCCCCTGGAGATGGCGAACGCGTACGCCGCGGTCTCGGCCGACGGGCGGTACTGCGAGGCCATCCCGGTCAACTCGATCATGAACCGGGACGGCACGCCGGCGATGTACACGACCGCCGGCGGGGTGGAGCGGGAGGTCGCCAAGCCGCGCTGCCGGCAGGTGGTCAGCGCGGACGCCGCCCGGGCGGCCACCGACGCGGCCCGCTGCCCGACCGGCGACACCCCGGCCAAGGGGGGCTGCGGCGGCTGGTCGACCGCCGACAGCGTCCGGGGCACGGTCGGCCGCCCGGTGGCCGGCAAGACGGGTACCACGGACAGCACCCGGTCCGCCTGGTTCGTCGGCTACACCCCGGAACTGGCGGCGGCGAGCTTCATCGCCGACCCGGACAACCCGTTCAACGCCGTCGGTGACGGGTTGTCCCAGGTTCCCGTCGACGCGGTGGCGACGACCCTGCGCGACGCGCTCAAGGGCCAGCCCGTCCGGCAGTTCACCCCGCCGTCCGACCAGATCGTCGGCTGACCGTTCCCGATCCATCCACCCTGGACCGCCCGGGGGTGCGCCCGGGTTGTTTGATCAAGAGGTTTGCGCGCGGAATCGCTCGATTCGCGACGCAAACCTCTTGATCGACTCTGCGGGGTGCGGGCGGTGGACGGCGGGTCGGGGGGCGGCAGTCAGCGCAGGTCGGCCGCGACGAACGACCAGAGTTCGAGGTCGACCCGGGCGCCCCGGACGAAGCCGGCGTTACGCAGCAGGCCCTCGTAGCTGAAGCCGGCCTTCTCGGCCACCCGCCGGGAGGCCACGTTCCCCGGCGCGACCCGCAGCTCGACCCGCTGGAACCCGTGCTCCAGAAGCAGCGCGATGGCCACCGCGTCCACCGCCTCGGCGGCCAGGCCGAACCCGCGGGCGTGCGGGGCGAGCGCGTAGGAGATCTCGGTCAGCCGGGCGCCCCAGTCGGTGCGCCGGGTCCAGAGGCAGCCGACCACCCGCTGGTCCTCCCGGCGGACCAGCCCGTAGTGGTCGCCGTCGCCGCTGTCCCGGCGCTGGCGGGCCAGCTCGGTGCACCAGGCCCGCCCCTCGATCTGCCCCGACGCGTCGGCCAGCGGCAGCCAGCGCTGGGTCTGCCGGTCGGCGAACACCTCGTCCACCGCCTCGGCGTCCGCCGCCGCCAGCGGGCGTACCTCGGTGCGCGGGGTGGAGACGGTCAGCGCCGGGAAGCGGCGGACCGCCACCTGCCCGATCACGCGGGGGCCTCCGCGGGGGCCCCGGCCGCCGCGACCAGCCGGGCCGCGACCTCCGGGTACGCGGTCCAGTGCGGGACGAGCTGCGAGGCGTGCACGCCCCGCCAGACGAAGCCCTCCGGCGTGCCCCCCGGCCAGCTCCACGCCGCCCGCTCGCCGGCCCGGGGGGTGAGCACGGCGGCGTGCTGCTTGTGCCCGACCACCGTGGCGCCGGCCGGGGCCACCACGCTGTCGCTCACGGCGGTCGCCTCCCGATAGCCGATCACCAGGCCGTCCCGGCTCGTGCCGATCGCGTCCAGCACCCCACACATCGGCAGCCCGTCCAGCTCCCGGGCCAGCCAGAGCAGGCCGGCCCCCTCGGCGATCACCGGCCGCCCGGTGCGGGCCAGCTCGGCCACCGCGATGCAGAGCCGGCGGTTGGCGGAGAGCCGGTTCGCGTACGCCTCGGGGAGCCCCCCGCCGACGACCAGCGCCCGGGTCCCGGCGGGCAGCGCCTCGTCGCGCAGCGGGTCGACGGTGACCACCTCGGCCCCCGCGGCGCGCAGCAACTCCTCGGTCTCGGGGTGGCTGTAGCTGCCGCCCGGGCCGCCCGCCAGCGCGACCACCGGCCGCTCCCCGGTCGATGGCGCGGCGGCCGGGGCCGGTGACCACGGCTCGACCGTCAACGCCGGGGCGGAGCGGGCCAGCCCCAACAATCGGTCCAGGTCGACCGTGGCGGCGACCGCCTCGCCGAGGCGGCGCACCGCGCGCAGCGCCTCGCCGTCCCGCTGGACCACCGGGACCATCCCGTGCCGGCGGTCGGGGAGCACCGGGGGCAGCTCGTGCCGGCGCAGCGCGCCGTAGACCGGCACCCCGACGTCGTCCAGCGCCTCGCGCAGCATCGCCTCGTGCCGGGGCGACGCCACCCGGTTGAGGATCACTCCGCCCAGCCACAGCTGCTCGTCGTACGCCCGGAAGCCGTGCACCAGGGCGGCCACCGACTGGCCCATCGCGGCCACGTCCACCACCAGCACCACCGGGCTGCGCAGCGCGGTGGCGACGGCGGCGGTGGACTCGGTCTCCGGGCGGCCGGCGACCGAGTCGTAGAGGCCCATGGTGCCCTGCACCAGCGCGAAGGCGGCACCGGCCGCGCCGTGCGCGAAGAGCGGCGCGACCCGCTCCGGGCCGACCAGCCGGGGGTCCAGGTTGCGCCCCGGGCGGCCGCCGGCCAGCCCCAGGTACGCCGCGTCCACCTGGTCCGGCCCGACCTTGGCGCCGGCCACATCCAGCCCCCGGTCGGCGAGGGCCGCGAGCAGCCCGAGGGCGAGGGCACCGGTGCCGTGCCCCGAGGAGGGCGCGCTGAGCACGACGCGCGGCACGAGGGTCATCATCGACTCCTGGACTGGGGTGGTTTCCGCCCGCGTGACCATACCCGCCTGGGCCGACGCACGGCGGCCGCCGGCCGCCCGGTTCCGGCGCGCGGCGGCCGCCGGTCGGTTCCGCCCGGTGCGCCTCGCCTCACCTTCGGGACGGCCGCCGATCCGACCGGCTTTGTGGCCCGGCGCGGGCCGGTGGTGCCGCTCACACGGGTAGCCTTGGCAAACGTGTACCGGTTCCTGCTGACCCCGCGCTGGCTGGGCTATCTCGCGCTGACCCTGGTCGCCGCCGCGCTGATGGTGTTCCTCGGCAACTGGCAGCTGGACCGCTACCGGGGCCGGACCGCGATCAACGAGCGGATCGACGCCGGATCCACGATGGCTCCCGCGCCGCTGCGGGACGCCCTGCCCGCCCCGAGCGGCGGTCCCGGCAGCACCGGCCCGGCCCCGGCCGAGCGCGTGACCTGGACAAAGGTGACCGCCACCGGCCGCTACGACACCGCGAACGTCGTCCTGGTCCGCGGCCGTACGGTCGACAGCGAGGTCGGCTTCGAGGTCCTCACCCCGCTGGTCCTCGCCGACGGCAGCGCCGTGCTGGTGGACCGGGGCTGGATCCCGCCCGCCCCGGACGGCAACGCCACCACCCAGCCGCAGGTCCCGGCCGCGCCGAGCGGCGACGTCACGGTCACCGGCCGAGTGGTGTCCAGCGAGAGCGGCGGCGGCGTGGTCGACCGACGCGAGGGCAAGTTGGAGACCCGGCGGATCAGCGTCCCCCGGATCGCCCGGCAACTCCCCTACCCGGTGGCCGGCGGCTACGTGCTGCTCGACCAGCAGACGCCGGCCGCCGATTCGGCGTTCCAGACGGTCCCGATCGGCCACACCAACAACTGGCAGAACTTCGGGTATGTGGTGCAGTGGTGGCTCTTCGCCGGCATGAGCCTCGTCGGCTACGGCTGGGTGGCCCGCCGGGAGGCCCGCCGGACGGCCGGCCTCGACCGGCCCCGTCCGCCGGTCGACCGGGCCGCCGAGCCCGCCTCCCCGACCTCCGCCTGACCGGTCCAGGGGGATCCGAACCGGACAATCGGCGGGCACACGGGGCACGGGTGACGGAGTAGGGTCCCGCCCATGATCACCAAGCGTGCGGGGTCCCGGTGACCCCTGACCCCACCAGGCCGTTGCCCGCGGAGCCGCCCGCCTCCGCCGCGTACGACCCGTGGGCCGCCATGCCGCCCGCCGTCGCCCCTCCCACCGAGCGGCTTCCGGTGCTGCCGGCCCGGGTCGAGCCGGTGGACGCCGCACCGACCACGCGCTTTTCGGCACCGGCCCTCCCGACGCCACCGGTCGCCGCGCCGCCGGCCGCGCCCACCCCGCCCATGACCACACAGTTCTCCGCGCCCCCGGTCACCGCGCCGTTCGGCACACTCCCGGCCGTCTCCGCGCCGCCCTTCACGGCGCAGTTCTCCGCGCCTCCGGTGGTGTCCGGGCCGCCCACGACGCCGTTCGCGGGACCGCATCTGCCGGCGGGTCCGCTGGCCCCCGCGCAGTCCGTGGTGGCCGTGCAGATCGGCGAGATCATGGTGACCCCGCCGGTGATCCGTACGCCGGCCGGCGTGCTGCCGCTCGCCGGCGCCTCCTGGCACGTGGTCGACCACTGGCGGAAGGAGGAGAAGGTGGCGACCTGGGCCGTGGTCGCCGCCGTCCTCGGCTTCTTCTGCCTGACCGTGTTCAGCCTGCTCTTCCTGCTGGTCAAGGAGACGCGACACCACGGCACCGTGCAGGTGACGGTCACCAACGGCGGCCACCAGTACGTGGCCCGGATCCCGGTGGTGGACCAGTTCCAGGTGCAACAGATCAACAACCAGGTCAACTACGCCCGCTCGCTCTCGCTGGCGTGACCGGGCCGTCGGAGGCGGCGCGCCGTCGCCTCCGACGCCGCCGGGCGGTCTCAGCCGACCCGGCCCTCGTGGATGGCCCGGACGGCGTCGATCGTGTCGGCCTCGGCAGCGGTCTTGTCGTCGCGGTAGCGCACCACCCGGGCGAACCGCAACGCCATGCCGCCCGGGTAGCGGCTGCTCGTCTGCACCCCGTCGAAGGCGATCTCGACCACCTGCTCCGGACGGACCCGGACCACCCAGTCCCCCTTCTCCACGGCCAGGCCGAGGAAACGCTCGGTCTGCCAGCGGAGCAGCTCGTCGGTGAGCCCCTTGAACGTCTTGCCGAGCATCACGAACTCGCCGGTGTGCGGATCACGGGCGCCGAGATGCAGGTTGGACAGCCAGCCCTGGCGCCGGCCGCTGCCCCACTCGACCGCCAGCACCACCAGGTCGAGCGTGTGCCGGGGCTTGACCTTGACCCAGGCCGAGCCGCGCCGTCCGGCGTCGTAGGGGGCGGCCGGATCCTTCACCACCACCCCCTCCTGGCCGGCGTCGATCGCGGCGGTGAACGCCGCGGCGGCCTGCTCCGCGTCGTTCACCGCCACCCGGCCGACCAGCAGCGTCGGGTCGACCGCGCCGGCCAGCGCGGCCCACCGTTCCCGGCCGGGCAGGTCGATCAGATCGGCGCCGTCGAGGTGCAGCAGGTCGAAGAAGTACGGCGTCAGCACCGCGTCGCCGGTCCGCTCGGCGGCGGCGAGCACCGCGGGCGCCACCGGGGTGCCCCCGGTGGTGCTGGGCGTGGTGCGCCGCGCCGCCCGGCTGGACGTCTCCTGGAAGGGCAGCGGACGCCCGGTGGCGTCCAGCCCGATCGCCTCGCCGTCGAGCACCAGCTCCCGGGCGGGCAGCGCGCGCACGGCGGCCACCACCTCGGGCAGCCGGGTGGTGATGTCGTCCAGGCTGCGGGTGAAGACCGCGATGTCCTGGCCCGACCGGTGCACCTGGATCCGGATGCCGTCGAGCTTCACGTCGACCACCGCCGGGGTGCCGGTGGCGGTGAGCGCCTCGTCCACCGTGGGGGCGCTCTGGGCCAGCATCGGGGCCAGCGGACGACCCACCTGCAGCCCGAACCCGGCCAGCGCCGCGGCGCCGCCGGTGAGCGCGGCGACCGCCACGGCCCGCAGGTCGCCGGCGAGTAGCAGGGCCCGGCGGACCGCCGCCACCGGCACCTCGGCGGCCCGGGCCACCGCGTCGGTGAGCAGGCCGGCCTGAGCGCCCTGGCGCAGCTCACCGCGGAACAGGCCGGCCAACAGCCGCTGCTCGTCGGCGGTGGCGGCCGCGAAGAGCCGGCCGACCAGCTCCCGCCGGCGCCCCTGTGAGCCGGGGCCGCGCACGCCCGAGATCTCCTCGACGGCCGCGTCGACCCCACCGACGGTCAGGGTCGGCTCGGCCGCCGGTGGCGGCAGGTCACGCAGGGCCGCCCAGCCCACCCCGGTCTGTCGTTGCCGCAGCTCACCGGCGAGGTAGCCGGCGCCGGCCGGGACCTCCCCGGGGTCGAGCGATCGCAGGGCCGCGGCGAGGAGCTCCACCTTGGCCCGCCGGCCGCTGGTGGCGCCCACCGCGGCGGAGGTGGCCGCCAGGTCGAGAAACCGCACGCAGGTCATCCTGCCAGCCACCACCGACACGGCGGGCCATCCGGCCGATGATCCACTCCGGCTGCGGAAACCCGCGGCGTCCCCACCGGTGATCCACTCCGGTTGCGGAATGTCGCGGGCGCCGGCGAGACAATGAGCCTGACCTGCCGCAATCCGAGTGGATCGCTTCCCCGGGCCGCCCCCGGCCCCGGGACCGGCGGGGCGTGGACGTGGGTCCGGGGCCGATCCCGGTCAAGCGAGGACCGGCTCCTCGATCCGCAGGCCGCGGGCACGGACCTCGTCGGAGACCCGGGTCAGCAGCCCGTCGAGCGTGACCAGCGCGGCGGAAAGCTCGCCGAGCTGTTCCTTGAGCGTGTCCTCGGGCCACGCGGAGACATCGACGTCCCCCAGAGCACTGATGGCGGCCTGGAGCCGCGCCATCTCGTCATTCGTACGCATGTTCGAGAGGCTATAACACCCCGTCGCCCGACACATCGGAAACTCCGACATCGGCCCCGAAGTTACGGTTCCGACACCTGACGGGCCCCATTCATGTCCTGCCGATCACCGGCCGGGCCACGGCGGGCCCGGACGGCGATCGACGGAACGCGGCCTAGCCGTTCGCGCCCGCCTCGGCGACCTTCACCAGCAGCAGCGCCTCGGCCAGGCAGACCCGGGCGAACTCGCCCAGGTGCAGGCTCTCGTTCGGGCCGTGAGCCCGGGCGTGCGGGTCCTCCACGCCCGTCACCAGGATCGCCGCGGCCGGGAACATCTCCTGGAAGGTGGCGATGAACGGGATCGAGCCGCCCACGCCGATGTCGACCGGCTCGGTGCCGTCCCAGGCGCCCCGGAACGCCGCCCGCGCCGCCTCGAACATCGGACCGGTGGCGTCGATGACGCAGGGCGCGCCGTCGTGCTCGAAGGTCACCGTCACGTGCGCGCCCCACGGGGCGTGCCGCTCCAGGTGGGCGGTGAGCGCCGCGTACGCCTTCTTCGGGTCGTCGCCCGGCGCCAGCCGTACGCTCAGCTTCGCCTTGGCCGACGGGACCAGCGCGTTCGGCGCCTCGCCGGTGGCCGGGGCGTCGATGCCGAGGATGGCCAGGGCGGGCTTGGTCCAGAGCCGGTCGGTGATCCGGCCGGTGCCGAACAGCTCCGCCCCCTCGGCCAGGCCCGCCTCGGCGCGGAACCGGTCCTCCGGGTAGTCGACGCTGGCGCCCTCCCGGCCGACCAGCCCGTCGACGGTCACGTCGCCGGCGTCGTCGTGCAGCGTGCCGAGCAGCTTGACCAGCGCGGTCAGCGCGTCCGGCACCGCGCCGCCGAACATGCCGCTGTGCACGGCGTGGTCGAGGGTGCGCACCTCGACGAAGCAGTTGACGATGCCGCGCAGCGAGGTGGTCAGCGCCGGCACGCCGACGTCCCAGTTGGTGGAGTCGGCGATCACGATGACGTCGGAGGCGAGCTCCGCCCGGTGCTCGGCGAGCAGCCGTTCCAGCGAGTCCGAGCCGTACTCCTCCTCGCCCTCGATGAACAGGACCACGCCGACCGGGAGTTGGTCGCCGAAGGCCCGCAGCGCGGCGATGTGCGCCATGATGCCGGCCTTGTCGTCGGCCGCGCCCCGGCCGTAGAGGCGGCCGTCCCGCTCCACCGGCTCGAACGGGTCGGACAGCCAGAGCGTGAGGTCGCCGACCGGCTGGACGTCGTGGTGGGCGTACATCAGCACGGTGGGCGCGCCGGGCGGGGCGGGCTTCTTCCCGATCACCGCCGGCTGGCCGCCGGAGCGCACGATCTTCGTGTCGAGGCCGCAGCCGCGCAGCAACTCCGCCACCGCCTCGGCGGAACGCTCGACGTGCGAGTGGTCGAAGCCCTCGAAGGCGATGCCCGGGATGCGGACGAGGCGTTCGAGGTCGGCACGGACTCCGGGCAGTTCACGCTTGACGGCAGCCCGCACCTCGGACTCGGACATGATCGGTGAGGTCATGACCGGCATCGTATGCCGGCCTTACCGCGCGGCACCGCCCGAGCCTGCTCCCGGCCCTCCCGGTGGCCGTCCCGGCGCGGCACGCGGCCGGGTCGACGTCCGGCATCGGCAGCCCCGCCCCGGCGGTCAGGGGCGGCGGACGTAATAGTGGTCCGCATCGTGCGGCAGCCCGGGGGCGCCGTCGACCACCACGTCCACGGCCGCCTCGGTGCGGTCGGCGGCGAAGTGCGTCCGCTCCCCCGCGTGCCAGCGGCGCAGTTCGGGCAGGATCTCCGCGCCGTCGCGGCTGACCGCGCGGGAGAGCCGCAGCGGCGCGGGGGCGGTGACGAAGACCGACAGGGTCAGCTCGGGGCGGACCTGCGCCCGCGCCGCGCTCACCCCCTCAACAACGAGCACCGGGACCACCGGCACCGGCACCGGCCGGTCCAGGAAGCAGCGCCGCACCCAGCTGTACCGCCGGTAGGCGCCCGGCCGGCCGGCGCGGACCGGGCCCAGCACCCACTCCTCCAGGCGGGGCCAGAAGGTGAGCTGGTCGTCCCACCCGTCGAGCAGGTCGTCGGTGCGGACCAGCGGTGGCCGGTCGCCGCCGGGGAGCGCGGCGAACGCGTCCGCGAGGCGGGTCGCGAACAGGCTCTTGCCCGCGCCGCTCGGCCCGTCGACCGCCACCAGCCGGGTACGCCCCAACCGCGCCGGCCGGGCCAGCACCCGGCGGGCCAGCCCGGCGTACGCCTCGACCACCGCCACCGGCCTCACTCCGGCTCGCCCAGCGTCTCCCGCAGCCAGGCCAGTTCGGCCCGGCTGGTGGCCCGGGCGATGGTGAGCAACCCCCGCCGGTACGGGTCGTCCAGTTCCTCCGCGCGCACCGGCCGGTCTCCCTCATAGAAAAAACTGCTCGGGGTGCTCAGGAAGGCCAACCGGCGCCGCAGCACCCCGTCACGGGCCGCCGGGTCGTCCACGTGGCGGAGGAAGGCGAGCAGGGTGAACCAGCGGTTCTCGTCGCTGATCTCCACCTCCTCGGGCTCGGCCAGCCGGCGCCGGAGCTCGGCGCGGCCCTGCTCGGTGAGGACCAACATCTGCCGGGGCGCCGCCCGCGATCCGGGTTCGGCCCGCCGGGTCAGCCAGCCCGCCCGTTCCAGCCGCTTGATCGCCGGGTAGAGCGTGCCGTCGGCGATCGGGCGCACGTGCCCGGTCAGCTGGGCCACTCTCCGCTTGAGGTCGTAACCGTGCAGAGGTTGCTCGGCGAGGAAGCCGAGGATCGCGAGTTCGAGCACCCGCCGATGATATCCCGCTTCCGATATACCTCGGCGCGGATGTATTGTGTCGGCCATGCGTGCTGCGATGGTGGGCCCGGACGGGGCCCAGATGCGTTGGGTGGAGATCGCCGGCGAGAACCCGGCCCGGGTGTACGTGCACGGGTTGGGGTCCACATCGGCGGCGTACTTCGTGCCGGTGGCCACCCGCCCCGGGCTGGCTGGGCACCGGTCGCTCTTCGTCGACCTGTTCGGCTTCGGGCTGAGCGACCGGCCAGCCGCGTTCGGCTACACCCTTGAGGACCACGCCGCGGCGCTGGCCGCGACGCTCGACGAGGCCGGCGTCCGCGACGCCGATCTGATGGCGCACAGCATGGGTGGCGCGGTCGCGATCGTGCTCGCCCACCGGCGGCCGGATCTGGTCGGCCGGCTGGTGCTCGTCGAGGCGAACCTCGACCCGAACCCGCCGTCGACGGCCGCGAGCAGTGGCGCTGCCCGGTACTCCGAGTCGGACTTCCTGGCCGGTGGCTACGCCGAGACGCTGGACCGGGTCGGGCCGGTCTGGGCCGCCACCATGCGGCTCGCTGATCCGGTCGGCCTGCACCGCACGGCGGTGGGGCTCGTCGCCGGCACTCGACCCACGATGCGCCACCTGCTGGAGCGCCTGCCGATGCCACGGACGTTCGTTCAGGGCGGACAGAGCGACCCGGTGCACGACGCGGCCGGACTGGCGGCCGCCGGCGTGCGGGTGGTGACCGTCCCCGGCGCAGGGCACAACGTCATGCTCGACGCGCCCGAGGAGTTCACCGCGGCGGTGGCGGCAGCGCTCGACCCGGCCTGACGCCCGCCGCCACGACCGGAGGACACCCGGTCGTGGCGGGGCACCCCCGGATCCGCCGCATCGGCTACCGCCTCCGAGGGATTTCGTCGCGGCGGCCCGGCGCTGGCGGGTCGTTCACCCGGCGCGGCCCGCGACCGGCCGGCATCATCGGGTGGTGCTCCATGACGTGATGAGTCCGGGCGTCGACGCCCTGCTGGAACAGGCACGGGCCGGGCTCCGCCGGCTCACCCCGCACGAGACCGTCGAGGCGGTCCGCGCCGGGGCGCTGCTGATCGACACGCGTACCGACGTGCAGCGGCGCGAGCAGGGCGAACTCCCCGGTTCGATCGTCATCGACCGGACGGTGCTGGAGTGGCGACTGGACCCGGCGAGCGACTGGCGGATCCCCGAGGCGAACGGGTACGACCGCGAGATCGTGGTGGTGTGCCGCGAGGGCTACAGCTCCAGTCTGGCCGCCGCCGGCCTGCAGGCGCTCGGCCTGCGCCGGACCACGGACATGATCGGCGGCGTGCAGGGCTGGCAGGAGGCGGGCCTGCCGATGTCCGACCGCCCCGCGGACGTCCGCTACTGAGGGGCCGGCTGGTTATCGGGGCGCGCCGGGCGGGATGAACGGCAGGCCCGGCGGCGGACCGGACTCGACCAGTCGCCACAGGGCGCCGGTGTCCAGGTGCTCCTCGACCAGGTCGCCGAGGAGGTCCAGGGTCCGCTCGCGCGCGGCCGCGAACTCGGTGTCCGGGGCGACCTTGAAGCCGGTCCGGCGGGCCAGCCGGGCGACCTCGGTGAGGAACCGGCGGCGGAAGCCGTCGGCCTCGAAGGCGCCGTGCCAGTGGGTGCCGTGCACCGGGCCGAGCCGGGCACCCTCGCCGGTGCCGTCGGCATGGCGCAGCAGCGGCGGCAGGCCGGGATCGGTGGCGGAGACGTATCCGTGGTGGATCTCGTAGCCGTGGACCGGGACGTCGCCGTCGGCGCTGCCGGCGGCGCGGCGGACCGTCTTGCGCGGATCGAAGGTGATCTCGATGGGGAGCAGGCCGAGCCCGGGGACGCTGCCCTGCCGGCTCTCCACCGGATCGTGGATCGCCCGGGCCAGCATCTGGAAGCCACCGCAGATGCCGAGCAGCGGCCGGCCGGCGGCGGCGTGCGCCGACACGGCGTCGGCCAGGCCGGTCTCCCGGAGCCAGGCGAGGTCGACCACGGTCGACTTGGAACCGGGGAGCACGACCAGGTCGGCGGCGGCCAGCTCGGCCGGCTCGACGGTCAGGCGTACCCGGACGCCCGGCTCGGTGGCGAGCGCCTCGACGTCGGTGGCGTTGCTGATCCGGGGCAACCGGACCACGGCGACGTCGAGCCAGTCGGTCCCGCGCGGGGCCGCCGGCCGGCCGAGCACCCGGCCGTAGGCGAGCGAGTCTTCGGCGTCCAGCCAGAGGTCCAGCGCCCAGGGCAGCACCCCGTAGGTGGGGCGGCCGGTGACCTGGTGCAGCATGTCCAGCCCGGGTTGCAGCAGCCCGCGGTCCCCCCGGAACTTGTTGATCACGAAACCGGCGACGAGGGCCTGGTCGGCGGGGTCGAGCAGGGCCACAGTGCCAAAAATTGAGGCGAACACGCCGCCCCGGTCGATGTCGCCGACCACGATCGTGGGCAGCCCGGCGTGCCGGGCCAGGCCCATGTTCACGTAGTCCCCGGCCCGCAGATTGATCTCGGCCGGGCTGCCGGCCCCCTCGCAGATCACCACGTCGTACGCGGTCCGCAGCTCGCCCAGCGCCGCGTAGGCGGTCTCGGCCAGCCGGGGCCGCAGCGTGCGGAAGTTGCCCGCGGTAACGGTGTCGACGGCCTCGCCGAGCAGGATCACCTGGCTCGCGTGGTCGCTGCCCGGCTTGAGCAGCACCGGATTGAACCGCAGGTCGGGGGCGATCCCGCAGGCGGCGGCCTGCATCGCCTGGGCCCGGCCGATCTCGCCGCCGCGCCCGTCCGGGCCGACCACCACCGCCGAGTTGTTGGACATGTTCTGCGCCTTGAACGGCGCGACGCGCACTCCCCGGCGGCGCAGCCACCGGCAGATGCCGGCGGTGAGCACGCTCTTGCCGGCGTCGGAGGTGGTGCCGGCGACCAGCAGCCCGCCGCTCACCGCCCGCTCCCCCGCCCCGCCCGGTCGAGGGCCACGCCCTGCTGGCCGCGCCCGGCCCGGTGCGGGTGCCGCACGGCGCCGCCGGGCCCGACCCGGTGCGGGACCGCCGCCGCGCCCCGGGCCGCCGACCCGACCCGGACCACGCCGCGCAGCGCGGACCGGCCGACCACCCCGAGCAGGCGCCCCAGGGTCACCGGATATGCCGCGCCGAGGCCGAGCGCGACCAGACCGACCGCGCCGGAGATCCAGGCGGCCCGTTTCAGGTGCCGCGCCTCGGGCCGGGGCCCGTCGCCGAGGAACGGGCGGGTTTCGGAGCGGCCGAAGTAGACGTTCCGCCCGCCGAGTCGGACGCCGAGCGCCCCGGCCATCGCCGCCTCGCACTGCCCGGCGTTGGGGCTCGGGTGGTCGTTCCGGTCCCGCCGGAACACCCGCCAGGCCGCCCGGCGATCGCCGTGCGCGGCCGGCGCCACGGCGACGGTGAGCAGCCCGGTCAACCGGGCCGGGACGAGATTGAGCAGGTCGTCCAGGCGGGCGGCCGGGGTGCCGAACCGGGCGTAGCGGGGCGAGCGGTGGCCGACCATCGCGTCGAGCGTGTTCGCCGCGCGGTAGCCGAGCAGGCCGGGCAGCCCGGCGACCGCACCCCAGACCAGCGGCGCGACGACGGCGTCGGAGGTGTTCTCGGCGAGCGACTCGACGGTGGCCCGGGCCAGCTCCGGCTCGTCCAGGGCCGACGGGTCGCGGCCGCAGAGGTGGTTGAGCCGGCGGCGCGCCGTGGGCAGGTCGCCGGAGCCCAGCGCCCGGGCCATCACCCGGGACTCGTGCCGCAGGGTACGACCGCCCAACACGGTCCAGGTGCCCGCGGCGACCAGCGCGGCGCGGGCCAGCGGCCGACGCCGGGTGGCGAGGGTGCCGGCCACCCCGAGCAGCACCGGGGCGCCGACGGCGAGCGCGGTGAACGCCGCGCCGGCCGCCCGGTCCGGCCGGTAGATCCGCTGTTCCAGGGCGCCGGCGGCCCGGCCGAAGCCGGCCACCGGATGGAACCGGCGGGGATCGCCGAGCAACGAGTCCAGGGCGTAACCCGCCACCAGTCCCGCCGCGGTCGCCATGGCGGTCGCCTGCCGCACCCGTCACCACCTCCGGCCGGCCAGCCTAGTCGTACGGCGGGGTGGCCACGTCGGCGTCGCCACCCCGCTCCCCCGTTGCACGACCCGCCTGCGGATCAGGCGGGCACCGGCGACCGCCGCCCGCCCCGCCGGCCGCGGCCGGTCGGGGTGACGCCGTCGGCGTCGCCGCCCGGAGCGGGCCGGTCGGCCTCGTCGGCCTCGTCGGGCTCGGTGGCGCCGCCGCCCGGGGCGGTCACCGCGTCGTCCCGCTCGTCGCCGTCCCGGTCGGCAAGGTCGAACGGGTCGGCCGCCTCGTCGAAGTCACCCGCCGGGAACCCGTCCAGGTCGTGGGCGGGCCCGTGATCGACGTGCGGGCCGGCGAACTCCAGCGCCTCGAACTCGTCGTCGAGCGGGCGGTCGTCGAGCGAGCTCGGCGCGTGCGCGTCCAGGACCGGCTCGGTCGCCTCACCGTGCACGCGGCGTTCCGCCTCGGCGTCCTCCACGGTGCTGGTCGCCATGCCCGGGCGGTTGCGCAGGAAGCGGCCGCGCCCCCGGGCCAGGTCGTGCCCGACCGCGACCGCCTCCAGCTCGTAGAGGGTGCGGTGGTTACCGGCGTCGTCGGTCCAGTCCCGGGTGTAGAGGCGGCCGGCGACGATGACCGGGTCGCCGACCATCACCGAGGCGGCCACCCCCTCGGCCAGCTTCCGCCAGCAGTTGACCCGCACGCGCAGGCTGTTGCCGTCGACCCACCGGCCGGAGTCCCGGTCGAGCCGGCGGGCGGTCGAGGCGACCTTGAAGTTGGCCACCAGCGTGTTGCTCTGGGTGGTACGGCGCCACTCGGGCGCGGTCAGCACGTTGCCGACGATGGTGACGTACGTATCGAACATCGCCCCTCCAGGGAGACTCGGCTTGTCGGACCGAGCCTCGACCGGCGGTGGCCCCGCCACCAGCCGCGCCGGTGCGGCTGTGGATGACGGGGCGGGCTGTGGACAACCACCTGATCAAGGTCCCGTCTGCTAGGGACCACGGTCCCTGTGCCGCCGACCTGCGGCGCAGCATGATCGAACTGGCGGGCGGACGGGGCGGTTCCGGACGCAGGCCGACTGGGTAAGGAGTTGATCAACCGAGAGAAAGGGAGCGACGATGCTTCTCCGAGACGTCTGCGAGGCCGGGCGATGAGCGCCGTGACGAACCCCGCGACCGTGGCCGAGTGCCTGCGTGTCGGCGTCGGGTTCTCCCTGGGGGACCGGAACTGGATCGCGGAGCAGTTCGCCACCCTGGACGCCCGGCTCGCCGGATTCCACGCCGACGCCACCGAGCTGGAGGTGTCGGTGAAGGACCGCGCATCCCGGGGTCAGAAGGTGACCCTGGAGTGCTGGATCGCGGGCCGGCAGAAGATCGTCACCACCTCCGCCGAGGAGGACCTGCACGCCGCGTTGAACGACGTCCGGGACGATCTGCGCCGCCGGCTCAACGACGCGAAGACCCGGCAGGAGCCGCGGCACAACAAGCACATCCGGGAGCTGGCCCAGCCCGGCGCCGGCCAGGTGACGGACGACGACGCCGACCTCGACGGGGTCGACGCCGAGACCGCCTGACCCGACCGCGCGTCCGCCCCCGACGGCGGTGGTGATCCATACCGCGGTGCGGCATGTCGGGGTGTCCGGAAACAGGGACACCCCGACATGCCGCACGCCGGGAAGGTCGGGTCCGCGGGGGCTACCGCCGGGTAGCGGGGCGGCGTACCGTCGCGGTCGTGGAACCCGACGTGCTGGGACCGCCGTACGAGCGGCAGACCATCGAGCTGGGCACCGACGACGAGGGTCCGCTTGTCGCGACGCTGGTGCGCCGCCGGGCCGAGCGCCCGACCGGCCGGGCCGTGCTCTACGTGCATGGCTTCGTCGACTACTTCTTCCAGACCCACGTCGCCGACTTCTTCGCCGAGCGCGGCTGGGACTTCTACGCGCTCGACCTGCGCAAGTACGGCCGCAGCCTGCAGCCGCACCAGACCCCGAACTTCTGCCGCGACCTCAGCGACTACTTCCCCGAGCTGGACGCCGCCGCGCAGATCATCCGGGCGGACGAGGGGCACGACACGCTGCTCGCCATGGGCCACTCCACCGGCGGCCTGATCGTCTCGCTCTGGGCGCACGCCCGCCGCGAGGCCGGCCTGGTCGACGGGATCGTCCTCAACAGTCCCTTTTTCGACATCAACGCACCCTGGCTGGTCCGCCGACCCCTCGCGGCCGCCGTCTCCCGGCTGGGCCGCCGGGCGCCGCACCGCATCCTGCCGTTCGGGCTCGGCACCGTGTACGGCGAGAGCCTGCACGCCGATCACCGCGGTGAGTGGCGGTACGACCTGGCCTGGAAGCCGCTCGCCGGGTTCCCCGTGCGGGCCGGCTGGATCAACGCGATCCGGGCCGGCCAGCGGCAGCTCCGATCCGGCCTGGACATCCGGGTGCCGGTGCTGCTGGCCTGCTCGACGCGCAGCTACCGGGGCACGAAGTGGCACGAGTCGGCCACCCTCGCCGACGCGGTGCTCGACGTGGAGCACATGGTCCGCTGGGCGCCCCGACTCGGCCCGCACGTCACCCTGGCCCGGTTCGACGGCGGCCTGCACGACCTCACCCTCTCCGGCCCCGCCGTACGCGAGAAGGTCTTCGCGGAGGTCGGCCGGTGGGCGGAGGGATTCCTCGGCGCGGGACCGACCGACCCGGAGCCCGACGGCCCGCCGGCCGCGCGCCGGCCGGCGGACGACCGGGCCGGCGCGAGCGCCGAGGGCTGAGCCGACCGGGTCAGCGGAAGCCGGCCGTGGCCTCGCCGAGGGCCGCACGGATCCGGTCGAACGTCGCCACCGGGTGACCGCCCGCCTCGGCCGGCAGCACCAGGCCGAGGCAGTGCAGCGCCAGCTCACCGTCGGCGCCGGTCTCGACACCGAACACCGGCGCGCCGACGTACCCGTCAGGCAGCCCGGTGGTGATCCGCAGCGCGTCGCCGTCCCGGACGACCCGCTCGATCACCGCCTCCAGGGGCCGGGACCCGTTCTCGGCGACGCCGAGGGCCAGCACGAAGGCCGAGCCGGGCGTCGCGCCGATTCGGGCGACCGCCGCGCCGCCCACGGCCACCGCATCGGTCACCGGCTGGATACGCCAGCACCAGCCCTGGTCCTCGGCGTACCCGTGCAGGCCGCCGGTGGGCATCGCGGCCACGCCGGTCTCCGCCAGGTGCAGCCACCGGTCGGCGAACCCGGGCAGCTCGATCGGCTCCGCCGCCGCCTCCGGTGGGTCGGTGACGCTCGGCCGCAGCCCGATCTCCCCGTACCCGGCCCGGGCGGACGCGCCGGCGGTGAGCAGCCACTCCTGCACCACCTCTCCGTCGTCGGTGGCACCGACCAGCTCGGTGTAGAAGAAGGCGGTGCCGAAGCCCTCAACGGGGCCGCCCGATCGTTCGGACCGGCTGACGGGCACGATGGCGCGCCCGAGCAGCTGGCACAGCTCGTAGATGATCTCGTTCTCGGTATCGTGGTCGAGCAGCACGACGCCGAGGGTACGGACCGGACCCCGGCCACCGCCCCACGTATCCCGGATGTCGCGGCGGGGCCACTCATGGCACCCTGATCATCGACGTGGCCACGACCACCCGTTCCCGCGCGGATCCCCGGTACGGCGGTACCCTCTTGGCGCGACACGTCGCCGCGCGCCCGTAGCTCAGCGGATAGAGCAGGGGACTTCTAATCCCAAGGCCGCAGGTTCGAATCCTGCCGGGCGCACCACCACCGTCCCAGGTCAACGGCTTGTCGTTCCCGGCCCCATCGATCACCACGGCTCCCGGTGGCAGGACATGGCGTAGGTATTCATGGTCGGCCCGACCTGTCTGTGACCGAGCACGGTCCGAGGCGAGGCACCGGAGATGAGCAGGAACGTCGCGCAGGCATACCGCAGGTCATGCAGACGCAGCCGGTCGAGGCTGGCCGCAGGCCGGATCTTGTGCCACGTCCGGTCGACGTGGTCCCGGTCCATCGACGTCCTTCACCTTGGACGGAAAGACCAGGCCGTGATCCTGCCACCGCTCCCCCGCTGCCAATCGATCGACGGCTTGATACCGGCGATGAGCCCGGAACAGCGCGAGCCTCTGCGCCGGCACAGGCACCGTTCGCCGGGACCGCTCCGTCTTGGTGTCACGAGCCGCAAGCGGCCCTCGGCCCGCCGAACGGTTTGCCGAACCGTCAAGGTGCCGGCGTCGAAGTCGATATCCGACCAGGCGAGCCCAAGCAGCTCTCCACGCCGGAGCCCGACCGTCAGCGCGCACACGTACAGCGCTTCAAGCCGATGACCCCGCAGGACGTCGGCACCAACTCCTCCCGCTCCGCGTCACCAAGCGAGTTGCGGATCAGCGGTGGGAACGTTGGATTGGCCGGTGGAACGTGGAAGCCGGCAGTAAGTCCAGGAACCAGTCCGGCTTCCTCCATTCGCCAGGCTCGAAGAGCAATGTCGCGAGGAAGGCGAAGGCAATGACTACTCCGGCAATTTGCAGAGTAGTGACCATTAGGAAGCGGACTGCCGCATGCATTGCGATCCCCTCGGCTGGCATCGGCCATGCTAGTGGCCAGCCTGCCGGCGCCGCCGTATCAGGGACGACGGCTGGCATGGTCGGACGGGCAATCCACGGGTCAGTAGGCGGGGCGCGCAGGAGGCAAGTGGAGCCGGAACCGGTGCGACTCCTAGGCTTGGATGACACCTGTCGGGGCCGGTCTGCGCACTCACTCAACAAGCCGATCCTCGATGAAACGCATCCGCTTCAGGATTTTTCCTCCCTTACTTTTACTATAAACATTGAATTCTTTCTGTGGTTGAGCATCTGACCAGGTGATCGATGCAATGAGATCGCTTTTATGATGTTCCAGTCGATCTGTATTCATGTAACCTTCATCAGGTTGCCAATCTCTTGGCAAATCGCTACCTTCCCTATAGAAAGACAAATGAACGAATTTGTTCTCGCTTTCGACTGGATGATTCTTGACGTATCCCTCAACTAAATCCTTTAAATCTATCAAATCTTCTGGTGGATTCACAATCATATAATGCTTCCTGAGCGTCAATACTTCTTCGCCCTTCTTGCCAACAACCTCTTCAGTATTGGCGATTTCGAAAATGTTTGTCACCCCGCCTGACTCCCCATTCTCGGTGCATCCAATCAAGGATAATGAAATGAAGAATACGCCTATGATCAATCCTGGAATCTTCGAATTAAATTTCATCACCCAATCCTCCTTCGAATGGAATGTCCGGATTCCATCTTGATTTTGGAATCCACTGCGGCAACTTGGCGCGAGTACTTCCGCCAAGAGTTCCGATTCGCGGTCGCGGTAAAGGCAGCGGCGCGGCGCGGAGTCGCCATGAACGCGCGGACTCGCCATGAATGTGGGGCGAGAGGCAGCGCGATCATGAGCGGAGACTACCTATCGGATCATGGTCGCCACAGAGCAGCGCGCCGGCCGTGTGGGGCGCCGCTGCGCCGAACCACGTGCCGAAGCTGTCCGCTCTCCCTTGCCTCGGCTGACGTTCGCCCAGCTCGACG
The DNA here is from genome assembly GCF_055586005.1 of Micromonospora sp. NPDC051924. NCBI lineage: Bacteria > Bacillati > Actinomycetota > Actinomycetes > Micromonosporales > Micromonosporaceae > Micromonospora > Micromonospora sp. NPDC051924. The sequence continues at coordinate 74,011 of NZ_JBVJJA010000034.1, forward strand.
GCAGGATGCGACCGGATGAGGTACGTCCCTCCGGAGGCGGCGGTGTAGGGGTCGATATCTAGGGCCCCCGTTGGCCGGGCCATTAGCGGGCCATTACGCCGACGACATCCGACAGTGACGGACGGGCTGAGCAGGAGAATGGCTCCCCTACCAGTCCCCTCCGATCTTCTTCTAATCCCAAGGCCGCAGGTGTGAGTCCGGCCGGGCGCACCACCACCGTCCCAGATCAACGGCTTGTCGTTCCCAGCCCATCGATCACCACGGCTCGCGTACAGCCATTCGTACAGCCAAGTCAGCCGAAGAGGTGCTTCGCGGCCTCGTCCACGGCGGCCGCTCCATCTCGGGCAGGACATGGGCGTAGGTATTCACGGTCAGCCCGACCTGTCTGTGACCGAGCACGGTCCGAGGCGAGGCACCGGAGATGAGCAGGAACGTGGCGCAGGCGTGCCGCAGGTCATGCAGACGCAGCCGGTCGAGGCCGGCCGCAGCCCGGATCTTGTGCCACGTCCGGTCGACGCGGCCGGCTCGGCGCAGAGGGTCCGAGCCGGCCGGGTCGCTTCCTCAGCCGGTTCGCTCGGTGTAGCCGCGGTCGAGGTACACGGTGGTCCAACGGTCGGGTCCCCTACCCGCGGCGATGAGCTCGCCGGTGTGCGTGTCGAACAGCAGGGCTTCGGAGCCGTGGTTGCCGGGGCTCGGGCGTGGCCCCTTGCCGATCGGCGCCGTTACCAGGAGCCCGGTGCCCACCTTGGTCTGCGTCTCGCCGGCGCAGGTGACGCCGTCGGTGTCGGCGAGGAAGCGCAGCACCGCAGCCCGGTGCGGCGCGTCGAGGATTCGCGCCGCGTTGAGTTCCGCGACGCTGACGAGCGCGGCCGAGGGCCCGTTCTCGCGTGGCTGGTACAGCTGCGCGGCCATCGCCGCTGGCGCCGCCTGGGGCAGGGGACGCCGCTTGCGCTCGCCGGCCGCGAAGGTCCCATCCCCGTGCGCGCTGCCCAGCGCCTCGGGATGCTGCGCGAAGAGCTGGCGGGACGCCTCGTCCTGGTATCGCACCGGCCCGCGGTGGACGATCCGACGCCCCGAGCCGTCGGCGGCGCTCCACAGCTTCACCTCCTCCTCCCAGGTCGCCGACGCGGGCGTCGTGTTGTCGCGGGCCGCGACGGTCATGCCGCTCATGCTGCGGGTGTGCACGTACTCGTACCGGCCCGACCCGCCGTCGTACGGCGCCGGCGCGACGTGGTCGGCGAGCGTGGCCAGGCAGTTGGTCGCCGCGCCGGAGGAGCCGGGCGCTGGCGGCGGTCCCGGCATCGGCCCGGGAGCGGGGCGGAGGCCGGGCAGCGCGAACACGCCAGCGACAGCTACGGCGACGGCCGCCGCGGCGAGCACGGCGCCCCGGGTCGAGCGGCGCGGCCGTACGGCGTCATAGGCGGTGATGTCAGTCGCAGCGCGGCGCAGGACCGCGTCGGCGTCGCCGGGACCGACGACAACACCGCGGGCCGGATCGGCCTGCTCCAGCAGCGCATGGATCTGCTTGCTCATCGTGTTCCTCCGATCGGGACGGGTGCGGCGGCGGGCTGTTCGCGCAGCAGGTCGGTGAGCCGTCGGCGAGCCCGGTGCAGCCGGACCTTCGCGGTCGCGATGCCGCAGCCGAGGACCAGGGCGGCCTCGCTTGCGGAGAGCTGCTCCCAGCCGACGAGCCGCAGGATCTCCTGATCGTCGTCTGACAGCTGCGTCAGCGCGGCGCGTACGTCGACCAGACGAGCGACCGCGTCGTGCCGGTCGGCCGACGGCGCATCCACGAGTTCGAGCGCTGGTGGGGCGGTCCGCTCGGCGCGCCAGTGGTTGGCGAGCAGGCGGCGCCCGACGCCGTACAGCCAGGGCAGCGTCCGTGCTGGGACCTCCCACCGCCGCCGCCAGGCGACCAGGAAGACCTCCTGGGCGAGCTCCTCTGCTGCGGCGGTGCCGCCGAGCCTTCTCAGGCCGTAGCGCACGACGTCCGGGTAGTGCCGGGCGTAGATGCCGCGGAACCAGTCGGCGTCGCGTTCGTTGACGACGTTCATATCCCTGTCTGTGTTTGCCGGCGGCGAAAGGTTACCGACCACCGGGCAGAGCGAGTCCCAGCATGCCGATCGACCGGGCGACATGGCGTGTTGGGCGAGGTCGCCGTGCGCTGTTGCCGTCTCTGGTGCGCGCCCGCCGGGGGAAGCCCCGTCACAGACCTCCGCCCCGACCGGAGTCCTAGCAGCTCGCGATCTCTTCGTCAGCCTTCTCATCGGTCAACCGCTGCCGGTCAGACCAGGCGCGCCAAACCTCGTGCTGCCGCAGAACCGAACTCAAGCCGAGCAGAGCGACGGAGACGATGAAGCAGGCGAAGGCCACCAGGGCGAGGATCAGCGAACGGCGGCCGTCGCTGGTGAGTAGCAGTATCAGCCCAGCAGAGCCGGAGGCGACCATGAAGGCAGCCAATCCGCGGTTCTCCGGTGGCTCAATCTCCATGGCCGGGCTCCCACACTCTTGTCGGGTCGGCTCATACTGTCGACCACCGAAGAGCTTGGCAAGATTCAGTACAGGCTGGATGCGGATGGCAGCCGACCAGGCACAGCGCTGTCTGACCCAGCCGTCAATGGTTGTCCATCTTCGCTGGAGGCGACAGGCGGCCCGGGTGGGCCTGCCTCAGCTCCGTTCGAGGCGACGGGCCAGGTCGGCGGCGAAGGCGTGAATCTGGGGCTCCGCGCTCACTACGCGGGCGAACACCGCGATCGCCACGACCAGGTTGCTGACTCGCAGGAAGACACTCCGATTCCGGGAGTACGCCTCGTCACCGATGCCGGACAGCGCCGTGAACTGTGGCCCCGGTTCACGCAGGACACGACTGGCAGCGGCCGGCGCATCCCCTCCCTCGGGGGTCGCGACGTAGTAGGACACGGTCATCACGGGAGCGGAGATGTAGAGCGGGTGGTCCCTGGGCAGGAAGAGATCGCAGTTGTTCGATCCGTCCTGCTGCACGATGTAGGGCGTCGCGAGCAGGTGCAGGCTCGGTTCGAGCGTCTTGCAGGCCGGTGGTTCCGCCCGGAACGTACCGTCGTCGTGCGAACCCCCGACGATGTAGGCGGTCGCACCCGCGGCAATGAGCAGGACGGGTACGAGAATCGCCGCGACGAGGATCGCGATTCGTCGGCGAGGACGGCCGGGCGCCGAGGCCGGGGGTTGCTGCTCGGATCCTGGCCCCTCGTCCTGGTCTTCGATGCCCCTCGGCTCGACGGCGCCGACGTGCGACCGGTGCGAAGAGGTCATGGCGGTGGATTCTAATCTCCAGCCCGGTGGCCGACAGTCCCGTACGGCGTCAGCGACGGTGACCGACGGGCTCTGCCGAGGAGGACCGGATGACGGCTCCACAGCCAGTGGAGGTACTGCCGCACTTCCTCCGGTGTGGCGACCCATCCCCTGGCCTGGTAGGTGAGGATGCGTTGGACCTCCCCGGGTACGAGGTCGTAGGCGGTCGCTCCGGTCTCCGGGACAGGTGCGTCCGGGGGGACGGCCACGGGCAGCGGGATCAGGGGAAGGCGCGTCCCGCTCCGGATGAACGCCCTGAGGACCGTGAGGTAGACGCGCGCCAGGTGGTACGGGGAGACGGTGACCGCGAGGCTGCTGATGCCGAACGCACGGACCTGGTCGACGATCCAGGCGGCCTGCAGGCCGGTGTTGGGAGCCGGCTCGGCCTGCAGACACACCCCCTTGGTACGTCGGAGGCCGAGGCCGCGCAGGTGGTCGAGGGTGATCTCGACATAGGTCTGTTCCGCCGGATTCCCGTTCGCCACCAGGAGGTGGCGCAGCCCTCGATTCGCCTCCCAGTGCCGGATCGCGTGCGTGAGACGCCACTCCTCGCCCTGGCCGGTGGCGACCACGAGCGCGTCGACGTGGTCGGCGGCTGACTGCGGCAGGGTCAGGATCATCGTGACGGCCTCCGTCACCTCCAGGAACTGGCCGGCCGTGAAGCCGACGAGATTTTCTTCCCGCACCATCCGAGGGATCGCGACGGCGGAGGGCGCCGAACCGGCCGAGGCCGCGTCGCCGTCGGGATCGGCACACACCGCCGGGGACGCCAGGTCGTCGGGGTGGGACAGGGTGGCCATGCCGGCGATCCTTCCAGCCGGCGTCAGCCCTGGCCGCCCCGTCCGAACCCCGCCCACCGGCACGGGTACGTCACCCAGGTCCGTCCTCGCCTACGCTGGCTCCCGGTCGCCGCACCCCGCCGCCCACCTCGGGAGTCGCCATGCCCCGGTACGTCCAGCAAGGGCTCGGCCTCATCGGATTCGGCCTGCTGCTCGGCTTCGTCGGTCTCGTCTGGACCGCCAACCTCTTCGGCGTGGCCGACGAGCACGCCCGCCGCATCGCGCGGACTCCGTTCACCACGTTCATGGAGGGACGTGACCTACCCCCGGAGGAGGCGACGCGCCACCCCGCATTCCTGCTCGGCCGGTATGTCGCGGGGGTCGGGTTCATGCTCTTCGGCCTGGCGTTCATCGTCAGTGGCGTGCTCCACCTGATCACTCCCCCGACCGACTGACCACCGCACAACATGGCCAGAGCACCTTGTCGAGGAATTCCTCCACCGCCGTGGCGACCTCGCCCAGCACCGCCGCCGACCGCGCGAGCGGTCCCGGCACGCGCAGCCCGTGGTCGGCCTCCGGCACCTCGCACACGTACGGCGACAGCTCGCGGGCGAGCTCCGGACGCCAACTGGGGTCCGCGGTACCGCCGATGAGCAGGCAGGGCGCGGCGGCGCGGCGAAGCCCGTCGACCACCTCCGGGCGGTGCAGCAACGGCGTGATCCAGACGGCCGGTAGGCCCCGGTCGGCAGCGAGACCCGCGGCGAGCGTGCCGAGCGAGTTGGCGATGACCAGCGGCTCGGGCAGTTCGCGTAGCGCCGCGCCGATCTGCTCGACCGCCCACGGACCGCGCTCCGCCGGCTCGGCCGGGACCTCGCCGCGCCACGACAGGTGGTGCAGCTCCGCGCCGCGCAGCCGCGCCGCGTCGGCGGCGAACAGTTGCTGGGGTACGTGCCAGCAGCCATTACTGCCCGGAATGACCAACACTGCCCGCTGCGCCGACATGACGTCCTCCCCCCGCAGCCCAGGGCCGGCCGGCGGCCCCCTCGTCACCCGGCAACCTACCGAACGGGCGACCGTGCAACCTTCCTCCCGACCACCGCCGACTAAGAGACGACCAGAGCCCACCGTCCACGCCGGCTGACCAAGGGAGCACGATGCGGCCCGACCTCGAAAGGGAGTACGTCGAGTACGTGCGGGCACGGTTACCCCGCCTGCACCGCACGGCGTACCTGCTCTGCGCCGACGCCTTCCAGGCGGACGACATCGTCCAGACGACCCTCACCGCGCTCTACGTGCACTGGAAGCGGGCCGCCGCCGCCGACAACCTCGACGGGTACGTGCACCGAATCCTGGTGCGGCGTTACCTCGACGAGCGGCGGCGCGGGTGGTCCAAAGTGCTGCTCGGCGACCGCCTGCCGGACCTGCCCGACCCCGCCGAGCACGGTGTCGAGGAGCGGGACGCGCTGCTGGCGGCGCTGCGCTCGCTGCCCAAGGGCCAGCGGGCCGTGGTGGTGCTGCGCTACTTCGGCGACCTGTCCGTGGAGGCGACCGCGGCAGCTCTCGGGTGCTCGGTGGGCAACGTCAAGAGCCAGTGTTCCCGGGGTCTGGCCGCGCTGCGCGCGGCGCTCGACGCGGGGCGTCCGGTCACCATCACACAGGGAGGGAGGGCCCGGTCATGAACGACGAAGAGGAGCTGCGGGACCGGCTGCGCGCGGTGGACGTGCCGGCCAGCCGTATCGAGATCGACGCACTGGTCCAGTCCGGTCGCCGGCGCGCCTTTCGCCGCCATTCGGTTCAGGGGGCCGGAGGCGTGGCGCTGGCGACAGCCGTGCTGGCGGCGGTGCCGTCGATCGTGACCACGGTGGGAGCGCACCCCGCAGCGGCCCCGGCCGGCGGCAGCTCGACCGGCGCGACCGCGCCGGCGGACGCGCCCCCCACCATTGCCTCGACCCTCCCGGCGGCGGCGACCCCCACGATTTCAGCCGGCGCATGCCCGGTGACGGAGCTGCCCGTGCCGGGCGGGATGAAGGACGTCACGGCCGGCGGGGTGGATCCGACCGGGCGGTACATCGTCGGCAACGGCGTGGTCGGGCAGGACTTCCGGCCGGTGCTGTGGACCGACGGCGAGCCGCAGGCGTTGCCGGTGCCCGGCAGATCGGTCCAGGTGACCGCCGTCAACGTCGGCGGGGTCGCGGTCGGCCTGGTGGAGGATGCCAAGCAGGAGTACGTCTTCCGCTACGAGAAGGGCGCGTACACCCGGTTGCGCACCCCGCCGGGGAACTGGCACGTGTACCCGACCCCGGCGATCAACGCGGCCGGCGACGTGGTCATCAACGCGGAGCCGAGCGGCAACTCGGGTGGCAAGGACAGCATCGTCCTGCTCTGGAAGGCGGGGTCGACGAAAGCCGTCAAGCTGCCGCTTCCCGACGGCGCCAACGCTTACGACATCACCGACGACGGGACTGTCGTCGGCGCGATGTACAAGAACGGCATGGCCCACGCGGCGTACGCCTGGGACCAGCAGGGCAAGGGGCGGAAGCTGAGGCTGCCGGCCGGCCAGACCAGCGCCGCCTACGCGGCGCAGGGCGACTGGGCGTCGGGGGGCCTGTGGCCGTCCCGGTCCGCGGCGCTGTGGAACCTGCGGACCGGCGAGGTGACCCAACTGCCGGTGGGCGGTCCGGGCGAGGCGGTCAGCGCCGCCGGCTGGGTCGTGGCCAACGGCGCCGTGCTGCGCGCGGGCACCGCGGCCGAGCTCCAGGTGCCCGCCGGGCAGACCGCTCTGGCGGCGGCGGTGTCCGATACCGGGCTGGTCGTGGGGCACGCGCGGACCGGTGGCGAGTACGCAAAGAACGTCGGACCGCGTCTGTGGCGGTGCTGACAAGGGGGTGAACCGGGCGGGGGGGGGGGGGGTTCCCCCCCCCCCCCCCCCCTCTCCCCCCCCCCCTCCCCCCCCCCCCCCCACCCCCCCCCCCCCACACCCTTCTTCACCCC
>NZ_JBVJJA010000035.1:0-80982 GCF_055586005.1 Micromonospora sp. NPDC051924
TGGGTGAGGGGGTGTTTGTTTCCCTCTTTTTGGGGACGAACCGCGGTGGCGGGCGGCAGGGTGGGGCGCCGGCCGGCGCACGGGGCGCCGGCCGGGACTCGGGTACGGGGTCAGGCGTTGTCGGCCATGGCGACGCCGGCCGCCTCGGCCCGGTCGAACTTGTCGTTGATCACGACGACCTCGCGGCCGGCGTTGGCCAGCAGCGACGCCGCGGCGGTGGCCCGGTAGCCGGAGCCGCAGTGCACCCAGACCGTGCCGGCCGGCACGTCGGCGAGCCGCCGGGGCAGGTCGGGCAGCGGGATGTGCACGGCGCCCTCGACGTGGCCGGCCCGCCACTCGTTGGTCATCCGCACGTCGAGCACGACGTCCGGGGCGGGCAGGCCGGCGGCGGTGTCGCCCGCGCGGGCCGCGGCGAGGGCGGCGAAGTCCGCCATCCGCAGCTCGCGGAGCTGCCCTGGCTCGGTGGCCCACTGCTCGGCCGCGCCGGTGGCCTGGGCGGCCGGCCGGTCGATGCCGATCCGGACCAGCTCACGCTGGGCGTCGGCGACCTGCTCCGGGGTCTCCGCCAGCAGCGTGATCGGCGTGCCCCAGTCGATCAGCCAACCCAGCCAGGTCGACATCGGGCCGTCCAGCCCGAGGCTGACCGTGCCGGCCAGGTGCGAGGCCGCGTACGCCTTGCGGTGTCGCAGGTCGACCACCCACTCGCCGGCGGCCATCCGGTCGCGGAGCTGGGCCGCGTCGGCCCGGGTGACCGGGGTGAGGTCGACCGGCGCCGGCCCGGCGTTGTTCGCGACGCCCATGTGGGCGTAGTACGCCGGGTAGGCGTCCAGGCCGGTGAGGGTCTGGGTGACGAATGCGTCCGCGGCCAGCCGCAGCACCGCGTTCGCCTGCTTCTCCCGCCCGATGGTCGAGTCGGGGGCGTCGGCCTGGCTGGCCGAGCAGAAGCTGCCGAAGCCGTGCGTCGGCCAGACCTGAGCACCGTCGGGCAGCAGGTCGGCCAGCCGCCGCGCCGAGGCGTGCTGGTGGTGGGCCAGCTCGTGGGCGTGTTCCTGGCCGAGCAGGTCGGTGCGTCCGGTAGTGCCGAACAGCAGCGAGCCGCCGGTGAAGACGCCCGCCGGCTGCCAGCCGCCGTCGGTGGCCTCGTCGAGGACGTACGACAGGTGGTGGAAGGTGTGGCCCGGGGTGGCGACCACGCGCAGGCGTAGGGCGTCGGAGACGGGCACCGTGTCGCCGTCGGTGACCGGCGCGCGGGCAAAGCCGACCTTGTCGGCGGCGGCGACCAGGTAGCGGGCACCGGTGATCCGGGCGAGTTCCAGGCCGCCGGAGACGTAGTCGTTGTGGATGTGTGTCTCCACCACGTGGGTGATCCGCACCCCCTTGGCGCCCGCGAGGTACAGGATCCGGTCGATGTCGCGCTGCGGGTCGACCACGATCGCCACCTGGCCGTCCGAGGCCAGGTAGCTGCGGTCGCCGAGTGAGGACGTGGCGATGACGGACACGTCGACTGCCATGTGCCGTTCTCCTTCCATTCCCTATATACCCCGGGGGGTATGTGGGAGACAGATTTCGGCCCGGGTCACGGGCGGGTGTTACCCGCCCCCGCCGCGACCACGCGGTGGGGGCGGGGAAATCCTCGGTCAGGCCAGGGCGAGGAAGAGCTTCTCCAGCTCCTCCTCGGTCATCTCCGGCTCCTCGCCGCGGTCGCGGGTGGTGCCGCAGTGCCGCATGCCGGACGCGATGATCTTGAACCCGGCCCGGTCGATGGCCTTGGACACGGCCGCGAGCTGGGTCAGGGCGGCCCGGCAGTCCTCACCGTTCTCCATCATCTCGATGACGGCGTTGAGCTGGCCCCGGGCCCGCTTGAGCCGGGTCAGCGCCTCGCTGGTCATCTCGGGTTGCAGCTTCACGGCACTACCTCCTGCGTTCAACATACCCCAGGGGGTACAGTCTCGCTACTGGATACCCCCACGGGTATCGTCAACGGCGAGGGTCGTCGGCGAATTCCCCGCCCTCCGGCGGATGTGCCCGGCGACCGCCCTTCTCACTCCGGGAGGTTCCATGGCTCCGGTACGGCATCACCAGGTGGTCATCGTCGGTGGCGGCACCGGCGGCATCAGCGTCGCGGCCCGGCTGCGCCGGGCGGGCGTGGACGACATCGCCCTGATCGAGCCCGCCGAGCAGCACTACTACCAGCCGCTCTGGACGCTCGTGGGCGGCGGCCAGGTCACCGCGGCGGAAACCGCACGTCCGATAGGAAAGCTCATCCCCAAGGGCGTGACCTGGATCCGGGACCGGGCGGCCGGGGTCGATCCGGACAACCGGAACGTCGCGCTCGCCGACGGCGGAACCGTCAGTTACGACCAGCTCGTCATGGCGCCCGGGCTCCAGCTCGACTTCGACGCGGTGTCCGGTCTGGCGGAGTCGGTGGGCGCGCGCGGCGTGTCCAGCAACTACCGCGTCGACCTCGCCCCCCGCACCTGGGACTTCATCCGGGCCGTACGGGGCGGCACCGCGATCTTCACCATGCCGGCCGGTCCGATCAAGTGCGGTGGCGCGCCGCAGAAGATCGCCTACCTGGCGGCCGACTGGTGGCGGCGCCAGGGCGTGCGGGACGACGTGCGGATCATCCTGGTGCTGCCCACGCCGACCATCTTCGGCCAGCCGGACTGGGCCAGTGTCCTGGAGGGCGTGGCCGCGGGCTACGGCATCGAGGTGCGGTACGAGTCGCAGCTCGTCGAGGTCGACGGCGACAGCCGGCGCGCCGTCATCCTGGACAACGCCTCCGGCAGTAAGGAGACGGTCGACTACGAGCTGCTGCACGCCGTACCGCCGCAGAGCGCGCCGGACTGGCTGAAGGGCGGCCCGCTGGCCGACCCGGCGAGCCCGTTCGGCTATCTGGCGGTCGACCGGCACACGCTGCGCAGCGACCGCTGGCCGGAGGTCTTCGCGCTGGGCGACGTGGCGAACCTGCCGACGTCGAAGACGGGCGCCGCCATCCGCAAGCAGGCGCCCGTGGTGGTGGCCAACCTGCTCGCGGCGCGCCGGGGCGAGCCGCTGCCGGCCCGCTACGACGGCTACACCTCCTGCCCGCTGGTGACCGCCCACAACCGGATGCTGCTCGCGGAGTTCGACTACGAGCACAAGCCGAGGCCCAGCTTCCCGTTCCTCGACACGATGCGGCCGCGCTACGACATGTGGCTGCTCAAGCGGTACGGCCTGCCGGCCATGTACTGGCACGGGATGCTGCGCGGCCTGGCCTGAGTGCCGCGTCGCCGAATCACCGGCGGCCGGCCCCGGCGTGCCGGCATCATGTCCACCGAAGGAGAGCAGAAGCCATGAGCTACGCGATGACCATCCGCCTGCCCGCCGGGTTCGCCCCGACGATGGAGCGCGTCCGGGCGGCCCTGAAGGATCAGGGTTTCGGGGTGCTGACCGAGATCGACCTGCGGTCGACGCTCCGCGACAAGCTCGGGGTCGACCTGGCGAATTACGTCATCCTGGGGGCCTGCAACCCGCCCCTGGCGCACCGCGCGGTGCAGGCGGACCCGGCGATCGGGCTGCTCCTGCCGTGCAACGTGGTCGTCCGCGCCGAGGGGCCGGACAGCACGGTGGTGCAGGCGATGGATCCGCAGGTGATGGTGCAGCTCAGCGACGCGCCCGAGCTGCGGGCGGTCGCCGACGAGGCCGCCGCCCGGCTGCGGGCCGCGCTGGACACGCTGACCGGCTGAGCCGCGCCCGGGGCGCGGGCACCCGCCCGCGCCCCGGGGCGGCCGGGTCAGCGCCCGGTGCCGCTGCCGGCCAGCTTCGTCCGCGCCTCGGTGCCGTCCCGGCTCACGGTCTCCGCGAAGTTCGCCCCGGTCAGCGCCACGCTCGCCATGTCCCACCTCCGTGTCTCGATGGCGTTCCAGCCCCCCAACATACCCACGGGGGTATTTGTTCCCGGCCCACTCGGGAATGTCGATGCGGGCGGGGTGGGTTAAGGTCGGCAAGGATACCCCCGGGGGTATAACAATCGAGGAGGAAATATGCGAGAGGTCGACCTGGCGGGCTTCGCCGCCGCCCACGCCGACGGCGCCACCGTGGTGGACGTGCGGGAGCCGTTCGAGTACGTCGAGGGTCACGTGCCGGGCGCCCGGTCGGTGCCGCTGGCCCAGCTGCCGACCGTGGTCGGGGAGCTGCCGCGCAACCACCCGGTCTACGTCATCTGCGCCAGCGGCAACCGGAGCCTGGCCGCCGCGCAGTTCCTGGCCCGCGCCGGCATCGACGCCCGCTCGGTCGGTGGCGGCACCGGCGGATGGATCCGCAGCGGCCGCCCCGTCGTGACCGGGGTGGACGCCCGGTGAGCTGAGGCGGGCCGGCGGTCCCGGAAGGGCGGGACCTTCGGCCCGGAATATACCCCCGGGGGTATGCGCTATCGTGAGTACATCGCCAGTCATCACTGCGAAGGAGTTCGGCCCGATGTTGTTCACCCAGTACTACCTGGACTGCCTGTCCCAGGCGTCGTACCTGATCGCCGACGACACCACCGGGCGGGCGGTGCTCGTCGACCCGCGCCGGGACATCGACGAGTACCTCACCGACGCCCGAGCGCACGGCCTGACCATCGAAGGGGTGATCAACACCCACTTCCACGCCGACTTCCTCGCCGGCCACCTGGAGGTCGCCGCGGCGACCGGGGCCTGGATCGGCTACGGGCACCGCGCGGAGACCGAGTACCCGAGCCGCAAGCTCACCGACGGGGAGCGGATCAGCCTCGGGGACGTGACGCTGGAGATCATGGAGACCCCCGGGCACACCCCGGAGTCGATCAGCATCCTCGTCCACGAGCACGCCACCGACCCGGTGCCGTACGGGGTGCTCACCGGTGACGCGCTGTTCATCGGCGACGTGGGCCGGCCCGACCTGCTCGCCTCGCTCGGCGTCACCGCCGACGACCTCGGCCGGATGCTCTACGACAGCGTCCAGCGCAAGCTGATGAGCCTGCCCGACGAAGTCCGGGTCTTCCCGGCGCACGGCGCCGGCTCGGCCTGCGGCAAGAACCTCTCCACCGAGCGGCAGTCCACCATCGGCGAGCAGCGCCGCACCAACTACGCCTGCGCGCCGATGAGCGAGGACCAGTTCCTCGCCCTGGTCACCGGCGGACAGCCGGCCGCGCCCGGCTACTTCGCCTTCGACGCGGTGCTCAACCGCAAGGCCCGCGAGCTGTTCGACCACAGCCGGGCCCCGCGCCCGCTCGACGCCGCCGAGTTCGCCCAGGCCCGCAGCGAGGGCGCGGTGGTGGTGGACGCCCGCGACCCGCAGGAGTTCGCCGTCGGCCACGTACGCGGAGCGATCAACATCCCCGCCGACGGCCGGTTCGCCGAGACCGCCGGCAGCGTGATCGCGCCGGACCGCAAGGTCCTCGTGGTGGCGCCGCAGGACCGGGAGGAGGAGATTGTCGTACGCCTCGCCCGGATCGGCTTCGACCACGTCGTCGGTTACCTGCGCGAGCCCGAGGGCGCGTTCCTCGAGATGGTCGCCGACATGGCCCGGGCCAGCCGGGTCACCGCCACCGAGCTGCGCGCGGCGCTCGACACCGCCACCCCGCCGGTGGTGCTGGACGTCCGCAACGCCGGTGAGCGCGAGCAGGGCGCCGTCGACGGCTCGCGGCACATCCCGCTCGCGGAGCTCACCCGTCGCCTCGACGAGGTGCCGGCCGACCGGCCGGTCGTGGTGCACTGCGCCGGCGGGTACCGCTCCTCCGTCGCGGCCAGCCTGCTCCGCAACGCCGGCCGGGCCGACGTCTCCGACCTGCTCGGCGGCTACGGCGCCTGGCAGGCGCTGCACGCGGCCGTCTGACCGCCACGAATCGCCGGGTGACCGGGGCAACCGCCCCGGTCACCCGCCTCATGTCTGGAGAAGAGATGACAGCGACCTCCGCCGCGCCCCGGCTGGGGCTGCGCGCGAACGCGGCCCAGTTTCTCCTGCTCGTCGCGGTCAACGCGCTGGTGGGGGGCGTGCTCGGCACCGAGCGCACCGTGCTGCCGCTGCTCGGCGAGCGGGAGTTCCACCTGACCGCCTACACCGCCGCTCTGACGTACATCCTCGCCTTCGGCGCGACCAAGGCGATCACCAACTTCTTCGCCGGCACGCTCTCCGACCGGTACGGCCGCAAACCGGTCCTGCTGGCCGGCTGGCTCGTCGCGATCCCGGTGCCGCTGCTGCTCATCTGGGCGCCGAGTTGGGGCTGGGTCGTCGCCGCCAACGTGCTGCTCGGCGTCAACCAGGGGCTGGCCTGGTCCACCACGGTGATCATGAAGATCGACCTGGTCGGGCCGCACCGGCGCGGCCTCGCCATGGGCCTGAACGAGGCCGCGGGCTACCTCGCCGTGGCCGTCACCGCGCTGGCCACCGGCGCCCTCGCCGCGCGGTACGGCCTGCGACCCGCGCCGTTCCTGCTCGGTGCCGCGTACGTCGCGGTGGGCCTGGGCCTGTCCGCGCTGCTCGTCCGGGAGACGCGCGGCCACGCCCACCACGAGGCGGCCAACCACCAGGGGAGCGCCCACCACGGCGGCCTCAGCACGCGGCAGGTGCTGGGTCTGGTCAGCTGGCGGGAGCGGGCGCTCAGCTCGGCCAGCCAGGCGGGCCTGGTGAACAACCTCAACGACGGCCTGGCCTGGGGGCTGTTCCCGGTGCTCTTCGCCGCCGCCGGGCTCTCCCTGTCCCGGATCGGGGTGCTGGCGGCGCTCTATCCCGCGGTGTGGGGGCTCGGCCAGCTCGTCACCGGACCGCTCTCCGACCGTATCGGCCGCAAGCCCCTCATCGTGGTCGGGATGCTGACCCAGGCCGGCGCGCTCGGACTGATCGCCGCCGCGCCCGGGTTCGGCGGCTGGGCGGCGGGCGCGGTGCTGCTCGGCGCCGGCACCGCGATGGTGTATCCCGCGCTGCTGGCGGCGGTCGGTGACGTCGCCCACCCGGCGTGGCGCGCCCGCGCCGTGGGCGTCTACCGGCTCTGGCGCGACGGCGGCTTCGCCGTCGGCGCCCTGTCGGCGGGGCTGCTCGCGGACCTCGTCGGCATCCGGGGCGCCACCTGGGCGGTGGCCGGACTCACCGCCGCGTCCGGCCTGCTCGTCGCGGTGCGGATGTACGAGACCCACGTCCGACCCTGAGGGGGACACGCACGGTCCACGAAGGATTGACGGAGCGTCTATCCTGTCCGCCGACGAACCAGGCGGAAGGGATCCGATGCCGTCGCGGCAGGACCAGCTCCACTCGTACCAGTTCACCGTCCAGCGGGCGGTCGCGGCGCTGGTGATGCGGGAGACCGACCCGGCGCAGTCGCCCTTCCGGCGGCTGGCCGGCGCGGGCCTGGCCAGCGTGCTGGTCGCGGTGATCGCGCTCGGCGGCGTCGCCCTCTACGGCCTCTTCGCCGGCGGCGGCAGTTCCTGGCGGGACCCGGGCGCGGTGATCGTGGAGAAGGAGTCCGGCGCGCGGTTCGTCTACCGGGAGCAGAGGCTGCACCCGGTGCTCAACTACGCCTCCGCGCTGCTGATCATCGGGACGGAGCACCCGAGGACGGTCCTGGTCTCGCGCCGCGCGATCGACGGGGTGCCACGCGGCCTGCCGCTCGGCATCGCCGACGCGCCGGACTCGCTGCCCGCGCCGGGCCGGCTCGCCACCGGCCCCTGGACGGTGTGCTCCGTGGCCACCACCGAGCCCGGGCGCGCCGCGTCCCGCTCGGCGCTGCTGATCGGGCGGGAGGCCACCGGCGGCCGGCCGCTCGGCGAGCAGGGGCTGCTGCTGCGCCACCCGGACGGCACCCTGCACCTGCTCTGGCACGACCGGCGCTACCTTGTTCGCGACACCGACCGGGTGCTGGCCGCGCTGGCCGCGACCCGGGAACGGGCCGTGCGGGTGGCCGCCGCGCTGCTCAACACCGTGCCGGCCGGCGCCGACCTGGCCCCGCCCGCGCTGCCCGGCCTGGGGGAGCCGTCCGCCCGGGTCGACGGCGCCACCGTCGGCGACGTCTACCTGGTGCGCAACTCCGGCGGCGGCCGCCAGTACGCGGTCGCCGAGCGGGACGGGCTCGCCGGCATCACCGAGCTTCAGGCCGCCCTGCTGCTCGCCCGCACCGGCCAGGGCGACCCGAAGCCGATCACCCTCGGGCGCTTCGCGGCCCTGCCCAAGCTTCCCGACCGGGTGCCCACCGGACCGACCGCGCCGCCAGCCGTACCGCCCCGGCTGGCGACCGTGGAGGGCGGCGCGCTCTGCGCCCGGGTGGGCGACGACAGCGCCGTACGCGATCTCCGAATCGGCGTCACCCCGCCGGACCTCTCCGCCGCCGCGCGGACCGCCGCCGGCCACGCCGGGCTAGCCGACCAGGTGGTGGTCGAGCCCGGCCGGGGCGCGGTGGTCGAGTCGGTCGCCGCCCCGGGCGCCACCGGCGGCGCGGTCAGCGTCGTCACCGACCTGGGCCGGCGATACGTCCTCACCAGCGCGGACGTGCTCGGCGTGCTCGGCTACCCGGGCGTCCGACCGGTCCGGCTGCCGGCGAGCCTGGTCAGCCTGGTCCCGGCCGGCAGCCCGCTCGACCCGGCCGCCGCCCGCGCCGTCGCCGCCCCGGCCTGACCCGCCCGTCGCCGCCTGCGGCGTCCGGTTTGCGGGATGTGGGGGTATCAGCGCGGCGGGATACCGCGACATGCGCGAGATTGAGTGGATCAACGTCGGTCGGCGCGGGCCGGACGCGTCAGGCCGTGGGCTTGCGCAGTACCGTCACGGCCCAGTCGGCGTCGTCACGCCAGGGGCGCAGGTCCCAGGTGGCGAAGCGGTGTTCCACCCGTAGCCCGGCCGCCACGGCGCCGGCGTCGAGGTCGGCAAGGGGGTAGCCCCGGCGGGTGTCGAAGCCGACCACCACCAGGCCGTCCGGCCGGACGTGCGCGGCGACCCGGGTCAGCACGTCCCCCTCGGTGCCGGGGGCGACGAAGACCATGACGTTGCCGGCGATCACCGCCGCGTCGAACGGCTCGGGCTCGCCCTGCGCGGCCAGGTCCAGCTCCGCGAGGTCGGCGACCAGGAAGCGCGGGCCGGGGTGATCGGTCCGGGCGGCCTCGATCAGGCTCGGGTCGGCGTCCACGCCGACCACGGTGTGCCCGCGCGCGGACAGCGCGGCGGCGACCCGGCCGGTGCCGGTGCCGGCGTCGAGGATCCGGGCACCCGGCGGGACCAGGGCGTCCAGCAGCCGCGCCTCGCCGGCCAGGTCCGCCCCCTCCGCCGCCAGCCGGCGGAACCGGTCGATGTACCACTGCGAGTGTCCCGGCTTGGTCTCCGTCACCCAACGCGTCGGCTTGCCCATGCCGCCACGGTAGCTGATCTTGCTGGCCGCCCGCCGGGCGACGGCTCAGGTGAGCGCGAGGAAGGTGCCGGCGGCCAGCGGAATCCCGGCGACCGTGCCGGCGACGACCTGCGGCCAGGTGTGGTCGCGCAACTCGACCCGGGACCAGGCCACCGCCGCGACCAGCACCCAGCCCACGTGCAGGGCCGGCCCGAAGAGCAATACCAGCACGGTGGTGGAGCCGGCCACGCAGGCGGCGTGGATGCTGAGCTTCCACCAGTGGTTCACCGCGGTGCACACGGCGCCGACGACGAACATGACCACGACCATGGCGAACAGCACCGTCGGGGCGTGCAGCGCCGCGAGCAGCGCCAGCCCGACCGCCACGGAGACCAGGCCGATCAGCAGCGGCCGGGACCGCTGGGTCCGGTCGCCGATGTGCCGGTCGCTGAGGGTGCCCCGGCGTACGCCGTGGACGAGCACGGCGATCGGGATGACGGCGCAGAACAGCAGCGCCGTGCCGCCCCAGACCAGCACGTCCCACCAGGACCGGCTGACCCGGGCGACCCCGACAAGCGTCATGGCGGTGACCAGGACACTCGGTGCGAGCACCTCGGTGAACAGTCGGGCGATCCGGGTGCTGACTGTCCGTTCCGTGGCCGCTCGCACCCGGCCATCCTGGCCCCGCGGCCTGCCAAGGTCAACTGCGGGCAGGGTGGCGCCAACCGGCGGCCAACACGAGCTCGGCGACCCGCTCCGGCTGGTCGATCTGTACGAAGTGGCTCGCGTTCGGCACGAGGTGCAGTTCGGCACGCGGAAAGAGGCCGGCGAAACGGCGGGCGACCCGCGGGTTGAGGGAGCGGTCGTCCACGCCGAAGATCACCCGTACCGGCCGGTCGAACCGGCGCAGGTCGGGTAGCCGGCGGCGGCGCGTCAGCACGGTGCCGAGCAGGTCGTCGTTGAGCCGCCAGAACGCCGGCTGGGCGGCGGTGAACGAGTCGTACAGGCGGTGCACCAGCGGGTCCCGGCGTCGGTCGTCGGAGATGAATCTGCCCAACTGCCAGAAGTAGAGACGCCGGGCGAGGCCGGACCCCTGGCCGGCCACTTTCCGGGCCACGTTCCGCAGCAGCGGAGTCGAGTACAGCGCGATGACGGGCGGTCGGCGCAGGCTCGCCGTCTGGTGGTAGTAGGTGTTGAGCAGCACCAGCGCGGCCACCCGGTGCGGGTAGAGCAGGGCCCAGTCGATCGCCGGCGGCCCGGACGCGTCATGCGCCACGAGTACGACCCGCTCCAGTCCGAGATGGTCGATGACCGCCGCGAGGTCGCCGGTCATGTTGTCCGCCGTGTACGGGTAGCCGGCGGGCTTGTCGGAGCGGCCCCAGCCGAGGAAGTCGAACCGGACCACCCGCCGATCGCCGAGATGCGGCATCAGTACGTCGTAGAGGTGCAGGTTGTCGGGGAAGCCGTGCAGCAGCACCAGCGGCACGCCCTCGCTGCCGGTCACCTCGACGTGCAGCAGGTGCCCGGCCCGGGGGACCGCGACGGTCTCGCGTACGTCCGCCATACCGCTCCGATCGCCGTGACCTGGACCGACGCTAGCCCGGACGCCGGCTGGCCCGGGTGGAAAAGGCGGCACTGCCAGGCGCGGGGGTGACCCCCGGCGCCCGGCAGTGCGGACGGTCAGCCCTTCTCGGCGCCGCTGGTCAGCCCCTCGGTGAGCAGGCGTTCACTGGCGAAGAAGAGGACCACGATGGGCAGGGTGAGGATCACCGACCCGGCCATCAGCACGGTCTTCGGCACCTCGACCCCGTCGGAGAGCAGCGACAGCCCCAGCGAGACGGTCCACCGGTTCGGTCGGTCGACGAGGAAGAGCAGGGCGAAGAGGAACTCGTTCCAGGCGATCATGAAGTCGTACAGGGCGACGGCCATCACCGACGGCGCGGCCAGGGGCAGGCTCACCCGGCGGATGATGCCGAGCCGTCCGGCCCCGTCGATGGCGGCGGACTCCTCCAGGCTGACCGGGATCGTCTCGAAGTAGTTCTTGAGCATGTAGACCGAGACCGGCAGCGTCTGCGAGATGTAGACCAGCACCAGCCCGAAGAGCGACCCGCGCAGCCCGGCCCGGGTGAAGACCACGAAGAGCGGGATCGCGATGACGATCGACGGGAACAGGTAGACCGCCAGGAAGAGCGCGCTGACCTGCCGCCGCCCGAAGAACCGCAGCCGGGAGACCGCGTACGCGCCGGGGATGGCGACGAGCAGGGTGAGCACCGTGGCGGAGAGCGCGACCAGGCCGCTGTTGCGGATGAAGGTGAGGAAGCCCTGGCCGCCCTCCTCGACGGACTTGAGCACCTCGGCGTACGTGGCGACGGTCAGCTCGCCGAACGGCACCCAGAGCGAGCCGGGGTCGAGCAGCAGCCGCTCGATGGGGCGTACCGAGAGCACCAGCATGTACCAGAACGGCAGCAGGGTGATCAGCAGGAAGACGGCGATCACCAGGCGGCGCAGCCAGCGCAGGCTCACCGTCTCGATCCGGTCCCGGTCCATCACGCCTCCTCCCGTCGCCCGCTGAAGTAGCGCAGGTAGATCACGACGAACACGATCAGCACCACGGCCAGCACGACCGCCTGCGCCGCCGCCGCCCCGATGTCGGTACGCGCGGTGAGGAACTGGTAGACCCGGACGCTGACCACCTCGGTGCCGGCCGAGCCGCCGGTGAGCAGGTAGACGTCGTCGAACTTGTTGAACGTCATGATGAACCGGAGCACGCCCAGCAGGGCGATCACCGGCATCAGCTGCGGCAGCACGATGTGCCGGAACCGCTGGGTGGGGGTGGCCCCGTCCACCCGGGCCGCCTCCTCCAGCTCGGCGGGCACCGCCTGGAGCCGGGCCAGCAGGAACAGGAAGGCGAACGGGAAGTACCGCCACGCCTCGAACGCGATCACCGTCCAGAGCGCGGTGGACTCCTGGGACAGGAACGGGACCGGCGAGTCCCAGCCGAGGAACCGCCGCCCCCAGTCGTTGACGATGCCGAGCTGCGGATCCAGCATCACCTGCCAGACGAAGGCCATCGCGACCACCGGCGCCACGTACGGCAGCAGCATGGACGCGCGGACGATCGTGCGGCCCCGGAACGGCCGACGGACGACCAGCGCCGCGACCAGCCCGACCAGGATGGACCCGACGGTGCCGCCGAGGCTGTAGACCAGCGTGGTCCAGAGGGTGTCGGCGAACCCGGGGGTGTGCAGCACCCGGTCGAAGTTGTCCAGGGTCAGCTCGCCGAAGAGGCCGGTCCTGCGCAGGGTGGCCAGGCGTACCCGCTGGAACGCCAGCACGATCGTCCAGACGATGGGGATGCCGATCACCGCGAGCACGACGAGCAGGGTGGGGGTGACCAGCGCGAGCCCCGCACGGGACTCGCGGCGGCGCAGGGTGAGCGGGCGTCTGCCGGGGCGGGGCCGCTCCCGGGTCGGGGAGCGGCCGGCCTCCGGCGCGGTGGTGGTCAATTCACGCCCTTCTTGATCGCCTCGACGTCCTGCTGCGCCCGCTTGGCGGCGGCCGCGGCGTCGGACTTCCCGGCGATCACGTCGGCGAGCGCCTTGGGCACCGGCAGCTCGCCGAGGATCGCGCCGACCAGCTTCCCCTGGCCCTGCGGCAGCCCCCAGCGCTGGAAGGTGTCCGGGCTCTTGCGCAGGGTGGCCAGCACGTCGTCGCCGTAGACCGCCGACAGCGGCTTCTTGGCGTCCACCCCGGCCTGGCTGGTGTTCCAGGCGGTGAGGAACTTCTGCTTGTCCTCGGCGGTGCCGGTCCGCACCGGGACGCGTCCCTCGGGCGACATGCCGAACCAGCGCGGGTAGCCGTCGGAGAGCATGTATTCCACGAAGGACTTGGCCGAGTCGGCCGCGCCGTCGAGCACCGACCAGGAGCTGATCTCGCCGTACTGGGCGGGCTCGGTGCCGTTCGGGCCCTTGATCGCGGTGACGAAGCCGCTGTTCTTGGCCAGGAACGCCGGGTCGGACTGGCACTGCGGGCAGGTGGGCTTGGCGTCGTTCCGCAGCCCGGCCAGCTCGTCCAGGATGAACGGCGACCAGATCAGCATGGCCGCCTTGCCGGCGAAGTAGGTGGCCCGGGTGGTGTCCACGTCCTGCGCGCCCTTGACCGAGTGGTTGCGCATCAGGTCGCCGTAGAAGCGGAACGCCTCGACGCACTCGGGGGAGTCCAGCTTCACGTTCCCGGAGTCGTCGGTGAGCTGGCAGTTGTTGGCCAGCGCCAGGTGCTCGAAGGTCTGCTGGGTGAAGACGTCGCCGGGGGCGGTGGCGGCGGTGATGCCGGCGACGCCGCCGGTGTTCAGCTTGGCCGCCGCGGCGGCGATCTTCTCGTACGTGTCGGGGGCGGGCAGGCCGGCGGCGGCGAACAGGTCCTTGCGGTAGACGAGCAGTTGGCCCCACCCGTCACTGGGGACGGCGAGCTGCTTGCCGTCCTCGCTGGCCAGCTCCAGGGCACGGGGCGAAAAGGTGTCCTTGCCGAGCTTGTCGACGATGGCCTTGTTGGCGTCCGGGTCCACCAGGTCGTTGCCGGAGAGGGTGCGCACCCCGGCGAGGGAGAGCGAGCCGACCAGGTCGGGCAGGTCGCCGGCGGCGGCGCTGGAGGCGATGAGGGAGGGGAACTGGTCCTCGTTGACGGTGACCAGGTTGACCTTCACCCCGGTCTTCGCGGTGTAGTCGGCGATGATCGCCTTGGTGGCGTTGACCCGGTCGGCCACGTCCTCCAGGCTCCACACGGTCAGCTGGGAACTGTCGGCTTTCTGTCCATCGTCGCCGCAGGCGGCCAGCCCGGTCGTGGCAAATGCCAGGATCAGGGTGGAAGCGAGCAGCCGGCGCGAGGGTGATGGCATCGGTGGCACTCCTCTCGGTAGAGCACGGCGTGCCTTCAATACCCATCTATTGATCAATCCAACCACATATGCCGATTTTTTCGGCTAGAATCGGGGCCGGCACTTTTCTCGGAGCGACGCCATGGCCAACTGGGTTGTCTCTCTGGCCGGGCCCCGGCGCGTGAGCCTCGAGCCCTGCCCCCCGGACCCGCTCGGCCCGGGCCAGATCCGCGTCCGCACCTGCTATTCCGGCATCTCCGCCGGCACCGAGCTGACCCTCTACCGGGGCAGCAACCCCCGGCTCAGCAAGGACTGGGACGACGCCGCCCGGATGTTCGTGCCCCGGCAGGCCGCGCCGGCCTACCCCGTGGTCGGCTTCGGCTACGAGGAGGTCGGCGAGGTCGTCGAGGTCGCCCCCGACGTCGCCGACCGTTGCCCCGGGCAAGTCGTCTGGGGGATCTGGGGGCACCGCGCGGAGGCCGTGGTGGCGGCCGGCGCGGTCACCCCGCTCGCCCCCGGGCTCGACCCGTTGGCCGCCGTCTTCGCCCGCCCCGGCGCCATCGCGCTGACCGCGGTGCTCGCCGGTGACCTGCACCTCGGCGACTGGGTGGGGGTCTTCGGGCAGGGGGTGATCGGACTGCTCGGCACCCGGCTCGCCGTCCTCTCCGGAGCCCGGGTGGTCGCCGTCGACCGGGTGCCGGCCCGGCTGGAGCACGCCGCCCGGCTCGGCGCCCGCCGGGTCGTCGACGCCGCCGTCGACTCGGCCGCCGTCGTGCTCCACGCGGCCACCGGCGGGCGCGGCGCCGACGTCTGCCTGGAGCTGTCCGGGTCGTACCCGGCGCTGCACGAGGCGATCCGGGCCACCACGCCCGCCGGCCGGGTCGTCGCCGCCGGCTTCTACCAGGGGTACGCCCACGGGCTGGGACTCGGCGAGGAGTTCCACCACAACCGGATCCAGCTGGTGGCGGCCCAGGTCTCCGGGCCCACCCCGGCACCCGGCACGGCCGGCCGGTGGACCGGACCCCGGATCGCGCACACCTTCATGGACCTGGTGGCCGAGGGCTGCGTCGACCCGCTGCCGCTGGTGAGCCACGTCGTCGACGCGGGCGCGGTGGCCGACGCGCTCGCGTTGCTCGACCGCGAGGACGGTGACGTCCTCCAAGTGGTGCTGAAGTTCCCTTGACGGTCTCCTCAAAGGAGCTCCGATGACAATCCCGCTCGCCTGCCAGGAGCAACTGCTCCCCGGCGCCGGCCTCGCCGAGAAGTACGCCCTCGCCGTGTCCCTCGGCTACCAGGGCATCGAGCTGCGCGGCCGGGGCGACCTGGCGTTCGCCCGGCGGCTGCCGGAGCTGCGCCGGGCCCGCGCCGACGGGGTGGTCATGCCGACCGTCTGCGTCGAGATGGACCACTTCATCGGCGACTTCGACCCGGACCGCTCCCGGGACGCGGTCCGCAACCTCCGCTCCCAGCTCTCGGTGATCGCCGAGCTCGGCGGGGTCGGCGCGATGACCCCCGCCGCCTGGGGGATGTTCTCCCGCCGGCTGCCACCGTTCGAGCCGCCCCGCCCGCCCGAGGGCGACCGGCAGGTGCTCATCGACGCCCTGGGCGAGCTGGGCGAGCACGCCCGCGCGGAGGGGGTCACCCTGTTCCTCGAACCCCTCAACCGGTACGAGGACCACATGGTCAACCGCCTCGACGAGGCGGTCGCGCTGTGCCGGGCCGTCGGCCTGCCCTCGGTCCGCGTCGTCGCCGACACCTTCCACATGAACATCGAGGAGGACGACGTGCACGCGGCGCTGCGCGCCGCCGCGCCGTACCTGGGGCACGTGCAGGTCAGCGACTCCAACCGGTACCAGCCGGGGGCCGGACACCTGGACTGGGCGGCGCTGCTGCGCACTCTCGACGAGATCGGCTATCCCGGCTGGCTGGCCCTGGAGTGCCGGCTGCGCGGCGAACCGGTCGCCGCCCTGCGGCAGGCCGCCGCCGTGCTCGGGCAGGCCGGGCCGTGGCGGGCGGCCGCGTGAGCGCCGGCCCCCTGGGCGGCGCGCCGGAGTCCACGCGGGAGGGCGGCGCGGGCGCGGAACGGGCCGCCCTGCTCCGCCGGTTGGCCGTCACCACCCTCGACGCCAACTGGGAGCACGGCCACACCGTCCCGTCGCGCACCCTCTACCCGCACCAGTGGAGCTGGGACTCGGCGTTCATCGCGGTCGGGCTGGCGCACCTGCGCCCCGACCGGGCCTGGCGGGAGCTGCGCACGCTCTTCTCCGCCCAGTGGGCCGACGGGCGGGTGCCGCACATCGTGTTCAATCCCGCGCTGCGGGTCGGCTCGTACTTTCCCGGGCCCGGGTTCTGGGACTCGTCCCGCGCCGACGGAACACCGGCCGTGGCCACCTCCGGCATCGTCCAGCCGCCGGTGCACGCCCCGGCCGCCTGGCTGGCGCACCGCCGGGCCCCCTCCGAGGCATCGGTGCAGGCGTTGCGCTGGCTCTATCCGCGGCTGGTCGCCCAGCAGCGCTACCTGACCGGGCGGCGCGACGTCGGCGGGGGCGGGCTGGCCTGCATCGTGCATCCGTGGGAGTCCGGGTTGGACAACAGCCCCGCCTGGGACGACCCGATGGCCGCGGTGCCCGCCGAGGCCGCCGTGATGCGCGCGTACCGCCGGCACGACACCACGCACGCCGACGCGGCGCACCGCCCCACCGACCTGGACTACGCGCGGTACGTCGCGATCGTGGCGGCCTACCGGGGGGCCGGCTACCGGGACGAGCGGCTGGCCGAGCAGCCGTTCCTGGTGGAGTGCCCGCTGGTCAACGCCGCGCTCGGGGCGGCCGAGCACGCCCTGGTCCGGATCGCCGGCGTGGTCGGCGCCGACCCGCGGCCGCACCGGGACCGCGCGGCGCGGATCACTGCGGCCCTGGTGGACCGGCTCTACGACCCGGTGACCGGCACCTTCCGCCCTCGCGACCTGCGCACCGACCGGCTCGTCCCGGCGCGGACGGTGCTCGGGCTGCTGCCGTTGATCCTGCCCGACCTGCCCGCCCGCCAGGTCGCGGCGGTGCTCGCCGAGGCGTGCTCGCCCCGGTTCGGCCTGGCCGCCCGGATGGACCGCCCGCTGCCCACCTACGACCGCACCGCCCCGGACTTCGAGCCGCTGCGTTACTGGCGCGGCCCGAGCTGGGTGAACATCGCCTGGCTGCTGTGGCGCGGGCTGCGTACCCACCACCGGCCCGACCTGGCCGCCGGGTTGCGCGAGTCGATGTACGCGCTGGTCGCCAGCAGCGGCTGCCACGAGTACTTCCACCCGGACACCGGGGCGGGGCTCGGCTCGCCGGCGTTCAGCTGGACCGCCGCGCTGGTGCTGGACGCGCTCGCCGAGAGCTGAGCCGCCGGCGTCGAACCGACGCCGGCGGCCCGTCGGGGCACCGTCAGGCGATGCCGGCCGGGGTGATCGACGCGGCCCGCAGCGCGGACATCGGGGCGTCGTCGATCGCGTACCCGAGCGCGGCGACCACCTCGACCACGCCGCTCACCTGGCGGGTCATCCGCAGCGCGAGGTGCACGGTCGACCAGCGGTCGAGCTGCCCGGTGAGGGTCACCACCCCGCCCGAGACGGTCACCTCGACCACGTCGTCGGGCACGCCCAGGGTGTGGCGCAGCACCTCGTCCACCACGTCCCGCCGGAGGTCGGCGTCCGGTCGCAGGTGCACCTTCAGCAGGTCGCCGCGGGTCACGATGCCGACCAGCCGGTCGAGGTCGTCGACCACCGGCAGCCGCTTCACGTGCCGTTCGTCCATGACCCGGGCCGCCTCGACCAGCGAGGCGTCCGGGGACACCGTGACCGGGGGAGCGGTCATCAGGTCGGCGGCCAGGGTGGCGCCGGCCTTCGCCCGGGCCTCCCGCTGGTGCCGGTTGGGGAAGATCCGCCGCTCCTGCGGCTGCCCCAGCAGCTCCACCTTGTACAGCAGGTCCGCCTCGGACACCACGCCGAGCACCCGCCGCGCCCCGTCCACCACCGGTACCGCCGTGACGTGCCGGCCGGTCAGCACGTCGACGATCTCCCGGTACGCCGTGTCCTCCCGTACCGACGTCACGTCGGTGGTCATCACGTCCTGCACCTGCCACGTACGCATGGCGACCTCCTCGCTTCCGCTTTCGACGCTACGGACGGGCGGCGGGCGGGAGCAGGGGCGCAGGGACCGCGCGGGCGGGCCGGAGGTCCCGGGTTCAGCCGACCGGCACGGCCTCGGCGTCGGCGGGCGGGTCGACGAGCAGCAGCTCGGCGGGGACCGGCTCGACCTCGACCCGGCAGTCGTGGAAGGTCGGCCCGCCGCCCAGGTCGGTGTCGCGGACCGCGGTCACCGCGTTGACGGTGGCCCGGCCGGGACTCAGCCGCGCCCAGTACGCCTTGTAGGTGAAGGCCACCCCGGGGCGGGTCGCGTCGTCCACGGCGACCGCGGCCAGGAACGCGCCCCGGTCGTTGTGCACCCGCACCGCGTCGCCGTCGGCCAGGCCGCGCGCCGCCGCGTCGTCCGGGTGCAGGTGCACCCGGGGCGGCCCGGTCCGCCGGGTGTGCCAGGGCAGCGAGGCGAAGGTGGAGTTCATCAGGAACTTCCCGGCCGGGGCGAGGAGCACCAGCGGGAACCGGGTGGCCAGCGCCGCGTCCCCGGCCTCGGCCGGCGGGGTGAAGCCGGGCACCGGATCCACCCCGAGCCGGGCCAGCGACGGGTCGTGCAACCGGGCCCGGCCGTCGGCGGTCGGAAAACCACCGGCGGCGTACGGGGCCGAGCCGACCGCCACCCCGGTGGTCCGGGCGTACGTCCGCTCGCACAGCTCCTCGAAGCTGACCGGGGAGCCGCGCAGCAACTGCCGGGCCAACTCCTCGTCGCTGTCCCGCAGCCGGGGATGGTCGATGCCGAGGGCGGCGGCGATCCGGCGGAAGATCTCGGTGTTCGGCAGCGCCTCGCCGGGCGCCTCGGTGGCCGGCAGGTTCAGCGTCGTGTAGTGGTGGCCGTAGGCGGAGTGCAGGTCGAGGTGTTCGGGCTGCATGGTGGCCGGCAGCACCACGTCGGCGTAGTCGCAGGTGTCGGTCCAGCGTTGCTCCAGCACCACGGTGTGCAGGTCGTCCCGGCGCAGGCCGGCGAGCAGCCGGTTCTGGTCCGGGGCGGTGGCGGCGGGGTTGGCGTTGAACACCACCAGGGAGGTCACCGGCGGGTCGGCCGCCTCGGTGAGCACCTCGGCGAGCCGGCTCATGTTCAGCGAGCGGGCGGGCGGGGCCGGCAGGTCCGGCGGCCGCACCACCGGCCCCTCGTCGATCGGGTGGTGCCCGCTGGTGGAGACCAGGGCGCCGCCACCCGGGTACCGGAAGTCGCCGGTGAGCAGCGGCAGCGCGCAGATCGCTCGGATCGCCTGGCCGGCGCCGTGGTGCCGTTGCAGGCCCAGCCCGACCCGGACCGCGGTGGGCCGGGTGGTGGCGATCCGCTCGCCGAGCCGGCGGACCACCTCGACCGGGAGGCCGCACTCGGCGGCGGCCCGCTCCACCGGCCACTCGGCCAGCCGCGCCGCCAGCTCCGCCCAGCCGACCGTGTGCGCGGCCAGCCACTCCTCGTCGAGCGCGCCGGCGTCCAGGACGCCGCGCATCAGGCCCAGCGCCAGCGCGGCGTCGGTGCCGGGCAGCGGGGCGACGTGCCCGTCGCTGCGCGCCGCGGTGTCGGTGCGCAGCGGGTCGATGGTGACGAGGTACGCGCCGCGCTCCCGGGCCCGCTGCACGAACGGCCACAGGTGCAGGTTGGTGGCGAGCGGGTTGGCGCCCCACAGCACGATCAGCTTCGCGTCCACGATGGACTCCGGCTCGAAGCCGACCTGGCCGCCGTAGATCGAGCGCAGCGCCGCCCGCGCCGCCGCCGTGCAGATGGTGGTGTCCAGCCGGGAGGCGCCCAGGTGGGCGAAGAGCCGGGGACCCATGGTCCAGCCCTGCACGTGCCCCATCGTGCCGGCGAAGTAGTAGGGCAGAACCGCCTCCGGGCCGTCCCGCTCGATGCTGGCCCGCAGCCCGGCGGCCACCCGCTCGACCGCCTCGTCCCAGCTCGCCGGCCGGAAGGAGACCCGCCCGGCGCCCTTCGGCCCGGTGCGCACGTACGGGGTGGTCAGCCGGTCGGGCCCGTTGACCGCGTCGAGGTAGCGGTTGACCTTGCCACAGAGCGCGCCCCGGGTGAACGGGTGGTCGCGGTCGCCGCGCAGCGCGACGGCCCGGCCGTCCTCCACTGTGAGCTGCCAGACGCAGGTGTCCGGGCAGTCCAGCGGGCAGGCGCCGGGGTGGGTGGTACGGGCCATGTCGCGAGCCTAGCGAGGCGGCCCGCAGGCCGGGGCGGCGGCGACGGGGCGACTCGGGCAGGATGGGCCGCACGGGCGTACCGGGGGAGGGCGCGATGACGGTCAACGCCGAGGATCTGGAAGCAGCGACGTCGTGCGTGGCGGCGGCGCTGGGGCCGGTGGCGGCTGCCGACTGGTCGCGGCCGGCCGGCTCGTTGGAGTGGGACTGCCGACGGACGGCGGAGCACGTCGGCGACACCCTGCTGTCGTACGCGGCCCAGCTGGTGGCCCGCCCCGACGACCGGTACGTCTGCTTCGAGGCGGTCGCCGAGCGGGATGCTCCGGCTGGGCAACTGCTGGAGTTCGCCGTCTGCGCGGCCCGGATGCTCGCCCTCGTCGTCCGGGGCACCCCAGCCGGAGTGCGCGCGTTCCACCCGACCGGCCGGGCCGACCCGGAGGGTTTCGCGGCGATGGGCTGCGTCGAGGTGCTGGTGCACGGGGAGGACATCGCCGCCGGTCTCGGGGTGGCCGTCGACCCGCCGCGTCCGGCCTGCGCCCGGGTCGTCGCCCGGCTCTTTCCCGACGTGGCCGCCAGCCTGGCCGACGTCGACCCGTGGGACGCGCTGCGCTGGTGTGTCGGTCGCCGCACCCTGCCCGGCCGGCCGCCGCGCGGGTCCTGGCAGTGGCGCGGGGCCCCGATCGGCGGCTGACCCGGCACCGGGCGCCGCCGTGCCACTGACTATGGTGAGGCCGCAGCCGAGCGGGGGGCGATGTGCGCGAGATCGACAAGGTGGCCTGGATCCGGGTCGAGGACGGCCGCGTCCTGAGCACCCGGTCCCGGGGAAAGGATGTCTGGTACCTGCCCGGCGGCAAGCGGGAGCCGGGCGAGACCGATCTGGAGACCCTGATCCGGGAGATCGGCGAGGAGTTGGACGTGGCGATCGTGCCGGAGTCGGTGGAGGCCGTCGGCACCTTCTCGGCCCAGGCGCACGGCCACGCCGCCGGGACGCTGGTGCGGATGACCTGCTACGCCGCTGACTACCGGGGCGCGCTGCGACCGGCGAGCGAGATCGAGGAGCTGGCCTGGCTCGGCTATCCGGACCGGCCCCGGGTCTCCCCGGTTGACCAGGTCATCTTCGACCACCTGCGGTCGACCGGCGCGTTGCGCTGACGCCTCTGCTCGCGGCTGGCACGAGACACGGAACGCCCGACGCCCCTCGACGGCCGGCCGGCTGAGCAGGCACGCCCGTACCAAGGGATATGTCTCTCAGACATATTCATGCCTGAGAGACATATCACTTCCGCGACCAATGCTCACCTGGTGACAACACGCCGCGACGCGCGCAGGTGTGGCGGAGCTCCGCCAGGGGAGGACGTCGATCCGGAAGCACCGGCCGGCCTGGCGGCGGGCGGAAAGGGGATGCGCGGTTGCTCAGCCGGGCAACAGCCGCGCCAGGGCGCGCAGCGCGGTGCGGACCGTCTCCTCGTCGGCGCTGAGGCTGACCCGCAGCCCGGGCGGCACGCCCCGCCGGGCGGCGAACTCGTCCACCTCCGCCACCGCGATCCCGCGGCGGCGGGCGAGGGCGGTGACCGGCTCGGCGTCGTGGTCGAGGCGTACCCAGGCGAACGGCGCTGGCCCGTCGACCGCCACCCGGTCGCCGAGCAGGTCCCGGGCGAGCGCGGCCCGGCCGGCCAGTTCGGCGGCGCGGGCGGCGGCGAGCCGGTGCGCGGCCCCGCTCAGCACGAGCTGGGTGGCGACCTCGGCGACCAGCGGCGCGGGCGCCCAGGCCAGGGCGCGGGCGGCGGCGCGCAGCGGTTCGGCCAGCGCCGCCGGGGCGTACCGGTAGCCGATCCGCAGCCCGGGGGCGAGGGTCTTGGTGATGCCCGTCAGGTGCACGGTGCGGGGATGCCAGGCGGCGACCGGCGGCGGCCGGTCGGGCCGCAGCGCCCCGAACGGGTCCTCCTCGATGACGGTGAGGTCGTGGGCGGCGGCGACGGCCGCGATCTCCCGACGGCGGTCCGCCGGCATGGTGATCCCGGTCGGGTTGTGCAGGGTGGGGTGCAGGTGCAGCGCCGCCACCCGCCGCCGCCCGCAGAGCCGGTCGATCGCGTCCGGGCGGGCGCCGGCCGCGTCGCTGGGCACGGTGGCCAGTTCGACGCGGAGCAGCCGGGCGGCGGCGAGCAGCCCGGGGTTGGTCAGCTCGGTGGTCACCACCACGTGGCGGGGCTGGGCCACGGCGGCCAGCGCGGCGGCGAGGCCGTGCTGCCCGCCCGCGGTCACCTCGACGGTGTCCGGCTCCGGCCGCCAGCCGGCGTGGGCCATCCAGCGGGCGCCGGCGATCCGGTGCCGCACCGCGTCGGCGTCCTCCGCGCCGACCGCGAGGGGGTCGGCGGCGATCCGGTGCAGGATCGGCGCGACGGCCCGGTGCACCGGACCGTGGCCGGGCGGGTGCACGGCGGCCACGTCCAGCGCCGGCGTGCTGGCGGCGACCGGCGGGCTCGGTGCGGGGGCGACGAAGGTGCCGCGCCCGACCTCGCCGCTGAGCAGGCCGCGCCGGGCGGCCACCTGGTAGGCGCGGCCGACGGTGGCGACGGTGACGCCGAGCCGCCGGGCCAGCTCCCGCTGCGGCGGCAGCCGGTCGCCGGGGGAGAGCCGGCCGGCCGCGATGTCGGCGCCGATCGCGTCGGCGAGCGCCAGATAGCGGGGTCCACCGCCGGCCAGCCCGGTCGGCTCCCAGATTGTCACCGTGACAATCTAGCCGCCGCGCCGCCCGGTCGCCGCCGGATTGTGACCGTGACAATCTGGCGCGCCCGACCTTCCGGGTACGCGCCGGAGGCTGCCCGCATGACCGTCACCTCCGCCGCCCTCTGGCGGCACGCCACCTTCCGCCGGCTCTGGCTCTCCGACGCGGTCAGCACCCTCGGCACGCACGTCACGACCGTGGCGCTGCCCCTCGCGGCGCTGACCGTGCTCGGCGCCGGCCCGACGGGGGTGGCCGCGCTGACCGCCGCGACCACGCTGCCGTACCTGCTGCTCGGCCTCCCCGCCGGGGCGATCGTGGACCGGCTGCCCCGCCGCGCGGTGCTCGTCACCACCGACCTGGCCCGCGCCCTGGTGCTGGCCAGCGTCCCGCTGGCCTGGGCGGCCGGACTGCTCACCCTCGCCCAGCTCGTCGCGGTGGCGCTGCTGGCCGGCTGCGCCACCGTGCTCTTCGACGTGGCCTACTTCGCCGCGGTGCCGGCGGTGGTGCCGGCCGGGCGGCTCGCCGACGCCAACACCCGCCTCGAGGCCACCCGGGCGGTCGGGCAGACCGCCGGTCCGGGCCTGGCCGGCGTGCTGGTCGGGGCGCTGGGTGCGCCGGTCGCGCTGCTGGTCGACGTGGCCAGCTTCGTCGCCTCGGCCCTGTTCCTGGCGGGTACGCCCCGGCTGGCCCGGTCCGCCGTGCCGGGGGCGGCGGGGGTCTGGCGGGACGCCGCCCGCGGGATCCGGTTCGTGTTCCGCGACCCGGTCGTCCGGGCGCTGACTCTCTGCTCCGGGCTGACCAACCTCTGGCACGCCGGCTTCCTGGCCATGCTGCTGGTGTACGCCGTCCGCGAGCTGCGGCTGCCCGCCGCCACGGTCGGCTTGCTGGTCGCCGGGGCCAACGTCGGTTACCTGCTCGGCGCGGCGGTGGCCGGCCGGGCCCGGGCCCGCCTCGGCGTCGGGCGGGCGGTCACCGGGGCGGCGGTGCTGCAGGTCGGCGCCGCGCTGGTGCTGCTGCCGCACCCGCTCGGCGTCGGCGCCGGACTGGCGGTGAACGCCTTCGCCAGCGGGCTGTACAACGTCAACGCGGTCAGCCTCCGGCAGGCGGCCACGCCGCCGGCGCTGCTGTCCCGGATGACCGCCACCAGCCGGTTCGTCATCTGGGGGGCGATGCCGCTCGGGGCGGCCCTCGGCGGCGCGTTGACCGGGCTGCTGGGCGCGCCGGCGTACCTTGCGCTGGCCTCGCTCGGGATGGCCGCGGCGGCACTGGTCACCCGCTGCTCGCCGGTCTGGCGGACCCGGGACTTCCCGATCCCGGCGGACCCCGCCGACGCGGCGGCCGCCGACGCGGCGCCGGCCGCCCGCTGACCGCCGTTTGCCGCCGCCGGCCCCGGGTAACCGGCGGGGCCGGCGGCGGCGGGCCGCGGCGACAGGAGGCGGACGTGCAGTTTCCCCGATTCGTCGAGGCGGTGTCCCGCCGCTCCGAGCTGCCCACCGACCAGGCCGCCACGATCTCCCGCGCGGTGCTGCAGACCCTCGCCGACCGGATCACCGGCGGCGAGTCGGCGGACCTGGCGGCCCAGCTGCCCGACGAGCTGAGCGGCTACCTCACCGCCCCGACCGACGGCGGGGGCGGCGGACCGGTGACCTTCCTGCGCCGGGTCGCGGACCGCGCCGGGGTGGACCCGGCGGTCGCCGAGGTGGGCACCGTGGCGGTGCTCGCGACGCTGCGCGAGGCGGTCACGGTCGACGAGTTCCAGGACCTCGTCGCGCAGTTGCCGAAGGGATTCGACGCGATGGTCGACCCGATCCCCCGTCCGCCGTACGATCGGTGAGGACGTGCTCCCCGACCGGGGTTGAGCTGCGGCAAAGGTGCCGCCGGGCCGAAGATTCCACGGTCCGGAAGTATTTTCACCGGAAAATAACTCGCGAGTAGGTCTCTACGCCGAAAATGGTCTTCGCGCTAGAGGGATGATCGGACGGTTTCCGTCGTCCGAGGTTCCAGGGGGTCGTCACCCCTTCGGGCTGACCCCGATCGATTTCCTTCCCATCGAGAGATTGAGCTTTATTCTGCTTCCAATGTGAAGTCCTGGGGGGGATTCATGGTCACATTCGTCGATCGCTGCGCGCCTGTCCGTTGTGGAGAGACAACAGTTCTCTGACATGGCCAAACCGATGATCATCAATCGTTTCGGTGAGGTCGCGGCACGCGACGGCGATCATCCGGCGCTACTCGGTGAGACCCACGAGGTCAGTTACGCCGAGCTGGCCGGCGCGACCGGGGGGCACGCGGCCGCGTTCGTCGCCGCCGGCGCCCGACCCGGCGCCCGGATCGCCCTGCTCACCGCGCACGGCGCCCCGACCGTCGCGGCGCTCCTGGGCGCCCTCGCCGCCGGCTGCGCGTACGTGCCGCTGGACCCGGGCTTCCCGGTCGACCGGCTGCGCCACATGCTCGCCGCCGCCGGAGTGGACCTCGTCGCCTGCGCCGCCGAGCACCGTGAGCTGGCTCGCGAGCTGGCCGGCGACCGTGCCGTGGTGACGCTGGACGACGTGCCGCCCGCCCCGCTCCGGCCGGCCCCGATCGACCCGGACGCGCTCGCGTACGTGCTGTTCACCTC
This sequence comes from Micromonospora sp. NPDC051924, assembly GCF_055586005.1. Taxonomy (NCBI): domain Bacteria; kingdom Bacillati; phylum Actinomycetota; class Actinomycetes; order Micromonosporales; family Micromonosporaceae; genus Micromonospora; species Micromonospora sp. NPDC051924. Next base: position 25,854 of record NZ_JBVJJA010000035.1, read on the forward strand.
GGGATCCACCGGCGTGCCGAAGGCGGTCGGGCAGACCCACCGCAACCTCGCGCACGTCGTCGACAACCAGATCGACGCCCTCGCCGTCGGGCCGGGAGACCGGCTGAGCCTGCTCGCCTCGTTCAGCTTCGACGCCGCCATCCCCGACCTCTACCCGGCGCTGCTCACCGGCGCCGCGGTGCTCCCGGTGGACCTGCGCCGGCAGGGCCTCGCGTACGCGGTCGACCAGCTCGACCGGCACCGGGCGACCGTGCTGCACTGCACCCCCACCGTCTACCGGTTCCTGCTCGACGCCCTCGGCGAGCGGCGGCTCGACGCGGTCCGGGTGGTGCTGCTCGGCGGCGAGCAGGCGAGCTATGCCGACGCCGCGCGTGGCCGGGGCCGCTTTGCCCCCGACTGCGAGCTGGTCAACGGCTACGGCGCCACCGAGATGACCTTCGTCGCCCGCTACGCGCTGCCGCTGTCCACCGTGGACCCGGCCGCCACCGGCCCGCTGCCGATCGGCGCCGCGTTCCCCGGCTACGAGCTGCACCTCGCCCCGGACACCGGGGAGATCGTGGTCCACAGCCCGCATCTCGCCCCCGGCTACCTCAACCAGGACAGCGACCGGTTCACGGTGGCCGCCGACGGGGTGCGGGCGTACCGCACCGGCGACCTCGGCCGCCGGCTGCCCGGCGGTGACCTGGTCTGCCTGGGCCGGCTCGACCGCCAGGTCAAGGTCCGCGGGCACCGGGTCGAGCTGACCGAGATCGAGGCGGTGCTGGCCGCCCAGCCCGACGTCGCCGGGGTACGGGCCATCGCCCGGGACGGCGAACTGCTCGCGTACGCCCGGCCAGCCGACGGCGCCCGGCCGGACGGCACCGCGCTGCGGGCCGCCCTCGCCGCGACGCTGCCGGAGTACGCGCTGCCCCGCGCGGTCCTGGTGCTCGACGAGTTCCCGCTCACCGTGACCGGCAAGGTCGACGAGCGGGCGCTGCCCGACCCGGCCGGCACGGTGCCGGCGGGCGAGGCCCCGGCCACCGCGACCGAACGGACCGTGCACGACATCTGGTGCGCGGTGCTCGGCCGGACGGCGGTCGGCCGCACCGACAGCTTCTTCGACGTCGGCGGCCAGTCGCTGCTGCTCGGCCAGGTGCAGCAGCGACTGGCCGACCACTTCGGGGTGCGGCTGCCGATGCTGCGCCTCTTCGACCACCCCACGGTGGCCGCCCAGGCAGCGCTGCTCGACACCCCGCCCGAGGCGGTCCGCGCGCCGGTGCTGCCCGTGCCGGCCGCACCCGCCACCGCGGCCCGCGAGTACACCGGTGACGAGATCGCCGTGGTCGGGCTCGCCGGACGCTTCCCCGGCGCGCCGGACGTGACCACCTACTGGTGGAACCTGTGCACCGGGGTCGACTCGATCCACGACCACACCGACGCGGAGCTGGCCGCGCTCGGCATCGGGCCGGGGCTGCGCGAGGACCCCCGGCACGTGCGGGCCGTCGGCCGGCTCGACGGGGTGGCCGACTTCGACGCCGAGTTCTTCTCCTTCGGCGCCGACGAGGCCGCTCGTACCGACCCGCAGCACCGGCTCTTCCTGGAGACCGCCTGGGAGGCGCTGGAGGATGCCGGGCACGACCCGTCCCGGTTCCCCGGCCTGATCGGGGTCTACTCGGCCACCTCCGCCAACCGCTACTTCCTCTTCCACCTGCTCGACAACCCGGCCGTGGTCGGCGACGTCGACCCGGACGACTGGGAAGCCCGGCTGATCGGCCGGCAGTTCACCGACCACCTGCCCGGGCAGGTCGCGTACCGGCTGGGACTGACCGGGCCCGCCCTCGCGGTGCAGAGCGCCTGCTCCAGCTCACTGGTCGCGGTCTGCCTCGCCGCGCAGAGCCTCGCCGACTACCAGTGCGACATCGCGCTGGCCGGCGGGGTCACCGTCACCTGGCCCCGGCACCGGCACACCCCTGGCGGGCTGGCCTCCCCGGACGGCCGCTGCCGCGCCTTCGACGAGGGCGCCAACGGATCCGGCTTCGGCTCCGGGGTCGGGGTGGTCGCGTTGCGCCGGCTCGCCGACGCGCAGGCCGACGGCGACCGGATCTACGCCGTCCTGCCCGGCTGGGCGGTCACCAACGACGGCCCGGATCGGGCCGGCTTCGCCGTCCCCGGCCCGGCCGGGCAGGCCGCGGCCGTGGCCAACGCCCTGGCCACCGCCGAGGTCGCCCCGGGCGAGGTCCGCCTCGTCGAGGGCCACGGCAGCGGTACGCCGCTCGGCGACGCCATCGAGGTGGCCGCGCTGCACGAGGTGTACGGCGGGGCCGCCCCGGCCGAGTCCTGCGCGCTCGGCTCGGTGAAAACCAACATCGGCCACCTCGACGCCGCCGCCGGCATCGCCGGGCTGATCAAGGCGGTGCTCGCCGTCCGGCACGGCGTCATCCCGCCGAACCTGCACTTCACCCGCCCGCACCCGGAGATCGACCTGACCGCCGGTCCGTTCTACCTGCCCACCAAGGCGCGGGACTGGCCGGTGTCGCCGCGCCGGGTGGCCGGGGTCAGCGCCTTCGGGCTCGGCGGCACCAACGCGCACGTGGTGGTGGAGCAGCCGCCGCCGGACGAGCCGGGGGAGGAGCCGGGCGACGGACCGTGGCTGCTGCCGGTGTCGGCGCGTACCCCGGCGGCGCTGCAGGCGGCGCTGACCCGGCTGCGCACCCACCTGGCCGGCGCCGCGCCGGCGCTGCCCGAGGTGGCCGCCACCCTGGCGCTGGGCCGACGCGCCTTCGCCCACCGGGCCGCCGTGGTCGCCGCCGACCTGCCCGGCGCGCTCGCCGCCCTGGACGTGCTGCTGGACACCGACGCCCGGATCGCCGGGGAGGGCGGTGTGCTGCGCGAACTGGCCGCCGACTGGGTGGCCGGGCGGGACGTCGACTGGGACGCCCTGCACCCCGAGGGCACGGTCCGCCGCACCGGACTGCCCACCTACCCGTTCCAGCGCCAGCGGTACTGGATCGACCCCTTGCAGAAAGGCCCGCGTTGAACTGGTTCGTCTCCACCGGAAGCCGACCCCAGGCGCCGGTGAGGTTGTTCTGCCTGCCCTACGCCGGCGCCGGGGCGAGCGCCTTCCGGCACTGGCAGGAGGGCATCGGCCCGGACGTCGAGGTGCTCCCGGTGCAACTGCCCGGCCGGGAGAACCGGATCAGCGAGGACCCGCGCTTCGCCGTCGCCGACGTGGCCGCCGCCATCGCCTCCCGCGCCGACCGCCCGTACGCCATCTACGGCCACTCGATGGGCGGCCGGGTCGGCTTCGAGGTGGTCCGCGAGCTGCGCCGCTCCGGCCGGCCGCTGCCGCGGCGGCTGTACGTCGGCGGCGCCCGCGCCCCGCACGTCACCGCGCCCAGCCTCTTCGACGGGCTGTCCCAGGTGGACGACGATGAGCTGCTGCGCCGCCTCGGCGAGGGCGGCGGCCTCCCCGCCGAGCTGCTCGACCATCCCGAGCTGATGGAGCTGCTGCTGCCGCTGCTGCGGGCCGACTTCGGCCGGGTGGACAGCTACCGCTACGTCCCCGGCGAGCCGCTGCCGGTGCCGGTCGTCGCCTTCAGCGGCGTCCACGACCGGGCGGTCACGCACGGGCACAGCGCGGCCTGGGCGGAGCACACCGCCGCCGGCTTCACCCTGCGCGAGATCGACGGCGGGCACTTCTTCCTGCACGACCAGCTCCCCGAGCTGCTCGCGGCGATCCGCGCCGACCTGGCCGAGGCGCGGGTCGCCCCAGCTGCCGCGCCCGGTGCGCCGGCCGGGACCGCCGCCCACCGGGTGCCGCTCGGGGACACCGGCTGGTCGGTGTGGCGGGACGCGATCCTGCGCGGCACCGGCTTCCCAGCCGACGGGCTGACCCGGTTCCACGCGCCGCGCGCCGCGGCGGCCGCCGACGAGCTGCTCGCCACCGGGGCCGGCGAGGACCGGTTCGACAAGGAGTTCGACGAGGCGGTCCGCGCCGCCGCCCACCAGCTCAGCGAGCTGGCCGCCCAGCCACTGCTGCGCGAGGCCGTGACCTGGCAGAACACCGGCGCGCTCGCGGCGCTGGACGGCCTGGTCAAGGGCGGCGGCGACGCGGCCCGCAACGTCCGGCGCCGGGACCGCGAGCGCGCCCTGCTCAAGTACTGGCAGCGCTACGCCGGCAAGAACGAGACGGTCGGCTTCTTCGGCCCGAGCTGCTGGGTCACCGTCGACCCGGACGAGCCGGCGGTCGCCCGGATCGGCACCGGGCCGGGGCTGACCCGCCGCCGCTGGGTCTGGTTCGAGTCGTGGGCGCTCACCGCGTACGCCGACACGCTCGGCGCGGACGTGACCGTGCGCCGCTGGTGGCCGCCGACGCTCTGCTCCCACCTGAGCCTGCACGACCGCACGGTGCTGCGCCCGGGCCGGCCGCCGGTGGCGCTGTCCCCGGTGGAGGCGGCGCTGCTCGCCGCCGTCGACGGCCGCCGGTCCGCGGCCGAGCTGGTGACCGACCCCGTCGTCGGGCTGCGCCGGCCCGAGGACGGCTACGCGCTGCTGGACCGGCTGGTGGCCCGGGAGCTGATCACCTGGGACGCCGCGCTGCCGATCAGCCCCGAGGCGGAACAGGTGCTCACCGACCGGATCGAGGCCATCGGCGACGAGCCGGCGCGGGTGGCGGCGCGGGCCGGCTGGGACCGGCTGCGCGCCGCGCGGGACGGGGTCGCCGTCGCGGCCGGCGACCCGGAGCGGCTGCGCGCCGCCCTCGACGCGCTCAACGCCACCTTCACCGAGCTGACCGGGGCCGCGCCCCGGCGCCGGGACGGCCAGATGTACGCCGGCCGGACGATCTGCTACGAGGACACCAGCCGCGACCTCGACGTGGTCTTCGGCGGGCCGCTGCTGGCCGACCTCGCCGACCCGCTCGACGTGCTGCTGCGCGCGGCCCGGTGGATGGTCGAGGCGCTGGCCGACGCGTACGGGACGGTGTTCCGGGAGCTCTACGAGGAGCTGCGCGCCGACGCCCCCGAGGGGCGGGTCGCCCTGTCCGACCTGTGGTTCCTGGTGCAGGGGCTGTTCTGGGGCGCCGGCGAGCGGCCGGTCGACGCGGTGTCCGCCGAGTTCGCGGCCCGCTGGGCCGGCCTGTTCGGGCTGGACACCCGCCCCGCCGGCAGCACCGAGGTGCGGGTCCGGGTCGCCGACGTGGCCACCCGGATCGACGAGGTCTTCCCCGGCACCCGGCCGGACTGGTCCAACGCCCTCATGCACAGCCCCGACCTGCAGATCTGCGCCACCGACGGGGACGCGCTGCGGCGCGGCGAATACACCGTCGTGCTCGGCGAGCTGCACGCGGCCTGGTCGTCCTTCGACTGCGCGGTCTTCACCCCGTCGCACCCGGACGTGGAGCGACTGCGTACCGCCCTCACCGCCGACCTCGGCGAGCGGCGGATCCGGCTGCTCTTCCCGACCGACTGGCCGCGCCGGACCAGCCGCACCGCCGAGACCCTGGCCGGCCCCACCGACCGGTACCTGGCGTTCCAGCCGGCGCCCGGCGGGGACCCGGCCCGGGTGCTGCCCACCGTGGACCTCACCGTCACCGATGAGGCGGGCGAGCTGGTGGTCACCGCATCGGACGGCCAGCGCTGGCCGCTCACCGAGGTCTTCGCCGAGCTGCTCAGCGCGCACGCGGTGGACGGCTTCAAGCTGGTCGCCGCCGCGCCGTACACCCCCCGGATCGTGCTGGACAACCTGGTGGTGGCCCGGCAGACCTGGCGTACCACGGTGGGGGAGAGCGGGCTGGGCGCGGTCACCGGGGAACGGGCCCGCTTCCTCGCGGTCCGGGCCTGGCGCCGCCGGCTCGGCCTGCCGGAGCAGGTCTACGTGAAGCTCGGCACCGAGACCAAGCCCTGCTTCGTCGACCTCGGCAGCCCCGCCTTCGCGAACATGTTCTGCGCCCTGGTCCGGGCCGCCCGGGTCGACGGCGGGGACGGGGTGTCGCTGGTGGTCAGCGAGATGCTGCCCACCCCGGACCAGGCCTGGGTGCCCGACGGCGCCGGCCGGCGGTACTTCAGCGAACTGCGCCTGCAGATCGTGGACGACCACCGGGAGGGGACCCGATGAGCCACCTGCTGCCGCTCGGCGACACCGGCTGGTCGGTCTGGCGGGACGTGGTGCTGCGCGCCGCCGGCTTCCCGGCGGCCGGCCTGGACCGGTTCGCCGCCCCGGAGACGGCGGCCGTCGCCGACGCCCTCCTGGCCGGTGAGAGCAGCCCCGAACTGCTGGACAAGGCGCTCGGCGAGGCGTTCGCCGAGTCCTCGGTGGTGGCCGGGGAGATCGCCGCCGACCCGCTGCTGCGCGAGGCGGTCACCTGGCAGAACCCGGACATGCTCATCGCGCTCGACGGCCTGCTGCGCACCGACCCGGCGGTGCGCAACTGGCGTCGGCGCAAGCGCGAGTTGAGCGTGCTGCGCTACTGGCAGCGGTACTGCGGCAAGGCGGAGACCATCGGCTTCTTCGGGCCGGTCTGCTGGGGCGTCCTCGATCCGGACGACCCGCGCACCCGGCTGACGCCCGGCCCGGCGCTGGTGCGCCGCCGCCGGGTCCACTTCGAGGCGTGGGCGCTGATCGCGTACGCCGACCGGATCGCCGACGACCTCGCGGTCCGCCGCTGGTGGGCGCCCGCGCTGCAACCGCACCTGACGGTGGACGGGCGGCAGCTGCGCTGGCCGATGCACCCGCCGATCGCGCTGACCGCGCCGGAGGCCCGGCTGCTCGCCGCCTGCGACGGGCGTACCCCGGCCGTGGTGCTGGCCGAGCGGCTGCACGCGGAGGGCCACGTGCACGGCGCGGACGACGTCTACCTGCTTCTCGACCGCTGGGTCGACCGCGGCCAGCTCAGCTGGGACGCGAACCTGCCGGTCAGCCCCGACGCCGAGGGGGTGCTCGCCGAGCGGATCGCGGCGATCGGCGATCCCGCGGTGCGCGACGGGGTCGGCGCGGGCTTCGGCCGACTCCGCGCCGCCCGGGACGAGGTCGCGGCCGCCGCCGGTGACCCGGACCGGCTGGCCGCCGCGCTCGCCGCGCTCAGCGCCGAGTTCACCGCCGTCACCGGTCGCCCCGCCACCCGGCACAGCGGACAGATGTACGCCGGGCGCACCGTCTGCTACGAGGACACCGCCCGCGACCTGGACTTCCGCATCGGCGCGCCGGTCCTCGACGCGCTGGCCACCCCGCTCGCCGTGGTGCTGCAGGCCGCCCGCTGGCTCACCGCCGAGATCGGCGCCGGCTGCGCCGACCTGTTCGGTGAGCTGTACGAGGAGTTGGCCGCCGACGGCCCGGTGCGGCTGGCCGACGTCTGGCTGCTCGCCCAGGGCACCGTGGTCGCCCCGGACGGGCCGATCGCCCGCGCCGGCGCCGCGTTCACCCGGCGCTGGGCCGAGCTGTTCGGCCTGCGCGACCTTCCAGCCGACCAGGTCGAGCTGCGGCTGCGCGCCGAGGACCTGGCCGGCCGGGTGCGCGAGCTGTTCCCGGCCGACCGGCCCGGCTGGCCGTCGGCCCGGCTGCACAACCCGGACGTGCAGCTCGTCGCCAGCTCCGCCGAGGCGATCGACCGGGGAGACTTCCTGCTCGTCCTCGGCGAGCTGCACCCGGCCACCGTGTCGTACGACAGCGCGGTGCTCACCCCGTTCCACCCGGACCCGGCGGCGGTGCGGGCCGCGTTGGACGCCGACCTCGGACCCGCCCGGCTCCGGGTGCTCTGGCCGGAGAGCTGGCCGCGGCGGACGACCCGCACCACCTACGCCCTGACCGGCCCGGACGACCGGCAGCTCGGCATCGACACCGCCCGGGGCGCCGACGTCGACCGGTTGGTGCCGGCCACCGCCGTGCTGGTGGAGCGCGACGGCGACGAGCTGACCGCAGTCTTCCCGGACGGCCGCCGGTGGCCGGTGATGGAGGTCTTCGCCAACCTGCTCGGTTCGCTGCTGCTGGACGCCTTCAAGCTGCTCGACCCGGCCCCGCACACGCCGCGGATCACCATCGACCGGCTGGTGGTGGCCCGGCGTACCTGGCGGACCACTGCCGAGGCGTGCGGGCTCGCCGGGCACGGCACCGAGCAGGACCGCTACCTGGCCGTCCGCCGCTGGCGGGCCGCCCTGGACCTGCCCGAACGGGTCTTCGTGAAGGTCGGCACCGAGGTGAAGCCCTGCTATGTCGACCTCACCGGCCCGCTGTACGCCCAGTCGCTGTGCGCGATGGTCGACGCCGCCCGGAAGGTCGGCCCGGACGTCCCGGTGGTGGTCAGCGAGCTGCTGCCCGACCCGGACGAGGCCTGGGTGCCCGACGCCCGAGGCGAACGCTACGTGAGCGAACTGCGCCTGCAGATCACCGATTCGGCAACCTACCGCGGGGAGCACGGGTGACCGACATCCTGACCGCCAGCGCCGCACCCGGCGACACCCTGTCCTGGCCGGACGCGACCCTCGCCGACCTGGTTGTCGCCCAGGCGGCCCGCACCCCCGACGCGGTGGCGGTGCGCCAGTGGGACGTCCGGCTCAGCTACCGCGACCTCCTCGACCGGGCCGCCGGGGTGGCCGCCGCGCTGCGCGGACGCGGTGTCGGGCGGGGCGACCGGGTCGGCGTCTGCGGCAGCCGCACCCCCGACCTGGTGGTCACCGTGCTCGGCGTGCTCCTGGCCGGCGCCGCCTACGTGCCGCTCGAACCGGGCGGCCCCCGCGAGCGGCTGCGGGAGATCGCCCGCGACGCCGGGGTACGCGTGGTCGTCGGGGACGCCGCCACCGCCGAGTTCGGCGACCAGCCCGGCATCGAGTCGGTCGGCCTGCCCGGCCCCGCCCCCCTCGCACCCTGCCCGGCCCGCCCCGGCGACCCGGCGTACGTGCTGTTCACCTCCGGGTCGACCGGCCGGCCCAAGGGGGTGCTCACCACCCACCGCAACGTGGTTGAGTTCGTCACCGGCGTCACCGCGTTGACCAGCGCCGACGCGACGGTGCGCAGCCTCGGCATCGCCTCGCTCGGCTTCGACGCGGCCACCATGGACCTGTTCGTGCCGCTGCTGCTCGGCGGATCGGTCCAGCTGCTCGGCGCGGACGACCGGTCCGACCCGGTACGACTCGCCCGGTTCCTCGCCGCGCACGAGGTGACCTGGGGCTTCATCACCCCGACCGTGCTCGCCCTGCTCGACCCGGCCGGCGCGCCGACCTGGCGTACCGTGCTCTGCGGCGGCGAGGCGGTCCCGGCCGAGCTGGTCGCCCGCTGGTCGCCCGGCCGGCGGTTCCTCAACGGCTACGGACCCACCGAGACCACCGTGCTCGCGGTCAGCGGCGACCTCACCGCCGCCGACACCGACCCGGTGCCGATCGGCCGGCCGCTGCCCAACCACCGGGCGTACGTGGTGGACGCCGAGCTGCGGCCGGTGCCGCCGGGCGAGACCGGCGAGCTGCTGATCGGCGGCCCCGGCCTGGCCGACGGCTACCTGAACAACCCCGGGCTCACCGCCGAGCGGTTCGTCCCCGACCCGTTCGGCGACCGGCCCGGCGAGCGGCTCTACCGCACCGGCGACCTGGTCCGGCAGGACCCCGACGGCCGGATCGTCTACCTGGGCCGGGCCGACCGGCAGGTGAAGGTGCGCGGCCAGCGGATCGAACTGGGCGAGGTCGAGGCGGTGCTGGCCGGCCACCCCGCCGTCGAGCGGGTCGCCGTGGAGGCGGTGCCCGGCCCGGCCGGCACCGACCTGGTCGCCTTCCTCACCCCGGCCGACGCCCCCGACGACGAGGCGCTGCGGGCGTACGCCGGGCCCCGGCTGACCACCGCGATGCTGCCGACCCGGACGGTGCGGCTGGCCGCGCTCCCGGTCAGCCCGACCACCGGCAAGCTGGACCGGCCGGCGCTGCGCGCCCTCGCCGCGGCCGTGCCGGCCCCGGCCGACGCCGGCGAGCCGGCCGGCGGCGACCCGGTCGAGGCGGGTGTCCGTCGGCTGTGGACCCGGCTGCTCGGGGCCGCCCCCGGCCCGGACAGCGACTTCCTCGCCGCCGGCGGCAACTCCATCGCTGCCATGCGGCTGGTCGCCGCGCTCCGCGCCGAGCTGGGCCGGCAGGTCGACACCCGGGTGCTCTTCACCGACCGGACCTTCGCCGCGCTGGTGGACCGGGTCCGCGCCGCCGCCCCCGCCGACGCCGACGGGCTGACCACCGGCAACCCGCCGACGCTCTCCCCGCCGCAGCGGCGGCTGTGGTTCATGGACCAGCTCGCCCCGTCGAGCGCGCCGTACAACATCGCGGTCGCGCACCGGCTGCGCGGGCCGCTGGACACCGTCGCGCTCGCCGCCGCGCTGCGGGCCGTGGTGGAGCGCCACGACGTGCTGCGCTGGCGGATCCCGCAGACCGGCGGCACGCCGTACGCGGTCCGCGAGGAGCCCTCCGACGTGGCGGTGCCGGTGGTGGACCTGACCGATGCCGCCGAGGCCGAGGCCGACCTGGCCACCATGCTGGCCGCCGGCGCGGGGCACGCGTTCGACCTGGCCACCGGGCCGCCCTGGCAGGCGACCGTCTACCGGCTCGGCCCGGCGGAGCACGTGCTCGCCATGACCATGCACCACGCGGTCTTCGACGGCTGGTCCGAGGCGCTGCTCTACGACGACCTCGCCGCGGCGTACGCCCGCGCGGTCGACGGCGCGTCGCCGGCCCTGCCGCCGCTGCCCGCCACCTACGCCGACTACGCGGTCTGGCGGGCCGAGCGGGACCGCCGCCGGGGCCCCGCCGACCTGGCCTGGTGGACCGACCACCTGGCCGGCGCGCCCACCGTGCTCGACCTGCCCCGGGACCGGCCCCGCCCGGCGGTGCAGACCTACGCGGGCGTCGAGGCGGCCGTCGCGCTCGCCGCGCCCGCCGACCGGGCCGTCCGGGAGCTCGCCGAGCGCCGCGGCACCACCGTCGCGGCCGTGCTGCTGGCCGGCTTCGCCGAGCTGCTGCGCCGGCTCACCGGCGCCGACGAGCACGTGCTCGGGGCGATCGTCGCCGACCGGCGGCTGGCCGCCTTCGACGACGTGATCGGCTTCTTCATCGACACCGTGCCGGTGCGGGTCCGGGTCGGCGGGGCGAGCTTCGCCGATCTGGTCGACCGCTGCGCCGCCGAGCTGTACGAGGTCACCGAGCACCCGGGCGCGCCGCTGGAACGGATCGTCGAGGCGCTCGGCGTGGGCCGGGACACCTCCCGCGCCCCGCTGGTGCAGGTGCTGTTCAACGTGCTCAACTTCGTGCCGCCCCGGCTCGGCCTGGCCGGGCTGGCCGTCGAGCCGGTGCCGGTGCCCAAGCCCGGCTCCCCGTTCGACATCACCGTGTACGTGGTGGAACGGGACGGCCGGGCCGGCGTCGAGGTGGTGCACAACCCGGACCTGTTCGACGCGGCGCGGATCGAGGCGCTCCTGGCCGACCTCGCGGCACTGGTCGGCGCGCTGGCCGCCGAGCCCGACGCGCCGGCCCACGAGGTGGCCGCCGAGCTGCCCCGGCCGGCGGTACGGGTGGCGGCGCTGGGCGCGATGACCGTCGCCGCCGCCGAGCCGGCCCGGCCCCCGCTGCCCGCCGGACCCGACACGCTCACCGCGACCGAGGAGCTCATCGCCGGGATCTGGCGGGAGGTCCTCGGCAAGGACCGGGTCGGGGTCGCCGACAACTTCTTCGACATCGGCGGCCACTCGATGGCCCTGGCCGCGGTGCACGCCCGGCTCACCGAGGCCACCGGCCGCTCGATCACCATGCTCGACCTGTTCCGCCACCCGACCGTACGGGCCCTCGCCGCCAGCCTCGACGGCGCCGCCGACCGGCCGGAACTGGCCCGCGCCGCACTGCGGGCCGCCGCCCGACGCGGCCGGGCCCGCCGTATCCCGCCCCGACGACCGAACCAACCGTGACGGGCATTCCTCCCCGCCGCACCGCCTGAGCTAAGGACTACCCCGATGCAGAACGACACCCCTGTCACCGACGACGGCATCGAACCGATCGCGATCGTCGGGCTGGCCGCCCGGGTTCCGGGCGCCAACGACGTCACCGAGTTCTGGCGCAACCTGGTCGACGGCGTCGAGTCGTCCACCGAGCTGACCCGCGAGGAGCAGCTCGCCCGGGGCGCCCGGCCGGAGGAGGTGGATGACCCGGGCTGGGTGAACCGCGCCCCGCTGATCGAGGGTTACGACGAGTTCGACGCCGGCCTGTTCGGGATGACCGCCCGTGAAGCCGAGGTCACCGACCCGCAGCACCGGCTCTTCCTGGAGTCCTGCTACACCGCGCTGCAGGACGCCGGCTACGACCCGGCCCGCTACGACGGCGCGGTCGGCGTGTACGCCGGCACCGGCGGCAACACCTACCTGCACCGGTACGTCCTGCAGAACAAGCGGGTCGGCGGCAACCCGCACGGCGCGGTCTCCATCGCGACCAGCAACTCGCCGAACTACGTCGCCACCAACGTGTCGTACCGGCTGGACCTGCGCGGGCCGAGCCTGACCGTGCACACCGCCTGCTCCACCTCGCTGGTCGCGTTCCACCTGGCCTGCGAGGCGCTGCGCAACGGCGAGTGCGACATGGCCCTGGCCGGCGGCGTGAACGTCGAGCTGCCGCACGTCGGCTATCTCGGTATGGACGGCTTCACCTCCCCGGACGGCCGGTGCCGCCCGTTCGACGCGGGCGCCAACGGCACGGTGTGGGGTAGCGGCGTCGGGGTGACCCTGCTCAAGCGCCTCTCCGACGCGATCGCCGACGGCGACACCGTCCGCGCGGTGGTGCTCGGCAACGCCATCAACAACGACGGCGCCGGCAAGGTCGGCTTCACCGCGCCGAGCATCGACGGCCAGATGGCGGCGGTCGCCCAGGCGGTCGGCATGGCCGGGATCGACCCGCGCAGCATCAGCTACGTGGAGGCGCACGGCACCGGCACCGCGCTCGGCGACCCGATCGAGGTCGCCGCCCTCTCCGCGGTGTACACGAAGGACACCGACGACCGGGGCTGGTGCGGGATCGGCTCGGTGAAGTCCAACATCGGCCACCTGAGCCAGCCTTCCGGCATCGTCAGCGTGATCAAGACGGTGCTCGCCATGGAGCACGGCCTCATCCCGCCGACCGTCAACTACGAGGCGCCGAACCCGGCGATCGACTTCGCGGACACCCCGTTCTACGTGGCGAACACGCTGACCAAGTGGGACACCGACGGCGGGCCGCGCCGGGCCGGCGTCAGCTCGTTCGGCATCGGCGGCACCAACGCGCACGTGGTGCTGGAGGAGGCGCCGGCCGCGTACCGGGGCGAGCGGCGGGCCCGCCCGGCGCACCTGCTCCAGGTGTCGGCGAAGACGCCGACCGCCCTGGACGCCGCGGTGCGGCGGCTCGCCGACCACCTGGAGACCGCCACCGCGGGCGGGCCCGAGCTGCTCGCCGACGTCGCGCACACGCTGCGGGTCGGCCGCCAGGCGTACCCGCACCGGGCCGCCGTGGTCGTCACCGACCCGGCGACGGCGGCCGCGTTGCTTCGTGATCCGCGCCGCGGGCAGCGCGGTCTGACCGACCGTCCAGCGCCAACCGTGTGCTTCCTGTTCTCCGGTCAGGGGTCCCAGTACGCCGGCATGGGCGCCCAGCTCTACGCCGAGGACCCGGGCTTCGCCGCCACCGTGGACGAGTGCGCCGAGCTGCTCCGGCCGGAGCTGGGGCTGGACATCCGCGACCTGATCCTCGGCCGCGACCCGGAGGCGGGAGACAGGCTCACCGAGACCCGCTACACCCAGCCCGCCCTGTTCACCATCGAGTACGCACTCGCCACCGCGTGGCAGCGCGCCGGGGTGACCCCGGCCGCGATGATCGGCCACTCCATCGGCGAGTACGTCGCCGCCACCGTGGCCGGCGTGCTCAGCCTGCCGGACGCGCTGCGGGTGGTGGCCGCCCGGGGCCGGCTCATGCACTCCCTGCCGGCCGGTTCGATGCTCGCCGTGTCGCTGGACGAGTCGGTGGTGGCGCAGCGGCTGCCCGAGGGACTCTCCGTGGCCACCGTCAACGGCCCCGGCACCTGCGTGGTGGCCGGCGAGACCGCGCTGGTCGAGGAGTTCGCCGCCGGGCTCAAGGGCAAGTGCAAGAAGCTGCGCACCTCGCACGCGTTCCACTCGCCGATGATGGAGCCGATCCTCGCCGAGTTCACCGCGCTGATTGCCGGCGTCCCGCTGCGCCCGCCGGCCGTGCCGTTCCTGTCCAACGTGACCGGCACCTGGATCACCGCGGCGCAGGCCACCGACCCGGCGTACTGGGCCGCGCACCTGCGCCAGCCGGTCCGCTTCGGCGCCTGCGTGGCCACCCTGCTCGCCGAGGGCACCTGGGCGCTGGTCGAGTGCGGGCCGGGCCGGCAGCTGGCCAACCTGGCCCGGATGCAGGTGGCCAAGGCGTCCGAGGCGCAGCGGAAGCTCACCCCGCTGGGCAGCCTGCCCGGACCGGGCGAGTCCACCGCCGACCTGGCCACCCTGCTCGGCAGCGCCGGCGCGCTGTGGTGCGCGGGCGTGCCGGTGCGGCCGGCCGCCGACCCGGACGCGCGCCGGGTGCCGCTGCCCGGGTACCCCTTCGAGCGCCGCCGCTACTGGGTCGAGCCGGACCCGGTGGAGCAGGCCGTGGCGGCCCCGGTCGAGACCGGGCCCCGGCCGCTGCCGGAGTGGTTCGCGGTGCCGGTGTGGCGGCAGGCCGGCCCCGCGCGGACCGTCGCGCCGCTGGGTCGCTGCCTGGTGCTGGCCGACGGACCGCGCGGCGCGGCGCTGGTCGCGGCGTTGCGGGCCGCCGGTGACGACCCGGTGGAGGTACGCGTCGGCGACGCCTTCGCGGCCACCGCCACCGGCTTCCGGCTGCGCCCCGGCGTGCGCGAGGACCACGACGCGCTTGTCTCCGCGCTCGGCGCCGACCTGCCGCGCCGGATCGTGCACGCGTACGCCTTGGACGGGGAGCCGGCCGGGACCGACATCGAGGCCGCCTGGGCCGCCCAGGACCGGGGCTTCTTCAGCGCGCTGCACCTGGTGCAGGCGCTCGCCGGGGCCGGCCTGACCGCCGACGAGCAGGGCATCAGCCTCGACCTGGTCACCGCCGGCATCGGCGACGTCCGGGGCGACGACCTGGTCCGGCCGGAGCACGCCACCCTGGCCGGCCTGGCCCGGGTGCTGCCGGTCGAGCTGCCCGGCCTCGCCGTCCGGCTGGTTGACGCGGACACCGCCGCGCGCGGGGTCGGCGCGCTGGTGGCCGAGCTGCGTGGCCCGGCCGATCCGGAGCACCCGGAGGTGGCGCTGCGCCGCGACCGGCGCTGGGTGGCCGGGTACGAGCAGGTCACCGTGGACGCCGAGGACGAGCCGGGGACGCTGCGCGAGGAGGGCCGCTACCTGATCAGCGGTGGCCTCGGCGGCATCGGCGTCACCCTGGCCGAGGACTTCGCCCGCCGGGTCCGCGCCAAGCTGGTGCTGCTGGCCCGCTCCGGCCTGCCCGAGCGGGAGCGGTGGGACGAGCACCTGGCGGTGCACGGCGGCGCGGACCGGGCCGGCCGGGCCATCGCGGCGATCCGCCGGATGGAGGCGGCCGGGGCCGAGGTGCTGGTGCTCGCCGCCGACGTCACCGACCCGGTCGACCTGCGCCGGGTCCGGGAGACCGCCGAGGCCCGCTTCGGCGGGCTGGACGGCATCGTGCACGCCGCCGGCCTGCCCGGCGGGGGCATGGCCGAGATCAAGGAGCGGGCCGAGGCGGAGCGCGTGCTCGCCCCGAAGCTGGCCGGCACCCTCGCCCTCGCCCAGGTCTTCGGCGACCTGCCGCTGGACTTCGTGGCGCTCTGCTCCTCGATCACCGCGGTGATCGGCGGTTTCGGCCAGGTCGACTACTGCGCGGCCAACAACTTCCTGGACGCCTGGGCGCGGGCCGGCGCGGGCTTCCGGGCGCCGGTCGTGTCGCAGAACTGGGGCGGCTGGGCCGAGGTCGGCATGGCCGTGGAGACCAACGCGCCGGCCGCCTTCCGGGCCGCCGGCCGGGACACCGTCACCAGTCCGGTCGACCACCCGGTGCTCACCACGAAGGTGGCCGGTCCGGACCGGACCGTGCTGCACGGCCTGGTCTCCGCCAGCACCCACTGGCTGCTCGACGAGCACCGGATCGGCGGGGTGCCGGTGGTGCCGGGCACCGCGCACCTGGAGTCGGTGCGCGCTGCGGTGGTCGCCGCGCTGCCCGCCCCCGGCCCGGCGGCCGCGGTGGAGCTGCGCGACGTGGTCTTCCTGGAGCCGTTCTCGGTGCCGGACGGCACGGTGGCCCAGTACCGGGTCGAGCTGACCCCCACCGAGGACGGCGTCGACTTCACGGTGGCCAGCCTCGCCGCCGGCCGGCTGCGTACCCACGTGCGGGGCACTGCCGGGTGGACCGAGGAACCGGCCGGGCCGGCGGGTACGCCCACCGTGGCCGGCCGTCGGGTCGACGACGACGCCTCGTTCGGCCGGGGCCGGACCAGCATGCTCACCTTCGGCCCGCGCTGGGCCGCGTTGGCCGAGCACCACCTCGGTGACGGGGAGGAACTGGCCCGGGTCGACGCCCCGGCCGCGGCGCTGGGCGACCTGCCCTCCTGGGGCCTGCACCCGGCGTTGCTGGACGTGGCCACCGCGTTCGGCCGGGGTCAGGGCTCCGGCACCTACCTGCCGCTGTCCTACGGCCGGATCGTGGTACGCGGGACGCTGCCCGCGGTCTTCCACAGCCACCTGCGGCACCGGACCGGCGCCACCGACGAGGTGGTCGCCGCCGATCTGTCCCTGGTGGACCCCGAGGGTCGGGAACTGGTCGCGATCAGCGACTTCGTGCTGCGCCGGGTGGACCAGGGCGCCGTCACCGGCGGCCTCGCCGACACGCCGGCCGCCGGGGCGGACGCCGCGCCGGCCCCGGTGACCGAGGACATCCGGCCGGTGGACGGGGCGGAGGCGTTCCGGCGCAGCCTGAGCGCCGGGCTCGGCGCCCAGGTGGTGATCGCCACCCGTACCGTCGCCGACATCCGACGCCGGGCCGCCCGGGTGACCACGGACAGCCTGGCGGCGGAGGCCGAGCCGGCGACCACCGGGCCGGCCGCCGCCGGCGGCGGCTCGGCCGCGCCCTCGACCGAACTGGAGAAGGTCGTCGCCCAGGTCTGGCGGGACGGACTCGGCGTCGCCGAGGTCGGCGTGGACGACGACTTCTTCGCCCTCGGCGGCAACTCGCTGGTGGCGGTGCAGCTCATCGCCGCGATGCGCAAGGCCACCGGGGTGCGGCTGCCGATGCGCAGCCTCTTCGAGACCCCCACCGTCGCCGGGCTGGCCGCCCGGATCGAGGAGCTGCGCGCCGCCACACCCGCCGACGAGCCGGCCGCGCCGGCGTCGATCCCGGCCATCCCGCGCCTGCCCCGCGCCTGACCACGAAGAACAGGAGATACGACACCATGAGCGACACGATCGCCACGCTCCCGGTGGTCGTCGAGAACGACGGCCGGGCGCTGACCGACCTGATCGACGCCCGGCGCGCCGAACTGCGCGCCACCCTCGCCGAACACGGCGGGCTGCTCTTCCGCGGCTTCGACGTCGGCGGGGTGGACGGCTTCGACCGGGCGGTCCGCGCCCTCTCCGGCGAGCCGCTGACCTACACCGAGCGGTCCTCGCCCCGGCACTCCATCAAGGGCCGGGTCTACACCTCGACCGACTACCCGCCGGACGAGGAGATCTTCCTGCACAACGAGAACTCGTACCAGGCGCGCTGGCCGCTGACCCTGTTCTTCTACTGCATCACCCCGCCGGAGACGCAGGGCGCCACCCCCCTCGCCGACGTGCGCCGGGTGTACGAGGCGATCGACCCGGCGGTGCGCGAGGAGTTCATCCGGCGGCGCTGGATGCTGGTGCGCAACTTCCACGGCGACTTCGGCACCCGCTGGCAGGAGGTGTTCAACACCGAGAACCGGGCGGAGGTCGAGGCGTACGCGGTGGCGAACGGGATCACCGTGGAGTGGGTCGGCAAGGACGGCCTGCGCACCCGCGCGGTCCGGGACGTGGTCCACCACCGGCCCGGCTCGGACACCCCGCGCTGGTTCAACCACGCCACGTTCTTCCACGTGACCACCCTCCCGAAGGACTACCAGGAGGGCCTGCTGGCCATGTTCGGCGCCGACGGGCTGCCGTCGAACACCTACTACGGCGACGGCGGCGACATCCCCACCGACGTCATGGACCACCTGCGCGCCGCCTACCGGTCCGCCAGCGTCCGCTTCGACTACCACAAGGACGACGTGCTGGTGGTGGACAACATGACCGCCGCGCACGCCCGCGAGCCGTACACCGGGCCCCGCAAGATCGCCGTCGCGATGGCCGAACCGCACACCCCCGACACCGCTGGAGTGAACTGAGATGGCCGAACCCCGATTCCTGGTCGTGCGCAACGACGAGGAGCAGTACTCGATCTGGTCGGCCGACCGGGACCTCCCCGCCGGCTGGCACGACGCCGGCTTCGCCGGCACCCGCGAGGAGTGCCTGGCCCACGTCGACACGGTGTGGACGGACATGCGCCCCCGCTCGGTCCGCGAGGGGCACTCATGAGCCAGGAGTGGACCTTCCCGGCCTCCTTCGCCCAGGAACGGGTGTGGATGGCCAACCAGCTCGACACCGGGTCGCCGGTGTTCAACGTGTCCAGCCCGTGGCTGTTCCCGGCCGGGATCGACGTGGACGCGGCCACCGACATCGTCAACCAGGTGGTCGCCCGGCACGAGTCGCTCCGTACCCACCTGCGGGTCGACGACGGCGCCGTGGTGCAGGTGGTGCAGGCGCACGTGCCGGTCCCGCTGCCCGCCGAGGACCTGAGCCGGCTGCCCCGGGCCGAGTACCTCGAGCGGCTGGAGGCGCTCCGCGCGGAGCTGGCCCGTACCCCGATCCCGCTGGACCGGCCGCCGCTGTGGCGGGCCCGGCTGGTCCGCAACCCGGACGACCTGGTGGCGCTGCTGTTCGTGGTGCACCACGTGGTCTTCGACAGTCACTCGGCGGTGCTGTTCATCAAGGAGATCACCGCGCTCACCGAGGCCGCGCTGACCGGCGCCACCGCCGCCCTGCCCGAGCTGCCCATTCAGTACGCCGACTTCGCGGTCTGGCAGCGCGGCCAGCTCACCGGCGTGGAGCTGGACCGGCAGCTCGCCTTCTGGGTGGATCACCTGGCCGGCGCGCCGCCGGTGACCGGCCTGCCGCTGGACCGCCCCCGCCCGGCCCAGCTCGGCTTCGCCGGCGACGAGGTGCGTTTCGCGCTGCCGGACGGGCTGCTGGACCGGGTCGGCACCCTGGCGGCCGGGGCGGCGGCCACGCCGTACATGGTGCTGCTGGCCGGCTTCGCGGCGCTGCTGTCCCGGCTCTCCGGCGACACCGACGTCGTGGTCGGGGTGTCCACCGCGGGCCGGGACAGCCCCGAGCTGGCGTCGCTGATCGGCATGTTCGTCAACCCGGTGGCGCTGCGCTGCGACGTCTCCGGGGACCCGACCTTCCGGGAGCTGCTCGACCGGGTCCGGGACGGCCTGCTCAACGCGATGGAACACGGGCAGACCCCGTTCCAGGAGATCGTCGAGGCGGTCGACCCGCAGCGTGACCCGTCGGTGCAGCCGATCTTCCAGACCGCGCTGAACTTCATCCCCGACTCCGGCCTGGACCCGGTCGAGCTGGGCACCACCAAGGACGACCTCGCCTTCGACATCACCACGGAGGAGAGCCGGCTGGTCTACCGGACCGAGCTGTTCGACCGGTCCACCGCCGAGGCGGTCGTCGACCGGTACGTCCGGCTGCTCGACGCCGCGGTCGCCGACCCGGACCGGTCGGTCGCCGCCCTGCCGCTGCTCGCCGACGCCGACCGGGACCGGGTGCTGGCGACCTGGAACGACACCGCGCACGAGGTGCCGGCGACCACGCTGGTCGACGAGGTGCAGCGGCAGGCGGCGGCCAGCCCGGACGCCACCGCGCTGGTCTGCGACGGTGTGCCGCTGACGTACGCCGAGCTGAACACCGCCGCCAACCGGCTGGCCCGGCTGCTGGTGTCCCGCGGCGCCGCCCCGGAGACCCGCGTCGCGCTGGCCCTGCCCCGCTCCTTCGAGCTGGTGGTGGCCATCCTCGCGGTGCTCAAGTCCGGCGCGGCGTACGTCCCGGTGGACACCGCGTACCCGGCCGGGCGGATCGCGTACCTGCTGGCGGACGCCGAGCCGACGCTGGTGCTGGCCACCCCGGAGACCGCCGCGCTGGTGCCCGGGGAGGCGCTGGTGCTGGACGGGGAGGTGGGCGCCGACCAGTCCGACGCGGACCTCACCGACGCCGACCGGCGCGCCCCGCTGCGCCCGGAGCACCCGGCGTACGTGCTCTACACCTCCGGCTCCACCGGGCGGCCCAAGGGCGTGGTGGTGGAGCACGGCGCGGTGACCGCCTACCTGGCCTGGGCCCGGCACACCTACCCCGGCCTGGCCGGCACGGCGTTGCTGCACTCGCCGGTCTCGTTCGACCTCACGGTCACCGGCCTGCTCGGCACGCTCACCGCCGGCGGCACGGTCCGGCTGGCCGCGATCGACGAGCCGGCGGCCCGGGTCGGCGGCCGGCCGAGCTTCCTCAAGGTCACCCCGAGCCACCTGCCGCTGCTCGACGGCGAGCTGTCGCCCACCACCGACCTGGTGATCGGCGGCGAGGCGCTGACCGGCGAGCAGCTCGCCGGGTGGCGGTCCGCGCACCCCGAGGTCGCGGTGATCAACGAGTACGGCCCGACCGAGGCCACCGTCGGCTGCGTGGCCGACCGGACCGCCCCCGGCGAACCGGTCGCCGCGGGGCCGGTGCCGATCGGCACGCCCACCTGGAACACCCGGGCGCTGCTGCTCGACGCCGCCCTCCAGCCGGTCCCGCCAGGGGTGGTCGGCGAGTTGTACGTGGCCGGCACCCAGCTGGCCCGGGGCTACCACCGCCGGCCGGGCCTCACCGCCGAGCGCTTCCTGCCCTGCCCGTACGCGCCGGGGGAGCGGATGTACGCCACCGGCGACCTGGCCCGCTGGCGTGCCGACGGCACCCTGGAGTACCTGGGCCGCCGGGACGACCAGGTCAAGGTGCGCGGCATGCGGATCGAGCTGGGCGAGATCGAGGCGGCCCTGCTGGCCCACCCGGACGTCCGGGCGGCCGCCGCGGCGGTGCGCGTCGCCGCGGGTGAGCCGGTCCTGGTCGGCTACCTGGTCGGCCCGGCCGTCGAGGAGTCGGTCCGCGCCGAGCTGGCCCGCGAGCTGCCCGGGCACCTGGTGCCGACCGCACTGGTCCGGCTCGACGCGCTGCCGCTGACCCCGAACGGCAAGCTGGACCGGGCCGCGCTGCCCGCCCCGGTGGTCACCGTCCCGGCCGAGGACAGCTACGTGCCGCCCCGCACCGCGGCGGAGGCCCTGGTGGCCGAGGTGTACGCCGAGATCCTCCAGGTGGAGAAGGTGGGCGCGCTGGACGACTTCTTCGCCATCGGCGGCAACTCACTGCGCGGCATGCGGGCGATGGCCCGGATCCGCGCCGAGGTGGACGTCGAACTGCCGATGCGGGCGCTGTTCAGCAGCCCGGTGGTGGCGGACCTGGCCGCCCAGATCGAGGAGCGGATCGCCGCCGAACTCGACGGACTCTCCGACACCGAGGTCGCCGCGCTGCTGGCGGCGGAAGAGGAATCGAGCTGATGACCGACCTGAAGGATCCGAGCCGGGAAGCGGCCCGGCAGGCGCTGATCGCCAAGCGACTGCGCGCCCGCCAGGCCGCCCCTGCGGCCCGGATCAACCCCCGGCCCGCCGACGCCGAGGTGCCGCTGTCGTACGCCCAGGAGCGGGTCTGGTTCATGGACCAGCTCGCCCCGGGCGAGGCGGCGTACCACATCGCGGTGCCGCTGCGGGTGCGCGGCCCGCTCGACGAGGCGGCGCTGCGCGCCGCCCTGGCCGCGCTGGCCGCCCGGCACGAGTCGCTGCGCACCCGCTTCCCGGCCGACGCGGACGGCCGTCCCACCGTGGTGGTCGAGGAGACCGTCGAGGTGCCGCTGACCATCGTGGACGCCCCCGACGAAGCAGCGGCGCAGGCGCTGGTCGACGCGGCCGCCGCCGAGCCGTTCGACCTGGCCCGGGGCCCGCTGCTGCGGGCACTGCTGGTCCGGCTGGCTAACGACGATGATCCGGCCTCCGCGCCGCAAGCCGGCACTCCGGACCGGATGAACGTCGCCGACGACCACGTGCTGTTCCTCGGCAAGCACCACATCGTCGGCGACGGCTGGTCGGTGGACGTGCTGCTGCGCGACCTGATCACCCTGTACCGGGGCGGCGAGCTGCCCACCCTGCCGATCCAGTACGGCGACTTCGCGGTCTGGGAGGCCGACGAGCTGGACGGCCCGCAGGCCCGGGCGCACGTCGACTACTGGAAGCAGCGGCTCGCCGGGATCACCCCGCTGGAGCTGCCGCTAAACCGGCCCCGCCCGGCCACCCAGACCTACCGGGGCGACTTCGTCGAGTTCCAGCTCGACCCGGCGGCCACCGAACGGCTCAACGCGCTCACCCGGGCCGGCGGCGGCACGCTGTTCATGACGCTGCTCGCCGCGTACCAGGTGCTGCTGGCCCGGTACTCCGGCCAGGACGACTTCGCCGTCGGCGCGTCGGTGGCCGGCCGGTCCGCGCCCGAGCTGGAGAACGTCGTCGGCATGTTCATCAACATGCTGCCGCTGCGCGCCGAGCTGGCCGGCGACCCGACCTTCACCGAGCTGCTGGAGCGCACCCGGCACACCGTGCTGGACGGCTTCGAGCACGCCGAGGTGCCGTTCGCCAAGGTGGTCCACGAGCTGGGGCTGCCCCGCGACGTCAGCCGCTCCCCGGTGTTCCAGTCCATGTTCGTGCTGCAGAACTACGAGATGGGCCGCTTCTCCGGGGTCTCCCGGGCCGACGAGGTGAGCTTCGAGTGGACCCCGATGGAGCTGCGGGCCACCCGGTTCGACTTCGAGCTGCACGCGGTGGAGACGGTCGACGGGCTCTGGGGCAAGCTGGTCTTCAACACCGACCTGTTCCGCCGGGACACCGTCGAGCGGATGGCCCGGCGCTGGACCACCCTGCTGGCGTCGATCGTCGCCGCGCCGGACACCCCGCTCTCCCGGCTGGAGCTGCTGCCCGCCGAGGAACAGGCCCTCCTCGCGTCCTGGAACGACACCGCCGCCGACTTCCCGCGTACGCAGACCCTGCACGGCCCGATCGAGGAGCGCGCCACCACCACCCCGGACGCGGTGGCGCTCACCATCGAGGGACGCAGCCGCACGTACGCGGAACTGAACGCCGCCGCCAACCGGATCGCCCACCGGCTGCGCGCCGCCGGGGTCGGCCCGGAGACCCTGGTCGGCGTCTGCGCCGAACGCTCGGTCGAGCTGGTCGCCGGCCTGCTCGGCGTGCTCAAGGCCGGCGGCGCGTACCTGCCGCTGGACCCGGAGTATCCGGCCGACCGGCTCGCCTTCATGGTCACCGACGCGGACGCGCCGGTGGTGCTGGTCCAGCGGCACCTGCGTGACGTGCTGCCGGAGACCGCCGCCCAGGTGCTCGACCTGGACGACGCCACGGTCTGGGCCGACCAGCCGACCACCGACCCGGAGCCGGTTGCCGGCCCCGAGCACCTCGCGTACGTCATCTACACCTCCGGCTCGACCGGCCGGCCGAAGGGCGTGCCGAACACCCACCGGGGCATCGTCAACCGGCTCGACTGGATGCAGAAGACGTACCGCCTCGGCGCGGACGACGCGGTGCTGCAGAAGACCCCGGCCAGCTTCGACGTGTCGGTGTGGGAGTTCTTCTGGCCGCTGCGCGAGGGCGCCCGGCTGGTCCTGGCCAAACCGGGCGGCCACAAGGATGCCAGCTACCTGCGCGACCTGCTGGTCGCCGAGCGGATCACCACGGCCCACTTCGTCCCGTCCATGCTCACCGTCTTCCTCGGCGAGGAGGGCATCGAGGCGGCCACCGCGCTGCGCCGGGTCATCTGCTCCGGCGAGGAGCTGCCGCTGACGTCGGCGTCGGACTTCACCGCCCGGCTGCCCTGGTGCGGGCTGCACAACCTGTACGGCCCGACCGAGGCGGCCATCGACGTCACCGCCTGGCCCTGCGATCCGGCGCTGCTCGCCGAGGTGACCAGCGTGCCGATCGGCGCGCCGATCGCCAACCTGCGGCTGCACGTGCTCGACCCGGCCGGGGCGGAGTGCCCGGTCGGCGTCGCGGGGGAGCTGCACATCGGCGGTGTCGGGCTGGCCCGCGGCTACCACCGCCGGCCGGCGCTGACCGCCGAGAAGTTCGTCCCCGACCCGTACTCGGGGGAACCCGGCGCCCGCCTCTACCGCACCGGTGACCTGGCCCGCTGGGTGCCCGCCCCGGACGGGTCGGGGGAGACCGGTGTGATCGAGTTCCTCGGCCGGATCGACCACCAGGTCAAACTGCGCGGCCTGCGGATCGAGCTGGGCGAGATCGAGAGCGCGTTGCGCGAGCAGCCCGGAGTGACCGAGGCGGCGGTGGTCGTCCGCGAGGACAGCCCCGGCGACAAGCGGCTCACCGCCTACCTGGTCGGGCCCGCCGAACACGGCACGGTGAAGACCGCGCTCAAGGAGACTCTGCCCGAGTACATGGTGCCGGCCGCGTTCGTCACCCTCGACGCGCTGCCGCTGACCCCGAACGGCAAGCTCGACCGCAAGGCCCTGCCCGCCCCGGTGATCACCCGCGAGGCGTCGGTGGCGCTGGTCGAACCCCGCGACGACACCGAGCGCGCGCTCGCCGCCATCTGGTCCGAGGTGCTCGGCGTCGACACGCTCGGCATCGACGACGACTTCTTCGACCTGGGCGGGCACTCCATGCTCGCCACCCAGGTGGTCGCGAAGATCCGCAAGGCGGAGCTGGGCGGCCGGGCGGTCGGCGTGATGGACCTGTTCCAGCAGCGGACCATCCGCGACCTGGCCGCGTTCATCTCCGGCGACGCTGCCGAGGAGGGGCCGCGCCGGCTGCTCTACGAGCTGACCAAGCCGATCCCCGCCGCGCAGCGGGTGCT
This sequence comes from Micromonospora sp. NPDC051924, assembly GCF_055586005.1. Taxonomy (NCBI): domain Bacteria; kingdom Bacillati; phylum Actinomycetota; class Actinomycetes; order Micromonosporales; family Micromonosporaceae; genus Micromonospora; species Micromonospora sp. NPDC051924. The sequence goes on from NZ_JBVJJA010000035.1 coordinate 50,908, forward strand.
GTCCTACGTCTGCGTCCCGTACGGCGGCGGCAGCGCCATCGTCTACCAGCCGCTCGCCGACGCGCTGCCCGCCGGGCACGCCCTGTGGTCGCTGGCCATCCCCGGGCACGACGTCGGCCTGAGCGAGGACGCGCTGCCCTTCGACGAGCTGACCACCCGGGTGGCCGACGAGATCGTGGAGCGGGTCGAGGGGCCGATCGCGCTCTACGGGCACTGCGGCGTGGGCAGCGCCATCGTCGCGGAGGTGGCCCGCAAGGTCGAGGCGGCCGGACGGGACCTGGCGGCCGTCTACATCGGCGCGATGTTCCCGTTCGCCCGCCCCAAGGGCCTCTTCGCCACCGCGCGCAACCGGCTGGAGCAGCTGCGCAGCAACAAGCACTACGCGAGCTGGCTCAAGTCGATGGGTGTGGACACCGACGAGCTGGACCCGGAGCAGGCCGACCGGATCATCAGCAACATGCGGGCGGACTCCCGCGCCTCGGAGGAGTACTTCACCCGGCTGCTCGACCAGGGGGCCGGCAAGCTGCGCGCCCCGATCATCTCGGTCGTCGGCTCCGAGGACCCGGTCACCGACTACTACCGCGAGCGGTACGCCGAGTGGCAGTTCCTCAGCGACACCCTCGGGCTGGTGGTCCTCGACCAGGCCGGCCACTTCTTCCTGAAGTACCGCGCCGAGGAACTGGCCGAGATCGTCACCCGGGTCCACCCGGCGGTGGCCGCCGGGGACGTCACGGCGCTGACCCCCGAGGCCAGGGGTGAGGACGCTGGCTGGGCGGTCCTGGACCACCTGCGGGTGGGCGCGGTGGAGGGGCCGCCCAAGGCGACCGTCAAGCCGAGCATGGGCCGCTTCCTGGCGGTCACCGTCGGGCAGCTCGTCTCCAGCACCGGGTCCGCGCTGACCGCGTTCGCCCTGCCGATCTGGCTGTTCAACCGGACCGGGTCGGTCGCCGATCTCGGCCTGCTCTGGGCGCTCGCGCTGATCTGCGGCGTGCTGATGCTCCCGGTGGCCGGCGCGATCGTCGACCGGGTCAGCCGGCGCCGGATCATGATGCTGGCCAGCTCCGTCGCCGGGTCGATCCAGTTGGTCCTGGCCGCGCTGCTGTGGACCGACAGCCTGGTGCTCTGGCACATCTACCTGCTGGTCGCGCTCAGCTCGGTGGCGGGGTCGTTCCAGCGGATCGCCTTCCAGTCGGCGGTGCCCCAGCTCGTGCCGAAGCGCTACCTCGGCCACGCGATGGGCATCACCCAGCTCTCCACCGGCGTCGCCACCCTGCTCATGCCGGTCTTCGCGGCCGGCCTGCTCGCCGCGATCGAACTGAAGGGCATCCTGCTCGTCGACGTGGCCAGCTACGTGGTCGCGGTGGCCACCCTGGCCGTGGTCCGCTTCCCCGACCTGCTCGGCTGGCGGCCCCGGGAACGGCTGCTGGTCGCCATCGCCAACGGCCTGCGCTACTCCTGGCAGCACAAGGGCTTCCGGCTGATGCTCGGCTACTTCGCGCTGGGCAACATCTTCCTGGCTCCCGCCCTGGTGCTCACCACCCCGCTGGTGCTCTCCTTCGGCAGCCCGACCCAGGTGGCCCAGGTGGCGCTGGCCGAGGCGCTTGGCGCGGTGGCCGGTGGCGTGCTCATGTCGCTCTGGGGCGGCCCGCGCCGGCGGCGGATGATCGGCGTGCTGGTCGCCAACCTCGGTACCGCGATCGGCTGCGTGCTGATCGGCCTGGACGCCTCGGTGGCGATGATCTGCGTCGGCATGTGCTGGCTGGCCATGGCGATGACCACCGCGCAGTCGATCTACGCGACCATCGTCCAGGTCAAGGTGCCGCAGCGCTTCCACGGCCGGGTTTTCAGCCTCAACCAGACCATCGCCTGGTCGACGTTGCCGATCGGCTTCGCGCTGCTCGCGCCGGGGGCCACCGCGCTGTTCGAGCCGATGCTCGCCCCGGGCGGGGCGCTCGCCGGTTCGGTGGGCGCGGTGATCGGCACCGGTCCCGGCCGGGGCATCGGCTTCGCGTACGTCTGCTTCGGGGCGGCCCTCGTGCTGATCACCCTCGGCGGGTTCGCGATCCGCCTGCTGCGCCGCTTCGACCTCGAGGTCGAGGACTCCCTGCCGGACGACCTGATCGGCGCCCAGGAGCGGGAACGGCGGCTCGCCGCCCGGACCGCCGAACGGGCGGAGTCGCCGGTCGCGGTGTGACGAGCGCGGGGCCTCCGGCCGCGACCGGAGGCCCCGCGCGTCATCACTCGACGGGCGGGTCGGCCAGCTCGGACTCGGGCAGCTCCGCCGGCTCGGCCACCCACGCCGAGTAGGCCGGCACGCCGTGCCACGGCCCGCCCGCGCTGTCCGTCGCCACCGCCACCACCGCGTACGGGTGCCCGAACCGCAGCTCCGCCACCCGGGCGATCCCCTCCGGCGGCAGCCCGGCCGCCATCCCGAACGCGGTCACCGCGGCCGCCTCGAAACCGAATCGCCCGAAGCGCGCCACCGCCGCCTGCGCCACCTCGTACGGCGGCCGCGGCACGCCGACCAGCTCGCCCAGCGCCCGCGCGGCGGCGGCGAACCCGAAGCCGGCCGGGGTCAGGTCGTGCCGGCTCTGCGCCGACCAGCACGGCAGCACGGCCTCGGCGTGCTCCTCCCGGCCGTCGGCGGCGAAGGTCCGGGTCGGCTCCTCGCGCAGCGTCCAGAGCGGCGTCTCGCCGAGCGGCAGGTCGAACAGCGACCGCCGGCCGGGTGCCGTCCCGTCCGGCGCGGTGGCGGCCGCCGTGGCCACCTCCTGCGCGGCGGCGAGCACGTCCACCGCCGGTACGTCGGGCGCGGCGGCGACCGAGACCACCAGCATCCCGGCCTCCCCGTCGGCGCCCGCCACCGGTCGGGCCGGTGCCGCGTGCACGGCCACGTCGCCCGCCCGCGCGGTGGCCGCGATCCAGCACCGGTGCCCCCACGGCGGGGTACGCAGCACCCGGTGCAGCCGGCCGGCCCAGGCGCTGCCCGAGCCGAGGTGCCCGGCCGGCGCCACCTGGAACGGGTCCGCCCAGGACACCTTGGTGGCCAGCGCGCTGGCCAGGATCAGCAGCGTCTCCGGGGTGACGTCGAGCGGGAAGCGGTCGATCAGGCCGCCGGTGTGCTCGCGGGCCCAGGCGTCCAGCGCCGCCTGGTCGGGGAGCGGGCCGCGCTGCGTCCGCTCCGGCAGGCCGGCCCGCCAGCCGGTCAGGCCCTCCAAGGGCTCGCGCTCCCACACGGCGCTGGCCGAGGCCACCAGCGGGTGCGGCGCCGACAGCAGCGCCCGTGCCGTCTCCGCCGCCGCGTCCACGTCGGTGCCGAGCGCCTCGGCCAGTTCCGTGCGGTCGTCTCCGGTGGCGGCCGGCCCGGTGAGCGCGAGCAGCAGCCAGGCCCCGAGCGGGGAGGCGACGTGATGGGCGTCGCCGGCGGCGCGGTGCAGCCGCTCGGCGTAGCGGGCGAGGGGTTCGTGGAGTGGAGTCACCGCTCCACTGTGCCGGCTGCGCGCCCGCCCGTCACCCCGGCCGCCGGTGCGGCGGCCGTTACGACCACAGCTCGAACGGCTCGTCGATCTCCTCGCCGGCCAGGAACGCCGGCAGCAGCTCGGGCAGCCGCCCCGGATAGCAGCGCGGCCGGTCGGCGACGATCTCCGTGACCGGCCACCAGCGGAAACCGAAGTAGTCCTCCACCTCGTAGTCGAGCCGGTGCGCCTCGTCCACGTCCGGGCCCGGCCCGGGCAGCCGGACCGGCACCACCACCTCGTCCTGCAGGTGCCGCAGGCGCCGGTGGATGAAGCTGGCCCGGCGCCGCCAGGTCGGCGCGCCCACCTGGTCCGGCCGGACCACGATCCCGGTCTCCTCGCGCAGCTCCCGCACCGCCGCCGCCAGGTACGTCTCGCCGGGGTCGAGCCCACCGCCGGGCAGCTCCCACCAGGTGCCGAGGCGGGGGTGCTCGGGATCCCGGGTGTGGAACAGCAGCAGGCGGTCGGTCGCGTCGAGCACCACCAACCGGACCGCACGACGCTCGATCACCGGCAGATCGCGGGGCAGTTCGGGGTGCACGGTTCCTCCCGGCGGGTTGGTGCGGCCAGTCCGCGCTGCGATGATGGCGATCGTGTCGCAGCTCTTCGGTGAGGTGGCCGGCGATTACGACGAGGCCCGTCCAGGCTATCCGCCGAAGATCGTCGACGCGGTCCGCGCCTACCACGGTGGGGTGCCGGGGGCCCTGGTCGAGGTGGGCGCCGGGACGGGCCTGGCCACCCGGACGCTGCTCGGCTTGGGCGCGCCGATGACGTGCGTCGAGCCGGACCGGCGGATGGCCGGGGTGCTGGCCGCCCGGTTTCCCGAGGTCGGGGTGGTGACCCTCCCCTTCGAGGAGTGGACGCCACCGGCCGGTGGGGTGCCGGCGCTGGCCTGCGCGATGGCCTGGCACTGGCTCGACCCGGCCGCCCGCAACCGCCGCGCCCACGACGCGCTCGCCCCCGGCGGCACCCTCGCCGTCTTCGGGCACCGCTACGCGTACGTCGACCCGGCGCACGCCGTGGCCCTGGCGGCGGCCGTCCGGTCGGCCGACCCGCGGGCGCGCGATGAACGCCCGGAGGGGTGGTTCCACGCCGACATCGTCGACAGCGGCCTCTTCACCGACGTCCGGTCGGTGCCGTTGCGCCGGACGGTGCCGCTGGACACGACGGCATACCGGCGCCTGGTCGGCACGTTCTCGTCCCAGCTGCGCCGCCCGCCCGAGCTGCGGGAGCGGGTGCTGGCGGCGGTCGGCGCCGCGGTCGACAGCTTCGGCGGCACGGTCGTGCTGGACCTGCGGACCACGCTGGTTCTGGCCCGCCGCCCCGCCTGACCCGTGCCTCACCCGCCGGCCCGGCGCCGGGCCCCCCGACGGTCGGTGACCCGCGACGTCAGCCCGCGTCCGCGCCGCCGGTCACCGCGGCGTGCCGCAGCCGTACCGGGGTGCCCCGACGCAGCGAGTTGGGAATCTCCGCGATCGCGTCCACCCGGGCCACCAGCTCGCGCAGCCGCTCGTCGGACGCGTCCCCGGCCACCCGTACGTCGTAGCCGATCTCGGTGGAGACGGCCGGGTCGCCGGTGAAGTCGCCGTGCACGGTCACCTCGACCCGGTGCAGGGCCACGCCCATCGCCCGCGCCTCGCGGAACAGGTCGTTGGAGACGCATCCGGCGACGGCCAGGTAGAGCAACTGCCCGCCGTTGAACCCGAGCCCGTCCCCGCCGCCGTCGGCCGGGCGGTCCACCACCAGCGTGAACGGCCCCGCCGAGCCGATCGCGGCCGGCTGGCCCGGCAGGCTGCGCGTGCGTACCTCCACGGTCATGTCGACCACCCCCGGACCGAGTCAACCACCCCGGCCCGGGACGCCGGCTCCCCGGTTCAGTCCGAACCCGCGTCGACCACCCGGGCCACCTCGCCCGGCAATGGATCCCGGTTTCGTCCGTGGTCCACCCTGCGCCTCGCCCGCCTCCGGGCGGTAGGCTGCCCGCCGTGGCAGGTCTGTTGAGGAGCGTAGCGTCCCGGCTTGGCCGGATCACCGGAGGCGCGTCCGCGCCGGCCCGGACCCCGGGCCCGATCCCGGCCCAGGTTGCCCGGCGCCGCCAGGTGGCCGCGCTGCAACGGCGCGAGCTGGCGTACGCCCCGGAGTTGGACGGTCAGGCCGACCCGGGCGAGATCGTCTGGACCTGGGTGCCGTACGAGGATGACCCCCGCCAGGGCAAGGACCGGCCGGTGCTGGTGGTCGGCCGGCAGAGCCGGACCCTGTTCGGGCTGATGCTGTCCAGCCAGAGTGACCGGGACGGGCAGCGGCACTGGCTGGCGCTCGGCCCGGGGGAGTGGGACCGCGACCAGCGCCCGAGCTGGGTACGCCTCGACCGGGTGCTCACCATGCGCGAGGACAGCATCCGCCGCGAGGGCGCGGTGCTGGACCGGACGCGGTTCGACCGGGTGGGCCGGACCCTGCGCGCCGGGTACGGCTGGCGATAACGGTTCGCTCGCCGGTCACCGGAGTGGCATGGTGGGCCGGTGACGGGCGAGATGGCGACCGGCGTGGACGAGCGGCTCGCGGGGTGGGTGGCGGACGACTTCGGCCTGACCGTCGTCTCCGCCGTGCCCGTCGGGTACGGCGCGGACGCCAGCGCCGAGCTGTGGCGGGCCACCACCGTCGACGGTGGCGATTACGCGGTCAAGCTGAGCGGGGGCGGCACCCAGGCCGGGCTGGTGGTGACGGCCCGGCTCGCCCAGCAGGGCGTACCGGGCATCGTCGCGCCGCGCGTCGCCCGGCAGGGCGAGGTGTGCACCGTCCACGAGGGACGACGACTGTCGGTGGTGCCGTGGGCCTCCGACGAGCGGGCCCTCGCCGGCGGGATGCGGCCCGCTCACTGGCGCGCGTACGGCGAGGTGCTGGCCGCGACCCACGCGGTCGCCGTCACCGACGAGCTGGCCGGGCTGCCCCGGGAGGACCACACCCACGCGCTGATCGGCGCGGCGACGCGGGAGACGGACCGTCGGTTGCGGGCGGTGGACGACCGGACGGCCGACCGGTGGACCCGTGCGGTGGCGGGCCGTTGGCGGGAGGCGGCCGACGACCTGGCGACCCTGCTGGACCGCGTGGACCGTCTGGGCGCGGAGCTGCGGGCCCGCCCCGCCGACCTGGTGGTCTGCCACGGCGATCCGCACCTGGGCAACCTGCTGCTCGGCCCGGACGGGCAGGTCTGGTTGATCGACTGGGACGACGCGGTGCTCGCGCCCCGCGAACGGGACCTGATGTTCGTCCTCGGCGGGGTGCTCGCGTTCGCGCCGGTGACCCCGGCGGAGCAGGCTGCCTTCTTCGAGGGGTACGGCCCGGTGCGGCCGGATCCGGTCCGGCTGGCCTACCACCTCGGGGTGCGCGCGCTCGACGACATGTCGAGCTGGGCCGGTGACGTGGCGGACGCCGAGCGGCCGGAGGCCGACCGGGTGCGCGCGCTGCGGATCGTGGAGGGGCTGCTGTCGCCCGTCGGGCTGGTCAGCCTCGCCCGCCGGGCGCTACGCGACCTCGGCCGCTGGGACGGCTGAGCGGACATCGCCCCGCCGCCGAGGACGCTGTGTGCCTCCGCTCAGCACTCGGCCATGAGTTCGCGGGCCGCCCGGGCCGCGCCGACGCTCTTCGCCCGGTACATCGCCGCATCCGCCCGGCAGAGCGCGTCGGTCAGCTGGGCGGGGCCGTACACCGGGGCGAGCCCGACGGAGGCGGTCACCTGCACCATCCGGGTGCCGAGCGGGATCGGCGCGGCGAGCGCCTCGTAGAGCCGGCGGCTGGCGTGTTCGAGCCACCGCCGGTCCACCGTCGGGCTGGCCAGCAGCCCGGCGAACTCGTCGCCGCCGAGCCGGGCCACCAGGTTGTCCCCGGCGAACGCGGTGAGCCGCTGTGCCACGCTGACCAGCACCTGGTCGCCGGCGGCATGCCCGTAGCGGTCGTTGACCTGCTTGAACCCGTCGAGGTCCAGCACGATCGCCACCAGCGGCTTGCCGGCGGCGTCGGTGAGCAGGGCGGCGGCCAGCCGGAAGAAGGCCCGGCGGTTCGGCAGCCCGGTCAGTGGGTCGTGGCTGGCGGCGTGCCGTTCCGCCTCCAGCTCGGCCTGGAGCAGTTCGAGTTCCGCCTCGGCGCGCTGTGCCCGGCGGCGCAGTTGCCAGGCGGAGACCAGGGCACCAGCGGCGGAGATACCGGAAGCGACGGTCATCGGATCCGGCACGCGCCCTCCTCACCGCAGACTCGGCCTCGTCGGCGACCACGTTTTCCCTGGTCGCACCCGGAGCGGGGTAACCCAAAGTGAACGCCTGGGTACGCCACACTTCGGCTATCATGCTCGCTGTCCAATGCAGATGCAATAGCAGATGCACGTGCATCTGAGTCCTCAGTCGACAGATCCCCTTTCTGCCACCATCGCCTGTCCTCCCCGCGGCATCGGCTGGCTTTTGCACAGAGAGACGCCCCATGCAGCAGCCTCACAACGGCGTACCCACCAGTCAGCTGCCGCCCCTGCGGTGGCAGAAGAGTCGACGCAGCAACCCGAGCGGCAACTGCGTCGAGATGGCCGAGCTTCCGGGCGGTGCCGGGATCGCGGTGCGCAACTCCCGGCATCCGGACGGTCCGGCGCTGATCTACACAGTGGACGAGATCGCCGCCTTCGTGCTCGGCGCGCGGGACGGCGACTTCGACAACCTGATCGCCCGCGGGTCGTCCCGCGAGCGCGACTGACTCGGCTGTCCGGAGGAGTTCACCTCACTGTCGGTCCATGGCATGCTTACACGTCGGCCGGGCTGGGGCGTCCGGTCGGCGACAGTCGGCAGGCGAGGGACGAGCAGTGACGATGGTGCCCACCGAGGGGGGTCCGACCAGCGGGCCGACGGTGCTGCGCATGCTGCTCGGGGGGCAGCTGCGCCGGCTCCGGGAAGGCGCCGGGGTGACCCGCGAGAGCGCCGGCTGGGAGATCCGCTCCTCCGAGTCCAAGATCAGCCGGATGGAGCTGGGCCGGGTCGGCTTCAAGGAACGCGACGTCGCCGACCTGCTCACCCTCTACGGCGTCACCGCCGCCGACGAGCGGGAGGCGCTGCTCAAGCTGGCCCGGGACGCGAACAGCCCCGGCTGGTGGCACCGGTACGGTGACGTGCTGCCTGGCTGGTTCCAGTCCTACCTGGGCCTGGAGGCGGCCGCCGCGCTGATCCGCACGTACGAGGTGCAGTTCGTGCCCGGGCTGCTGCAGACCGCCGACTACGCCCGGGCGGTGATCCTGCTCGGTCACCGGGGTGCGCCGGCCGAGGAGATCGAGCGGCGGGTCCGCCTGCGGATGGAGCGCCAGGAGCTGCTGCGGCGCAGCAACCCGCCGCAGTTGTGGGCGGTGCTCGACGAGGCCGCCCTGCGCCGGCCGATCGGCGGCCCCGCGGTGATGCGCGCGCAGCTCGACGCGCTGGTCGAGGCCACTGCCGCGCCGCACGTCCGGCTCCAGATCGTCCCGTTCGAGGCCGGCGGTCACGCCGCCGCCAGCGGAGCCTTCAGCATCCTGCGCTTCGGCGACCAGGACCTGCCCGACATCGTCTACATCGAACAGCTGACCAGCGCCATCTATCTCGACAAGCGCGACGACCTGGACTACTACGCGCTGGCGATGGAGCGGCTCTGCGTCGAGGCCGCGCCGCCGGAGCGGACCGCCGAGCTGCTCACCCGGATCCGCGACGAGCTCTACCCGGCCTGACGCCGGCACCGCCTGCCATTGACCGCCGCCACCGGCTGCGGGTAGTCTCTGGATCGATCCAGTTCTGAATCGATCCAGAAGGGTGATCCGGTGAAGCCGACCCTGCAGGACGTGGCGGACGCGGTGGGCGTCTCCAGGAGCACCGTGTCCAACGCCTACAGCCGGCCGGACCAGCTCTCCGCGACGCTCCGGGCGAAGATCCTCGACGCGGCGCGGCGGCTCGGCTACCCCGGCCCCAACCCGACCGCCCGCTCGCTACGGCGCGGGTTCGTCGGGGCGGTCGGCGTCCTGTTCACCTCCGACCTGTCGTACGCCTTCACCGATCCGTTCGCGGTGCGGTTCCTCGCCGGGGTCAGCCGGACCGCGGAGCGGCACGGCACCAGCCTGCTGCTGGTGCCGCTGCCGGCCGACCGGGCCCGCGTCCGCAGCGTGGTCGAGAACGCCTCCGTGGACGGCTTCTGCGTCTACTGCGTCGGCGACGAGGAGTGGGTCCTGCAGGCCATCCGCGACCGGGGGCTGCCCTACGTCACCACCGCCCCGCGCGCCGACGCCGGCCCCGACGACCGGTACGTGGGCATCGACGAGCGGGCTGCGGCCCGATCCGTCGCCGACCACGTCGCGGCGCTCGGCCACCGCCGGGTGGCCCTGCTCGGCGACACCGTGCTGCCCGACGCGCCAGCCGGGCCGCTGCGCCTGACCGGACCCGGGGACGCACCGCACCCCACCACGCGCGGCCGGCTCACCGGCTTCGCCGACGCCTTCGCCGCCGTCGGCGTCCCCTGGCCCGCGCTCACCGTGCTCAACGCCACCGCCAACAGCCGCGCCGCCGGGGCCGCCGCCGTCACGGACGTGCTGGCCGGCGATGAGCCACCCACCGCCGTCCTGGCCTGCTCCGACGTGCTGGCCCTCGGGGTGCTCGACGCCCTCGCCGCGGCCGGCCACCGCTCGATCTCGGTGACCGGCTTCGACGACATCGCCGAGGCGGCCGCCGCTGGGCTCACCACCGTCCGCCAGCCGGCCGAGGAGAAGGGCCAGCTCGCCGCCGCACTGCTGCTGGAACCGCCGCCCGCCCCGGCCGACGGCCACCTCGTCCTGCCCACCGACCTCGTCGTCCGCACCTCCACCGGACCCGTCCAAGGGAGCTGACCATGGAACACTCCACCGGCTACGTCCTCGCCGTCGACGCCGTGACGCGTCACGTCAACTCGGCCCGGCCCGAGGCCCCGATCCGCCCCGACCGGCCCCGCGCGCCCCGGCTGGCCCCCACCCGGCTGGCCGCCGCGGGCGCCCTGCGCCGCCTCGCCGACCTCATGGAGCCCCGCCCGGCCGCCGCACCCACCTGCCACCCCTGACCCCGGTCGATCCGCCCGCCCGGGTGGCCCACGCCACCCGGGCGGCACCCCGTTCGACCCGGTAACGCCCAGCCGGTCCGGAACCGGGCACCGGGTTGGTGTGGCCCGCCGGGCGCCAGGCACACTGGACCACCATGTCCCCGTTCACGCCCATGCTGCGGCTGCACGATCGGTACGTCCTGCGCGAGCGCATCGGGCTCGGCGGGATGTCCGAGGTGTGGCGCGCCGACGACGAGGTCCTGCACCGCCCGGTGGCGGTCAAGGCCCTCGCGACGCAGCTCGCCGCCGACCCACAGCTGCGCGCCACCATCCAGCGCGAGGCCCGCGCCGCCGCCCGGCTCACCCACCCGCACGTGACCCAGGTGTACGACTACGGCGAGGCCACCCTGCCCGACGGCTCGGTGGTGCCTTACCTGGTCATGGAGCTGGTGGAGGGACGCACCCTGGCCGACCGGCTGGCCGGCGGCCCGCTCGCCTGGCCGGAGGCGGTCCGGCTGGCCGGTCAGGTCGCCGCCGCGCTGGCCGCCGCGCACAAGCTCGGCGTGGTGCACCGGGACATCAAACCCGGCAACGTGATGCTCACCGAGACCGGCGCCAAGGTGCTCGACTTCGGCATCGCCACCCTCGCCGGGCCGCGCCACCCGCTCGCCGGCCAGACCGGCGAGCTGCTGATGGGCACGCCCGCCTACTTCGCCCCGGAGCGGATGACGCCCGGCCCGGCCAACCCGGCCAGCGACGTGTACGCCCTCGGCGCGCTGCTCTACCGCACCCTCACCGGCCGGCCCCCGCTGCCCGTGCAGACCTGGGACGACGTGCTCGACGTGCAGGCCCGCCGGCCCCCGGTGCCGCCGCCGCGCGTCCCCGGGCTGCCCGCCGACCTCGCCGAGCTGACCCTGGCGTGCCTGGCCGTGGACCCGGCCCGGCGGCCCACCGCCGCGCAGCTCGCCGCCCGGTTCGGCGCTGGTCAGCCGGCCGACCCGCCGACCGCCATCCTGCCCACGCTCGCCCGACCCGAGCACTCGCCGACCCTGATCGACCGGGCCGCCGCGCCGGTGCGCCCGGTCCCGCCGCCGGCCCCGCCGCGCCCGCCGGCCCGGTCGAACCGGCTCATCGGGGTGCTGGTCGCGGCCGGACTCGTGCTGCTGCTCGGACTGGTCGGCACGCTGCTGTTCGACGACAACTCCGAAGCCCCGACCGGCACCGGGCCAGTCACCTCGGCGCCGACCGAGGAGTCCGCGCCCGAGTCGTCCACCCCGCCCGAGGCCACCACCGGACCCACCACCACCCGGCCCGCACCGGTCACCCTGCGCGAACTCGCCGCCCAGTTCGCCGCCGTGCTCGACCAGGCCGTCGCGGACGGGCGGATCGACCGGAAGACCGCGAACGACCTGCGGGAGAAGGCGGCCGAGCTGGACCGGGGCAAGCCCAAGGACCGGGCCAAGCGGATCGACGACCTGCGCGAGAAGATCGACGAGGCCGCCGCCGACGGCAAGCTTGACGACGGTACGGCCGCCGCGCTCCAGCAGCTGCTCGACGCGTACGGGCAGCTGCGCGGCAACGGACGCAACGAGGGCTGACCAGCCCGGGCCCGTGTCGCAGTCCTCGGTCGGGCCGAGGGCTTGCCACGGCCCCTAGGCCGGCTCCGCCGGGTCGCCGACCCGGACCCGGCCCGGCCGCACCACCTGCGCGTACGCCCCGACGCAGGGCTGCGCGGACAGGCCGGGCAGGGGCACCACCCGGTTCAGCCGCGCGGGCACGCGCAACGCGTCCAGGTCGCGGGGGAGGTCCCCGTGTGCCAGGGTCGGCACCGCGCACCGGGGCGTGGGCGCGACCACCCGCAGCACCAGTTCGTCGCCGATCCGCAGCTCCCGGCCGACCCAGTCGTTCTCCTCGAACCCGTCGCCGGCGGTGTCGAGCAGCAGGTTCGGCCGGTAGCGGGCCGGATTGACCACGCCCGCGGCGGTGGCCGCGCCGACCCGGCGCAGGGTCGCGGTGGTCACCAGGTGCACCGGGGCGAAGTCCACGAAGCCGCCCGGCGGCGCCGCGCCCCCGAGCCGCCCCTCGTCCACGGTCACCGGCACCGCCACGCCCGCCGCGAGCACCTCCTCCGGCCTGGACCGTTCGAGCACGGCGTCCGCCGGCGGGGTGCCGGTGAGCGTCACCGGCTCGCCGAGCAGTTCGGAGAGGATCTCGTCGGCCCGGTCGCCGTCGGCCGCGACGGTGCGGCCGTCCGGCAGCGTCACGATGACCGGACCGGCGCCGGCCGCCCGCAGGGTGAGCAGGGTCCGCCACCGGTACGGGTTCTTCGCGCTGGCCACCCGGCCGGTGCGGCGGTGCAGCAGGGCCAGCCGCCGGTCGCCGGCCAGCCCGGCGGCGCTCACCTCGACCGCCGCCAAGTCCTCGCCGAGCAGGGACTTCACGGGATAGCGCCGGATCCCGGCGAGCCGTCCGATCGCCCGTTCGGTGGGGCCGTTCATCCGACCACCACCGACCCGACCAGAGCCGCGACCGCGGACAGCCGCTCGGCGTCCAGCGGACCGAGCGTGGCGCGCAGCCGGACCGCCGCCGGCACCGACCCGAGCGGCCCGGCCTCGGCGACGTACGCCACGAGCAGGGCGTGCGCCGCCGCCGACAGCGGGAGGGACCGGTCCACCGCCATCTCGGCGAGGATCAGCGCGGTCATCGCCCGGTCCAGCTCAGGCGGGCCCTCCGTGACGTTGGTCCAGTCGATGACGACCGGGCCGCCCGGCGTGAGGAGCACGTTCTCCGGATGCAGGTCGAGATGCAGGATCCGGACCGCCGGGTCGGTCGACCGGACGGCGGGCAGCGCGTGCAGCCGCGCGTGCAGGTCCGCCAGCAGGCGCGCCCCCGCGCCGATCTCGAGGACACCCGCGACGAAGGCCTCGACCAGCGTTGTCCCGGCCACCCGGTCGAGCACCAGGTCGCGACCCTCGGCGTGGTGCACCCAGGGCACCGGAAAGCCCTCGGCGTGCAGGTGCCGCATCATCTCGGCCTCGGCCCGCACGTCCCAGTCGAACCGGTACCGGCGCAGCACCCGGTCGCGGTCCAGCGCGTACACGTCGGCGGTGCGGCCGGAGGCCAGGGGGGCGGTGTCGGTCATCGGCATCCTCGTTCCCGGGGCCGGCGCCCCGCACCGACCACCGTAGGCGACCGCCCGACACCCGGCGTCCGCGCTCAATGGAGCGTCGCGCGCACCAGCTCGCCCGGCCCGCTTCCGGCCCGACCCACCGGCGACCCGTCCGGCGCCCAGATCCCGGAACCGCCGGCCGCCGCCGAGTAGCCACCGCCGGTGGCGCCGGCGAAGCTCGCCACCGCCACCCACACCCCGTGCTCCGAGGCGACCCGCCGAGCGCGCTCCGCCGGCACCGCGGCGTCCTCGGCGGACTCCAGCACCCCGGCCAGGTAAGCGTCCGCGCCGAGGGCCACCGTCTCCGCGGCGTGCCGCGGCACCCCGGTGTCCTTGCAGACCGCCAGGCCGAGCCGCCAACCGTTCACCTCGAACACCGCCGGCTCCGGCCCCGCCGCGAACCGGTGCGGCTCCGCCCCGCCCAGCCACATCTTCCGGTACGCCAGCCGGGCGCCCGCGCCGTCCACCGCCAGGATCCCGAGGTACGGCCGGTCCGGTCCCGCCACGGGCGCGCCGGCCAGCGCCACCGTCCCGGTCTCGGCGCACGCCGCGACCAGGGGCGCGAGCCGGACGTCCTCGGGCTCCACCGGCGTCGCGTCCAACTCGTACCCGGTCAGCGACATCTCGGGAAACACCACCACCCGTACGCCTGCGGCGCGGACCGTCGCGGCGTGGACCCGAACGTTGCCGGCGACGTCGTGGGAACGGCAGAGCGGCTGGGCGACCGCGAGCCGCAGTGGCGTACGCACAGGCGAACTCTCCTCTCTTCCGGCTCGGCGGCACCGGGCCGGATCCGTGGTTCACAGGACCCTTTCAGCTCTGGATCCGGGTTCTCCGAGGCCGCCGCCCGTAACGTTGTCGGGATGATCGGAACCGCGCAACTCCTGGTGGGAACACGGGTGAGCGCCCCGAGGGCCGCGGAGCCGGCCGGCGAGGGACCCGTCGGCTGGGTCACCGGCCTCGTCGAACGGCTCGGCGGTCCCGGTGCCGGCCTCGCCGTGGCCCTGGAGAACCTCTTCCCGCCCATCCCCAGTGAGGTGATCCTGCCGCTGGCCGGCTTCACCGCCAGCCAGGGCGAGATGAGCCTGTTCGGGGCGATCGCCTGGACCACCCTCGGCTCGGTGCTGGGTGCGCTCGCCCTCTACTACGTCGGGGCGGCGCTCGGCCGCGACCGGATGCGCGCCATCGCGGCCAAGCTGCCGCTGGTCAAGCTGGAGGACGTCGACCGGACCGAGGCGTGGTTCCTCCGGCACGGCGTCAAGGCGGTCTTCTTCGGCCGGATGATTCCGATCTTCCGCAGCCTCATCTCCGTCCCGGCCGGCGTCGAACGGATGCCGGTGCCGGTCTTCCTGCTCTACACCACGCTGGGCAGCCTGATCTGGAACAGCGCCTTCGTGCTCGCCGGCTACCTGCTCGGCGAGAACTGGCACCTGGTCGAGACGTACGTGGGCACGCTGCAGAACGTCGTCATCGTGGTCTGCGCGGGTGCGGTCGGCTGGTTCGTGGTGAACCGGGTCCGCCGCTCGCGTCGCTCCCGTGTGTCCCCGCCGGAGCCGGCCCCGCCGCCACAGGGGACGCTCTACCGGGGCGGTTGGTGGCTTCCTGAGGACGACCGCTAGGCCGGTCCCGCTCGCGGCGGATGATCAACTCGGTCTGCGGCAGGTCGCGGTGTGAGGGTGGCCGGATACCGCTCCTTGCCGCACATGGAGTGGACCAAGGCGGCCTGACCCGGGCGGCGAGGGGTTATGTCGCCGGTGTCCGGTTGTGGGGCTGGCTGCGTGCGGTGGGTGGAACGTCATGGAGGTCACCGGGGCCGGGAGACGTCCATGACGTTCCACTGACCGGCCGGGCGGGTGCGCGGCCCGGCCGGCGGTGGGGTGTGGTGTCCGGTTTGGGGGTGTGACCGGGGGCATCCGGGGGTCGGAATGGTGGCCGGGGCGGGGTCGTTGAACACGGGTGCACGGCCGAGGAAGACCGCGCCGCCCGACGGGGTGACGGGCCCCCGGGAATGGTGGTGGGTCGCCGGTCGTTACACATGGTCCCGGCGCCGCGAAGCGGCCAAGCCCCGCGAGCGTCGGATCCCCTGAAAGACTTTCCCCCCTTTTTGCTTGAGCGCCTGACGGTGCTTGCGCACCCGCCGACCCCCCCGTCGGCGTGTGGTGTGCCAACCCCCGAATGGAGCTTTCCCATGAACACGATCATTCGTAAGAGCGTTCTTGGTGTTGCTGGTCTGGCCTTCACCGGTGGCGTGTTCGCCGGTCCGATCGCCGCGCACGCCGAGGCTCCCGTGACCCACACCAAGCCCGTCGCCGCCGTGCAGGCGGACAAGCCGGACACGGGCAAGCTGATCCCGCATGGTGTGCAGGGCGCCCAGTCGAAGATCACCCTGAACGGCGAGCAGGTGGCGAACGTGAAGGCGATCATCGCCGCGACGAAGAAGGCGGGTCTGCCGGAGCGGGCCGCGGTCATCTCGATCGCCACGTCGCTGCAGGAGTCGAAGCTGGAGAACCTGGGTCACCTCGGCGACCAGAATGACCATGACTCGCTGGGCCTGTTCCAGCAGCGCCCCTCCAGTGGTTGGGGTACGCCGGAGCAGATCACCGACCCCGAGTACGCCACCCTCGCGTTCGAGAAGGGTCTCAAGCAGGTCGACGGCTGGCAGGACATGCCGCTGACCCAGGCCGCGCAGACGGTGCAGGTGTCGGCCTACCCGGACGCCTACGCCCAGTGGGAGCAGCAGGCCGCCGACCTGGTCGCCCAGCACTGGAACAGCTGACCCACACCCGCATGCGAAGGACCCCTCCCCCTTGGGAGGGGTCCTTCGCATTCGAGCCTCGGGTGGCACAGGCCCTGTGCAGGATTCCCGAAATGAGGGTGAAGCTGGGCATTGCGGTGGTCCTGGTGCTGCTGACGGCGGCCTGTACAGAACCGGTACGGGTAACGCCGGCTCGCTCCACCGGTCCGCGGGTCACGGCCCCGGCCCCGGGTCCGAAGCACCAGCTCACCGTGGTGGCGGCAGGGGATCTGCTGGTGCACCCGCCGCTCACGGAGCAGGCCGCCGCCGACGCCCGGGCGGCGGGCCGCAGCGGCCACGACTTCACTCGGGTGCTCGCTGCGATCCGTCCCCGGGTGACCGCCGCGGACCTCGCCATCTGCCACATGGAGACACCTCTTGCGGAACCGAACGGTCCGTTCACCGGGTGGCCCACCTTCAGCGTGCCCCCGGAGTTGGCCGACGCGGCGGCCTGGGCCGGGTTCGACACCTGCTCCACGGCATCCAACCACTCGCTGGACACCGGCATGGAGGGCGTCACCAGGACTCTGGACAACCTCGACCGGGTCGGGCTGCGGCACGCCGGCACGGCCCGCAGCGCGGAGGAGGCGGCCCGACCGACCATCATCGACGTGGCCGGCGTGAAGATCGCGCAGCTTTCGTACGCGCTGAGCTTCAACACCATCCCGCTCCCGCCCGGGCGACCGTGGGCGGCGAACCTCATCGACCGGGATGCCATCCTGGCGGCGGCGCACCGGGCGCGAGCGGCGGGTGCCGAGATCGTCATCCTCTCCATGCACTGGGGGACCGAGTACCAGAACGCGCCGAACGACGACCAGTTGGACCTGGCCCGGGAGTTGCTCGCCTCGCCCGACATCGATCTGATCATCGGGCACCACGTTCACGTGGTACAGCCGTTCGAGAAGATCGGCAGGAAGTGGGTTGCCTACGGGATGGGAAACCTCACCACCCGGTTCGACGACGGCGCTCCGGAGAACACGCAGGACGCCGTGGTGCCCAAGTTCACCTTCACCCGTACCGATTCAGGAGGCTGGGAGGTCACCGACGTGACCGTGCTGCCGACCTGGATGGAGTACCGACCGGCGGCGCGGGTGGTCGACCTGGTCAGCGCGGCGAAGGACCCGGCGGTGCCGGCCGCGCAGCGGACGCACTATGCCGAGATCGAGAAGCGGATCGACGGGTACGTCGGCATGCGCGGTGCCTTCGAGGTGGGGTTGCATGCCCTCTCCTGACGACTTGCCCGTGGGCGGCGGCCGGGACCGTGACGGAGGCATGGTCCCGGCCGCGCCGTCATGGGCAGGGTGCGTACAGGCGACGGGTACCGGATCCTGCGGCCCAGGCCGCGGGGTCGCTGAACCGGCAGCCGAAGTCCGGCGCCGCCACCGCCTCCGGATCGGTGACCGCGTCGCCGGCCGGGCGCTGGCCGGTGCCTACCCAGGAGACGAGGTCGTCCCAGGCGGCGCCGGCCTCGGCCGGGCTGAACTCGCAGTGCTGGGCGGCCCGGATCGCCCGCTGGACCACGAGCCGGCTGCGGCCGTGCCACGCCGCGTCCCGGGCGTAGGCCTGCTCCATGCTGAACGGCACGAACAGGTCGCCGAGGTCGTGCAGGCTGAGCACCGGCACGGTGGGCCGGCCGCTGATCCGCGGCACCTCGGTCAGCGTCGGTGACAGCCGCTCCCACAGGTTCTCCGGGGCGACCCGCTGCACGGTGGCGTTGACGTCGACCGGGCTGTTCGGGGAGTACCGGGTGAGCAGGTTGGTGGCGAGCTGGCCGGGGCGCTGGGCGGGGGAGTCGCCGCCGTTGACGGTGGCGATGCCGAAGAGGAAGTCCTTCCAGACCGCGAAGGCGGCGTCCGCGCCCGGCCGCTGCCCGCCGGAGCGGTTGACGGTGATGCCCCGCAGTTGCTTGCCGAGGTCGTTGGTGGTGTCCGCGCCGCCCGGCTTGAGTCCGGCCAGCCCGAGCGCCACCTGGATCCGCGGCACCGCGTTGGTGAGGTAGTCGTCCGGCGTCGGGTAGGCGTGCACCCCGGCGAGGGCCTGTGCGACCAGGTTGTAGTCGAGGAAGAAGTCGAACAGCTCGTGGTCGCCGAGCACCCCGCACATCGGCAGCGCCCCGTCGTAGTAGTCCGGGTACTGCTCCAGCGAGCGGCCGATGATGTGCCCGCCCATCGACACCCCGGCGATGAGCACCCGCTTCGGCTTCCGGACCGTGTCGGCGAAGAAGCCGGCGAGTTCCCGCGTGCCCAGCACGCCGGAGCGGATGTCATACCCGTTGCGGTCGTAGGAGGACGCTGCCCAGGCGTACCCCTGCTCCAGCATCCGCTGGCGGAGGCCGAAGCCGGGCGGCTCGGGGGAGAGCACGCTGCCCTGGCCGCGGTAGCCGTGCGCCCACATCACCAGCTCGCCGTTCCAGCGGGCGGGGGTCTCGATGATGAAGCCGGCGTGCTCGTGCATGCCCTGGCGGACGGTGGTCGCCTCGCCGCCGACGACCAACGGCGCCAGCGGTGGGTTGCTGATGGTGTAGCCGGGCAGCGGCTGGCTGCCGTCGTCGTCACTGTCGGCGGCCAGGGCCGGCGCGGCGCCGGCGAGTCCGATGGTGAGGGTGAGGGCCGCGCCGACGGCGAGCAGCCGGCGGGCCAGACGGGTGGTTGAGGTCAGCATCGTTGCTCCCCCGGGGACGGGTGCCGCCCCAGGTGGCGGGGCGACCAGGCGGGACGGATGCCTACCGGCCGGTAGCGCCCTGAACCTAGGCTCGCCCTCGACCCCTGTCAATCACTGGCTGACCAGACGATCAGGCGGCCACAGTGGAGGATCAGACCAGGCCGTGGGCGAGCATCGCCTCCGCAACCCGCCGGAAGCCGTCGATGTTCGCGCCGGCCACGTAGTCGCCCGGTAGGCCGTACTCCTCGGCGGTGGCCCAGCAGCGCGCGTGGATGTCGCGCATCGTCTCCCGCAGCCGCTGCTCCGACCGGTCGAAGGTCCACGAGTCCCGGCTGGCGTTCTGCCGCATCTCCAGGGCGCTCACCGCCACCCCGCCGGCGTTGGCCGCCTTTCCCGGCGCGAACCGCACCCCGGCCCGGCCGAGGATGCGGACCGCCTCCGGGGTGGTGGGCATGTTCGCCCCTTCGACCACCGCGACGCAGCCGCCGGCGACGAGGGCCGCGGCCTCCGCGCCGCCGATCTCGTTCTGCGTCGCGCACGGCAGCGCCAGGTCGCAGGGCACCTCCCAGACGGTACGGCCGGAGACGGCCACCGCGTGCGGCACGTGCCGCACGTAGTCGTCGAGCCGGGCCCGGCGCTCCTCCTTCAGTTCCCGCAGCAGCGCCAGGTCGATGCCCTTCTCGTCCAGCACGTACCCGTCGGAGTCGGAGCAGGCCACCACCGTCCCGCCGAGCTGGTGCACCTTCTCGACGGCGTGGATGGCGACGTTGCCGGAGCCGGAGACCACCACCCGCTTGCCGTCCAGGGTGTCCCCGGTCTGCTTCAGCATCTCCTCGGCGAAGAAGACCGCCCCGTACCCGGTCGCCTCCCGCCGCACCTGCGCGCCCCCGTACGCCAGGCCCTTGCCGGTGAGCACGCCCGACTCGTACCGGTTGGTGATCCGCTTGTACTGCCCGAACAGGTAGCCGATCTCCCGGACGCCCACCCCGATGTCCCCGGCCGGCACGTCGGTCTGCGCGCCGATGTGGCGGTACAGCTCGGTCATGAAGCTCTGGCAGAACCGCATCAGATCTGCTCGAAGCCGAGGAACTTCACGATGCCCAGGTAGACCGACGGGTGGAAGCGCAGGCCACCCTTGAACGGGCCGAGCGCGCTGTTGAACTCCACCCGGAACCCGCGGTTGACCCGTACCCGGCCGTGGTCGTCCTCCCACGGCACCCGGAAGATGATCTGCCGCTCCGGCTCGCAGATCCGCTCGATGATCCGCGCATCCGCGTACTCGGGGTGACGGGCCAGGGACGGACCGATGCTCTCCAGCACCTCCCGTACGGCCTGGTGGAACTCGGGTTCACCCGGGTTCCGCTGAACCACGTCCGCGAACACCGTCGCTACCGTCTCCGGCATCACCGACACGTCCCTCCCGGTCCCGGCGGCGGCCTCGTCGCCGCACCGTGCCCCCGGATACGGATCGTCACCGCCGTCCGGTTCACTGGTCGGGTGGACGAGTTGATCTGGGACGCGGCCCGGGCCTCCCGCGACTGGCTGGACGCTGCCAACGGTTCCGGCGACACCGAGCTGACCTGCCGCATCCTCAAGCTCACCGAGGAGGCGGGGGAGGCGGCAGCCGCCTGGATCGGGGTGCTCGGGCAGAACCCGCGCAAGGGGGTCACCCACACCCGGGAGGACGTCGCGGCGGAGCTGGCCGACGTGGTGTTCACCGCGCTCGTGGCGATCGAGAGCCTGGGACTGGACGCCCGGACCGTGGTCTCGGCGTGCGCCGAGAAGGTGCGATCCCGACTGGCCTGATCGCCACTCGCCGTCCCTGGATGCGGCCCGCGTGGGCTGGTTGATCCACTCCCCTTGCGGCAGGTCGCGGTGTCCGGGGTGCCGGTTGCCGCCTGTTGCGGCATGCCGAGTGGATCAAGGTGACGCTGACGGAGGCGGCGACCGCGCCCGGGCCCAGCGGGGGCTGGCGGCGGGCGCGTTTTGTCCGATTGTGGGCTGGCTGCGTGCGGTGGGTGGAACGTCATGGAGGTCACCGGGACCGGGATACCTCCATAGCGCTCCACCGACCGGCCGGGTGGGTGGGTGGTGTGGTCATCGGTGGGGTGTGGTGTCCGGTTTGGGGGTGTGACCGGGGGCATCCGGGGGTCGGAATGGTGGCCGGGCCGGGGTCGTTGTATCCCGGTGAACGGCCGAGGAAGACGACGCCCCGCGACAGCGGGTGCGGGCCCCCCGGGAATGGTGGTGGGCCGCCGGTCGTTACACATGGTCCCGGCGCCGCGAAGCGGCCAAGCCCCGCGAGCGTCGGATCCCCCCGCAAGACTTCCCCCCCTTTTTGCTTGAGCGCCTGACGGTGCTTGCGCACCCGCCGACCCCCCATCGGCGTGTGGTGTGCCAAACCCCCGAATGGAGCTTTCCCATGAACACGATCATTCGTAAGAGCGTTCTTGGTGTTGCTGGCCTGGCCTTCACCGGTGGCGTGTTCGCCGGTCCGATCGCCGCCCACGCCGAGGCCCGTCCCGTGGAGGGCAAGCCGGTCGCGGTCGCCGTGCAGGCGGACAAGCCGGACACCGGCAAGCTGATCCCGCATGGTGTGCAGGGCGCCCAGTCGAAGATCACCCTGAACGACGAGCAGGTCGGTAACGCCAAGGCGATCATCGCCGCGACGAAGAAGGCGGGTCTGCCGGAGCGGGCCGCGGTCATCTCGATCGCCACCAGCCTGCAGGAGTCGAAGCTGGAGAACCTGGGTCACCTCGGCGACCAGAATGACCATGACTCGCTGGGCCTGTTCCAGCAGCGCCCCTCCAGTGGTTGGGGTACGCCGGAGCAGATCACCAACCCCGAGTACTCGACCCTCGCCTTCGAGAAGGGCCTCAAGCAGGTCGACGGCTGGCAGGACATGCCGCTGACCCAGGCCGCGCAGACCGTGCAGGTGTCGGCCTACCCGGACGCCTACGCCCAGTGGGAGCAGCAGGCCGCCGACCTGGTCGCCCAGCACTGGAACAGCTGACCCACACCCGAACAACACGCTGGCCGGCACCCCGACACGGGGTGCCGGCCAGCGGCGTCTGCGGGCGGAAACCGGGCCGGCATGAACGCGCTGACCGTCGCGGACAGCTGAGCGTAGAGTCGGGCGGTGGACCGTACCGAATCCTTGCCCGCGCAGACCCTCCCGCCCGGCGCCGCCCCCGCCGAGCAGCCGAGCGTGCTGCTGCCCGGCCACGACGTGCCGCTCGGCCGCTACACCACGGTGCGGCGGCTGCTGCCCCAGCGGCAGCGGCGGATGGTCGGGGCCTGGTGCTTCGTCGACCACTTCGGACCGGACGACGTCGCCGAGCGGCCGGGCATGGAGGTGCCCCCTCACCCGCACACCGGGTTGCAGACGGTCACCTGGCTCCTCGACGGGGAGATCATGCACCGGGACAGCCTGGGCAACGTGCAGCCGATCCGACCCGGGCAGCTCAACGTGATGACCTCGGGCCACGGCATCGCCCACTCGGAGCGGTCCCCGGCGGTGCACCCGCCGCTGATGCACGGCGTACAGCTGTGGGTGGCGCTGCCCGACCCGGCGCGTGCCGGGGCGGCGGCCTTCGCCCACCACGCGGAGCTGCCCCGCTTTCGCGACGGTGACCTGGACGTCACCGTCCTGGTGGGCGAGGTGGGCGGGGAGCGCTCCCCGGCGGTGGTGCACACCCCGCTGGTCGGCGCGCAGCTCGAGGTCCGTGGTCCGGCGCCGGCCACGCTGCCGCTGCGCCGCGACTTCGAGTACGGGCTGCTGGCGATGTCCGGCACCGCCGAGGTGGACGACGTGTCGCTGGCCGTCGGCGCGCTGCTCTACCTGGGCGCGGGCCGGGGCAGCCTGACCGTGCGGGCCACCCCGGGCAGCCGGTTGCTGCTGCTCGGCGGCACGCCGTTCGAGGAGCCGCTGGTGATGTGGTGGAACTTCGTCGGCCGCTCCCACGAGGAGATCGCCGCGGCCCGGGAGGACTGGATGGCGGGGCGGCGGTTCGGCGCGGTCGCCGACGACCCGGCGCCGCCGCTGCCGGCCCCGGCGCTGCCCACCACCCGGCTCAAGGCGCGCGACCGGCGGGGCGGCTTCCTGGGCTGAATGCCTGGCCCGGGCCTGGGTAGACGCGGGCATGCCGACCACTGCGATTTCCAGCATCGAGGACAAGAAGCGGCTGGTCCGCCGGCTCGCCGGGGAGCGCGGCTTCGCCGAATGGTACGGATTCCGGGTCATCAACAACCCGTCCCACCTGTTCCAGGTGCTCTACCTGTCCGTTCTGCTCGCCCGGCGCGGCGACTTCCGCAAGGGGGTCGACACCGCGGTGGCCCTGCGGGAGGCCGGTTGGGACAGTGCCGCCCGGATGGCCCGCTCGCTGCACGAGGACCGGGTACGGGTGCTGCGGGCGGCCGGGCAGCGCGGCGACGTTGACGCGCTCGCCGACGTGCTCGGTGACCTGGCCCGGACCATCGTCGACCGGTACCGGGGCGACCTGCGCCGGTTGCGCACCGAGGCGCACCAGGATCCGGCCCGGGAACGGCGCATGCTCACCGCGCTGCCCGGGGTGGACGACGAGGTGGCCGACCTGTTCCTGCGCGAGGCGCAGGCGGTGTGGCACGAGGTGGCGCCGGTGGCGGACCGGCGGGCGCTGGCCGCGGCGCGCCGGCTGGGCCTGGGCCGGTCCGCGGCCGACCTGGCCGGGCTGGCCGGCACCGACGAGTCGGAGCGGCTGGCCTGGCTGGTGGGGGCACTGGCCAGGGTGGACCTGGAGAAGCGGTACGCGGAACTGACCGGCTGAGCCGGGTGCGGCGCTGGCCACAATTTCGCGATAGTCACCCGTTCGGCTGATGCCGCGTCGTATGATGATCGTGGCAGCGATGCCCGCCCGGTTCGGGCGAACATCCACCGCCTGGCGGTCGCGACCCGGTTCGGGCGCGGACCGGCAGGGACAGGTGCTGCGTGGCGCCCCAGGTCGCGGTTCGTGACCCGGGGCGCCCGCCTGTCACGGGGCGGCCGGCCTTCACGCCGCCAAGCCGGCCAGGAGGTTCACCGTTGCGGCGATGATGACCGCGCCGAACAGGTATGACAGCAGGGTGTGCCGCAGTACCGTCCGGCGCATCTCTGAACTGGACAGGTCGGTGTCGGAGACCTGGAAGGTCGCGCCCACCGTGAAGCCCAGGTACGCGAAGTCGGCGAAGCACGGCGGCTCGGTCTGGTGAAAGTCGATCCCGCCGGGCTCGCCGCTGTAGTACAGGCGGGCGTACCGGGTGGTGAAGACGGTGTGCACCACGAGCCAGGAGAGCACCACGCTGACCACGCCGAGGACGCCGTACAGGTCCCGGGAAAGCCCGGAGGCGACGGCGTGCGCACTGGTCAGCACCACGCCGACGGCAAGCAGGCTGGCCAGGCAGGCGGCCAGCAGCAGCACGTCGCGCATCGCCCGGTTGGGGTCCTCGAGCTTCGCCAGCCGAGCGGTCCGTGCCGCGTCCAGCCGCGACAACCGCCCCCACTGCAGCGCCAGCCAGCTGAACGCGGCGGCGTCCCACCCGACCAGCGGCGCCAGCGCCGGCGACGTCAGCATGCCGACCAGGCCCCCGCAGACCACACCGACCACCGTCATCAGGATGAGCTGGACGGCGGCCGGGACGTGCCCGTCCGCCCGGGCGGTCCGGCGTGGCACCGGTGGCGTCAGATGCCGCGCAGGTGCTGCGAGACCCGCGGATGCTTGTCCCGGGCCTGGGCCGCGCGCTGCGAGCGGCCGACCTCGGGTGCGGCGTCTATGCCGGCCGACCGGGCCACCTCGTTGCCGTTGGCGTAGTCCACCGGCGGCAGGGCCCGCAGCGCCTGCAACACGTCCGGCGGTGCGCCCTCCCGTTCGGCCTCGCGGATGACGTCGTCCTTCCCGGCCGGGTAGTCCAGCGCGGACAGGTAGTCAAGGACGTCCGTGTAACTCGCCATGGGTGGGGCTCCTCGCGCCTGTAGTCACGGTCACGACCGGCGGCGGTTACCCGTCGGGCCGCCGGTCACGCCCGGGAGGCGGGGAAATCCGCTCACCGTTTCCGCGTCGCCGTGCCGGGTAGGCGTCCGGCCGGAGGACCGAAGGGGGTACCACGCATGGAGTACGGGACCTTCGTGGACCGGGTCGCCCGGCGTACCGGGACGTCGAACGAGCGGGCGGCGGACCTGACCCGGGCCACGCTGGAGACCCTTTCCGAACGGATGACCGGCGGTGAGGTGCTGGACCTCGCCGCGCAGCTGCCGAAGCCGCTGTGGGAGGCGCTCAAGCCCCACCCACGGACCGAGGCGGCCGACCGGTTCGGGGCGGCCGAGTTCGTCGCCCGGGTGGCCCGGCGGGCCGGCGGCGACGAGAACGTCGCCCGGGACGCGGTTCGGGCCGTGTTCACCACGCTGCGCGAGGCGATCACCAGCGGGGAGTTCCAGGACGTGGTGGTGCAGTTGCCGCGCGACTACCGGGACATGGTGGAGCCGGCCCTGGCCCCGGCCACCTCGCGCCGCCGCTGAGCCCAGACCGGCGGGTGGATCAAGGCGCGCCGCGGCATCACCGCCACCGACCGGGCGGCCGGGTCAGGCGACCGTGCCGGCGGCGCGCAGGGCGGCGATCCGGTCGGCGGCGAAGCCGGCCTCCGCGAGCAGGTCGTCGGTGTGGGCGCCGGCCTGCGGGGCCGGCCGGCGGACCGAGGTGGGGGTGGCGGAGAAGCGCGGCGCCGGGGCGGGCTGAATGACCCCGTCGTGCTCGACGAAGGTGCCCCGGGCCGCCAGGTGCGGGTGCTCCGGCGCCTCCGCCCAGTCCAGCACCGGGGCCACGCAGGCGTCGGAGCCGGCCAGCAACTCCGTCCACTCGTCCCGGGTGCGGGTCCGGAACAGCCGGGCCCACGACTCGCGCAGCGCCGGCCAGTTCGCCGGGTCGTTGCGGTCCGGCGCCTCGTCGCCGTCGAGCGGGAAGCCGGTGAGCCGGACCAGTTCGGCGTAGAACTGCGGCTCGAGCGCGCCCACCGCGACGTGGCGGCCGTCGGCGCACTCGTACGTGTCGTAGAAGGGTGCGCCGCCGTCGAGCAGGTTCACCCCGCGTGGGTCCTGCCACATGCCGAACCGGCGCAGCGCGTGGATCTGGGTGGCCAGCACCGACACGCCGTCCACGATGGCCGCGTCGACGACCTGTCCCGGGGCTCCGGCGCGGACCGCGTACAGGGCGGCGACGACGCCGAGGGCCAGCATCATCCCGCCCCCGCCGAAGTCCCCGAGCAGGTTCATCGGCGGCACCGGGCGCTCGCCGGCCCGGCCGATGCCGTGCAGCGCGCCGGTCAGCGCCAGGTAGTCGATGTCGTGGCCAGCGGTCGGGGCGAGCGGGCCGTCCTGCCCCCAGCCGGTCATCCGGCCGTACACCAGTCGCGGGTTGGCGGCGAGGCAGTCGTCCGGGCCGAGGCCGAGCCGCTCGGTGACCCCGGGCCGGAATCCCTCGATCAGCGCGTCGGCGCCGGCGACGAGGGCCCGCACGACGTCGCGTCCCTCGCGTCTCTTCAGGTCGACGGCGAGCGAGCGGCGGTTGCGGTTCAGCAGGTCGCCGGGGATGGCACCGAAGCCGCCGCCGCCCACCCGGTCGACGCGGACAACGTCGGCGCCGAGGTCGGCGAGCATCATCGCGGCGAACGGGCCGGGTCCGATGCCGGCCAGCTCGATCACCCGTACGCCGGTCAGCGGCCCCTGGTTGCTCATCGCGACACCATAGGACTCCACCGCGCCGGGCACCATGCCCGACGGTCCACACAGCTGTTGACCAGGGCAATCATCTGGGTTGTGGACTTGGCGACGGGGGTGAGGTTGCCCTAACCTGGACGGGCCGAGGGGAGTACTTCCCACGAACCATTCCGGTCAGTACGGCGCGCCCCGGGCGTGCCTCGGGTGGTTGCCCACGTTCCGTGGGTGAAGGAGACCTCGAACATGACACGGTGTTCGAGGAGGCTCCATGACCGAATTGTCATACCTGTCCGCCGCTGAGCTGTCGTCGGTCGGCACCCCCACCCTCTGGGCGGTCACCATCGCCGGCGTGCTCGCGCTGCTGGTGCTGGACTTCCTGGTCACCCGCAAGCCGCACGAGGTGTCGATCAAGGAGGCGCTCGGCTGGTCGGCGTTCTACATCGCTCTGCCACTGGCCTTCGGCGCCTGGGTCTGGTCCCGGTACGGGTCGGAGCTGGGCGTCCAGTACCTCACCGGTTACCTCGTCGAGAAGTCCCTCTCGGTCGACAACCTCTTCGTCTTCATGCTGCTGCTGGCCGCGTTCGCGGTGCCCGCCGTGCTCGCCCAGCGGGTGCTGCTCTACGGCATCGCCGGCGCGCTGGTGCTGCGCGCGGTCTTCATCGCGCTCGGCGCCGCCGCCCTGCAGACCCTCGACTTCGCCTTCCTGCTGTTCGCGATCATCCTGGTCGCCACCGCGGTCAAGCTGCTGCGCGATGCCCTGTCCGGGCACGAGCAGGAGGTCGACATCAACAAGATGCGGTCGGTGAAGCTGCTGCGCCGGGTGATGCCGGTGGTCGACGACTACCACGGCACCCGGATGACCGTCCGGCAGGGCGCCCGCCGCGCGCTCACCCCGTTCGCCCTGGTCGTGGTCGCGGTGCTCGGCACCGACGTGGTGTTCGCGGTCGACTCGGTGCCCGCCGTCTACGGCATCACCGAGGACCCGTACCTGGTCTTCGCCACCAACGCGTTCGCCCTGCTCGGCCTGCGCGCGCTCTACTTCGTGCTGCACGCCGCGCTCAGCCGCCTGGTGCACCTCAGCTACGGCCTGGCCATCATCCTGGCGTTCATCGGCCTCAAGCTCGGCCTGCACTGGGCGCACGGCATCTGGCCCGGGGTGCCGCAGATTCCCACGCTCGCCTCGCTCGGCGTCATCATCGGCGTCCTGGTGATCGTCACCCTGACCAGCCTGCGCGCCACCCGCGACCGCGAACCCGGCAACGCGGAGGTCGTCGCCGAGCGGCACTGACCCGTACCCCACCCGGCCGCCGCGGTGGTCACCCGCCGCGGCGGGTCCGGTCGAATCCCTCGCCCGGGCCCACTCCAGGTGGTACGACTGACCGGTGGGAATCGTGTCGCCCGGCTTCCAGGGCCGGCCCCGCTCGGCCGAACCGGCCCTGCCCCCGGGCCAGTACCTCACCCAGGACTTCCCGGTGCTCTCCGCCGGCCCGACGCCGAAGGTGCCGCTGGACACCTGGGAGTTCGTGCTGACCACGGAGGGCGGGGTTGAGTTCCGCTGGTCGTGGGACGAGCTGACGGGCCTGCCGCAGGAGACGCCGACCGTGGACATCCACTGCGTCACCCGCTGGTCCAAGCTGCACACCACCTGGCAGGGCGTCTCGCTGGACACGCTGCTCGAGGGGGTCGACACCGCCGCCCGGTACGCGCTGGTCCACTCGTACGGCGGGTACACCACCAACCTGCCGCTGGACGACCTGCGCGGCGGCCGGGCCTGGGTGGCGCACACGTACGAGGATGGTCCGCTCCCCGCCGAGCACGGCGGCCCGGCCCGGCTGCTCGTCCCGCACCTCTACTTCTGGAAGTCGGCGAAGTGGGTGCGCGGCATCAGGCTGCTCGTCGACGACCAGCCCGGCTTCTGGGAGACCGCCGGCTACCACGACTACGGCGACCCGTGGCGCGAGCAGCGCTACCAGGGCGACTGAGGTGGCCGCGCCGACCACCGGCGGGCGGGTCGTCGCCCCGCTGAGCTGGCGGGTGGCCCGGCTCGCCGAGCGGCGGGTGGAGACGCCGACCGCGCAGACCCTGGTGCTGGACGTGCCGGGCTGGCCGGGGCACCTGCCGGGGCAGCACGTCGACGTGCGGCTCACCGCCCCCGACGGCTACCAGGCGGCCCGGTCGTACTCGCTGGCGGCGCCCGGCGAGGGGGAGCGGATCGAGCTGACCGTGCAGAAGGTGCCCGACGGGGAGGTGTCGCCGTACCTCACCGACGTGTGGGCGCACGGGGACCCGGTGGAGGTGCGCGGGCCGGTCGGCGGCTGGTTCGTCTGGCGTACGGAGGAGAGCGCGCCGGTGCTGCTGATCGCCGGCGGCTCCGGGGTGGTGCCGCTGATGGCCATGGTGCGGGCCCGCCGCGCCGCCGGCAGCCGGGCGCCGTTCCGCCTGATCTACTCGGTCCGCACCCCCGACGACGCCTTCTACGCCGACGAACTGCGCCGCCGGACCCGCGACGACCAGGGGCTCGACGTGACGTACGTGTACACCCGCCAGGCGCCGGAGGGCTGGCGCGGCGAGCCGCACCGGATCGGCCTGGCCGACGTGAACAGCCACGGCTGGCCGCCCGACCTGGAACCGCTCTGCTACGTCTGCGGCCCCACCGGCTTCGTGGAGACCGTGGCGGACCTGCTGGTGGGGCTGGGCCACCAGACCCGGCGGGTACGGACCGAACGCTTCGGACCCACCGGGTGACCAGCGAGGAGGACCCCATGACCGACCTGTCCTACCTGGACGGCAACATGCTCGACGGGCCGCTGCGGGAGCTGTTCGCGGTGGACCTGAGCGCCGCCACCGGGCGCTGCGACAACTGCGGCATGACCGGCCCGATGGCCGGTCTGCACGTCTACTCGCACGCCCCCGGCCTGATCGGCCGCTGCCCGAACTGCACGGAGGTGATGATCCGGCTGGTCCGCGCCCCCGACCGCGCCTGGCTGGACCTGCGCGGCGCCACCTTCCTCCAGGTGCCGATGCCCCTCGACCAGCCCCACCCGCGCCCGCTCTAGCCGCAACGCCGTTCAGTTAGGCGTGGGAGAGGCCGGTCAAGGGTGTGTTGATCAGAGAGTGAGAAGCGGAGTTCCGGTATCAAGGTTTGTCACTCCAA